>JACRDA010000458.1 GCA_016212965.1 Myxococcales bacterium
CGCGCGGCCGTCGCCCGCGCGGCGCGGGCGGATCTCGTGGTCGTCGGGCCCGAGGCGCCGCTCTGCGCCGGGACGGTGGACGCGCTCGCCGCCGACGGGATCGCCGCCTTCGGGCCGAGCCGGGCCGCCGCCGCCCTCGAGGGCTCGAAGGTCTTCCTCAAGCGCTTCGTCGAGCGGCACAAGATCCCGACGGCCGCTTTCCTCGCGACGAGCGATTTCGCCGAGGCCGAGCGCTACATCCGCGGCCGCGGCCGGGACGTGGTCGTCAAGGCCGACGGCCTGTGCGCCGGCAAGGGCGTCGTCGTGCCGTCGTCCCCCGACGAGGCGTGCGCCGCAGCGCACGCGATGCTCGTCGAGCGGCGCTTCGGCGATGCCGGAGCGAGCATCGTCATCGAGGACCGGCTCGCGGGCGTCGAGCTCTCCGTGCACGCGATCTGCGACGGCGAGCGGCTCTTCGTGCTGCCGGTCGCGCGCGACCACAAGCGCGTGGGCGACGGCGACCGCGGCCCGAACACGGGCGGCATGGGCGCCGTGGCGCCGGTGGCGGTCGACGCCGCGCTCACCGAGCGCATCGCGACGCGCGTGCTCGCCCCGACGCTCGCCGGCATGCGCCAGGAGGGCCGCCCGTTCCGCGGCGTGCTCTTCGCGGGGCTCATGGTGGACGCCGCGGGCGAGCCCTGGCTGCTCGAGCACAACGTGCGCTTCGGCGACCCGGAGACGCAGGCCCTGCTCGCTCTCTGCGAGGGCGATCTCGCCGAGCTCCTCGCCGGGGCCGCGCGCGGGGCGCTCGACCCGAGCGCGGTCCGCGTGGTGCCGGGGCGCTGCTCGGTCGCGCTCGTGCTCGCCTCGCGCGGCTACCCGGAGCGACCCGAGACGGGCGCCCCCATCGAGGGCCTCGAGGCAGCCGCCGCCATCCCGGAGACGACGGTGCTGCACGCGGGCACGGCCGAAGAGGACGGGCGCATCGTCACGTCCGGCGGCCGGGTGCTCACGGTGACGAGCACCGCCGAGAGCCCCGCCGAGGCGCGGGCGCGCGCGTACCGCGCCGCCGAGTGCATCCGCTTCGAGGGCATGCACTACCGCCGCGACATCGGCGCGGACTGGCAGACGCCGGCGCACTGACGCGCCACCACGAGCTGGAGGGAGAGCACATGGCCGACGCGAGGGTTCTCGTCATCATGGGGTCGGACTCCGATCTCGAGCAGTTGAAGCCCGCCTGGGAGGTGCTCGACCAGCTCGGCATCCGCTACGAGGTGCGGGTCGCCTCGGCGCACCGGACGCCGGAGCGCGTGCGCGAGCTGGCCCTCGGGGCGCGCAACGCGGGCTTCGGCGTCGTCATCGCCGCCGCGGGCGGCGCGGCCCACCTCGCGGGCGTCGTCGCGGCCCACACGACCCTGCCGGTCGTCGCCGTGCCCATCGCAGGCGGCACGCTCGGGGGCGTCGACGCGCTCCTCTCGAGCGTGCAGATGCCGCCCGGCATCCCGCTCGCGTCGGTCGGCGTCGCGGGCGCGCGCAACGCGGGCCTCTACGCCGCCGCGATTCTCGGCGCCAACGACCCGCGCATCGCCGGCGAGCTCGAGCGCTACCGCCGCGAGCAGTCCGCGCGCGTCGACGCCGCCGACGAGCGCGTGCGCACGACGCACAGCAAGACCTGAGAGCCTGAGCAGGAATTGGCGTGCGAACCGGTCGTTGTGAAGTCTGTGATCGAGGGGACGAGGTTGAGCTTGGTTTGGAGACGAGCCCGAGCGAGCCCTGGACCCTTGGCTCTCGGCACGCGGCATCCGGAGCGACGCAGTTACCCTCACCCCCCGGCCCCCTCTCCCGAGGGGAGAGGGGGGGTGACAGCGGCGAAATCCATGGGATTCCGGGAGCTCTGTAAGCGAGTCGGCGGCGGCGTCAGGTGGTGACCTCCACGGCCCCGAGCGCGGACTCGACCGGATCCGCCGACTGCTCCGTGCGCCTCGGCGCCCGCTAGCGCGCTTCGTCTTCCGACCGCCAACGACGGAAGTCTCCGACATGGACCACCCCCTCTCCCCTCGGGAGAGGGGGCCGGGGGGTGAGGGTAACAGCTTCGGTCCGGATGCCGCCTGCTGCTTCGGCAAGGGTCCAGGGCTCGCTCGGGGCCACTCGACCCCAGATCTCGCAACGCACGGTCGCTTGCCGATTCGTGCTCACGCTCTGAGTCGCCGCCTGCGAGAGGACTTGCCCTCGGCGCGGGGCCCGTGGGCCCGGCGCTTGCCGCGCACGGACAAAGAGGTAGCCTCGGCGGACCTCTGGAGGTGCTCGTGTCCTTTCGCCCCGCTCCGTCGCTCGTCCTCGTGCTCTCCCTCGCTGCCTGCGCCGGCTCGAAGCCGCCCGGTAGCGGGGGACCGACCGCCACGGTGACCGCCGCGCCGCTCGCGCCGCCCTCCGGGGCGCCAGCGCTCGCTTCGGCGCCGGCTCCTGCCTCCGCGTCGGCGCCGGCTCCGGCGAGTGGCTCGGCCTCGGCAGCCGTCCCAGCCGGCGCGCGCGCGGTGGTGGTGCGCCACGGCCCGATGACCTTCGTGATGGACACGCCGCCGAACCAGCTCCGCAAAGCGAGGACGGCGCTCGAGACGAGCGCCCTCTCGAAGGAGCTCGCCGCCCTCGGCGTCGCGGTGACCTACGAGGGCGACCCCAAGCTCGGCGATGCCGTCGTCGTCCTCGCGGGCACGACCGAGCTCGGCCGCGGCGAGCTGCGGGAGCTCACCGGCGACGCCCCGCCTGCGGCGCTGCTCGCCGCCGTGAAGCGCCACTTCGGCCTCTGAGTCGTCCCCGCGCCGCGAGCGGTCTCGCGACCGTGGCGCGCGCTTGACAGTGCCGACAGCGGCGGCCGACTATCGCCGGGCCGTGCTCGAGTTCCTGAACAGCTGGGTCATGGTCGCCGCGTCGTGCGTGCTCATCGCGGCCGTGTTCGCGCTCGGCCTGAACCAGCTCGCGACGACGCTCGCGGTCGTCAAGGAGCGCAACGACCAGATCCATCGCGAGCTCGACGCGCGTGGACCCCTCGCCCTGCTCGTGACGGCGCCCGAGCCGGAGGCCGATCACGGCGATCCACAGCCGCGCGGACGGAGCGGCCGGCTCGCACGCCTGGTGCGCGATCAGCTGCGCGATCTGCGGAACGAGACCCGGCCCGACATGCGGCGGCGCAAGCTGCGCGAGTGGCAACACGACGCGCGCCGGCTCGAGGCGTCGCTCGCGTTCTGGGTCGATCTGCTGCGCCAGCTCGGACTGCTCGGGACCGTGCTCGGGCTCGGCCTGTCGCTGCTCGTCGGGCAGGGCGACGTGCGCGAGCTCCTGCGGCCGCTCGGCCTCGCCGTGTGGACGACGATCGTCGGACTGCTCTTCAGCATCTTCCTGTCGTGGCGCTACGGACAGGACATCGAGATCGAAGCCGACGAGTGCGACAAGAACATCGAGGCCCTGGCGCAGCACGTGGAGGCGCCGGCGGTCGCAGCGGCGGCACCAGCCTGATGGCGCGCCAGCGTCGCCGCCCCGCGGAGCTCACGTCGCTGCTCGACGTGCTCTTCATCATCTCCTTCGCGGCCCTGATCCAGGTCGGGGCCACCGAGCGCGACCCGGCCGCGACGACCGGCCACGACCAGGCCGACGCCGGCGCGCCCCCGGCGGACGCCGGCGCCGACGCCGCCGCCGACGCGGCCCCGCCCGACGTATCCGCCGAGAGCGCCGCGCTCGCGCTCGCGGCGCGCCTCGTCGCCGCCATCCAGACCGACGAGCTCGTGCTCGTCGTCGTGTCCGGGGCCGGGGAGATCGTCGCGCTCGAGCGGCGCGGCGACCCCGCGCAGGCGCCCGGCATTCCGCTCGTGCGGAGCTCGCCGGACAGCGACGTGAAGCTCGAGTACCTCGGCGACACCTCGCCCGAGCTCCGGCTGTGCCCGCTCGTGCGCAGGCGCGTGGACCCCGAGGGGCGGCTCGGGCGCCTGCTCATCGTGGTCAGCACCACGCGGCCGCTCGGCGAGCTGCCGTTCACGCTGGCCAACGGCATCCGCACCGACGTGAAGCAATGCCTCGAGGACGCGAACGGGGTTGCGCTCCTCATCGATCCGAGCAAGCTCGATCCGGACGGGCCACCATGAGCAAAGAGCCGCAGACGCGCGTCGTCGTGCGCAGCAGTCGCACGAGCTTCGTCATCCTGCTCCTCGCAGCCGCCGCCATCGCCGCGCTCGTGCTCGGCTGGTTCCGCTGCGGCGGCGCGGGCTGGCTCGGAGGGGGCGGCACGGGTACGGCGAGCGGCAACGGCAGCGCCGCAACCGCCACGGGCCCCGCCGGGGCGACGAGCTCGGCGCCGGCGACCGCCGCCGGCCCGTGCGCGCTCCGTCTCGATGCGACCGGGCTCACGCTCGACGGGCGAGCCGTGACGCCGGCGCAGGCGCTCGCCGCGTGCCGGCCCGCCGGCGAGGCCATCCTGCACGTCGTCGGCGACACGCCCTTCGGCGCGTTCGAGCGGCTGCGCGACGAGCTCGAGCGCGGCGGGGTGCGGGTCACGACGCGCTCGCCGCGCGCGGCGGCATCGGCCGCGTCGGCGCCGAGCGCCACCTCGTCCGCGACGGCGGCGCCGTAGCGCGCCGGCCTGCCACGCGCCGCGCCGCAGGCGGCCGACCTGCCGTCCCGCGAGAAAAATTGGCTCCGCGCCGCTCCGCTCGCTATGCAGACCGGATGCGGCTCGTCGCTGGCCTTGCCGTCGTTGCGCTCGCGCTCGCCGCGTCGCTCGGCGCGTCCGCCGCACACGCGGCCAAGCCCGCCGCGCCGCCGCGCTCGGTCGCGGACATCGAGCACGCGCTCGGCGCGACGCACGCCGAGCTACCGGCGGCGACGCGCCACGCGCTCGCGACGACGCTCGTCGGAGTCGCCCGGGCGCACGATTTCGACGCCTTGCTCGGCTGGGCGATCATCGAGCACGAGAGCCACTGGCGGGCCGACGCCGTCGGCCGCGACGGTCAGGACATCGGCCTCGCGCAGATCCGCTACACCTCCGACCCGGCCTGCCAGGGCGGTCGCGAGTCCGAGCCTTGTCGGGCCCGGCGCCTTGCCCTGCTCGACCCCACGACCAACATCGAGGCCATGGGGCGGGCGATCACCTCCTGGAAGGACCTCTGCACCCGACTCACCGGCAAGGCGCCCGACGCGGCGCAGATCCTGGCGGGTTACGGGGGCTACAGCCGGCCGTCGAAGCAGATCTACTGCGGGCGCCAGCGCTCGCGCACGAAGGCCGGCTCGGTCTGGCGCGATCTGCCGACGCCGAAGGCCGTCCGCGAGGTCGTCGCGCTGCGCGACGCGATGCTGGCGCGGCTCGAGCGCGAGCGACCCGCGCGCGTGCCGGGCAAGCCGGCCCCGGGCAAGCCCGGCAAGCCGACCCCGCGCGCGGTGGGCAAGGCGACCGAGCGCGGGCCGGGCAAGCCGACCCTGCGCGTGCCCCAACAGAAGCCCCTCGCCCGCCGCGCGGCACCCTGAGCCGAGGCGTCGCGACGCCTCGCCACGGGGCGCCGCCACGCTCGCGGCCGGGGGCTGAACCGATTGCGGCCGTCGCACGTCTCTTCCATCCTCGGACATCGCGAGCCCCCCGACCATGACCGCCCTCGCCGCAGATTTCGCCACCCGGTTCCGCGCCCAGGCGCGGCGCGTGCGGACGCGGCTCGCGGCGAGCAAGATCGCGACGGGCGCGGCGCTCGGCCTCGCGGTGGGTGTCGGAGCGGCCGCCCTTGCGTGGCAGCTCCGGCTGGGCTCGCTGCGCCCCATCGTCGCCGCGGGTCTCGCGCTCGCGGGCGCGCTCGCGGGCGCGTGGCTCGCGCGGCGGCGGCGCTGGGACGACACCGACGTCGCCCTGTACCTCGACGGCGAGCTCGGCGCCGAGGAGGCCATCGCCACGGCGCTCGATCTCGCGCCCGACGCGCCGGCGCACGACGCCGTGGTGGGACGCGCGACCCGGGCGCTCGGGCGGCGGCGCCGGGCTCGTGGCCCGCGCGTGTGGCATCGGTGGCACGTCGCGATCCCGCTCGCGGCGGGCGGCATCGTCGCCCTGTCGCTGTTGCCCCTGCCTGCCCTGCCGCCGCCGCCGCTGCCGCCGCCCGGGAGCGAGCTCGTGACCGAAGCCGACCTCGCGGGCCTCGAGGCGGTCCAGAAGCTCGCGAGCCTCGAGCCGCGCGACGCTGCCGAGCGCGAGCGGCTGCGGGCCATCGCCGCGCGGGCCGACGCCCTGCGCCAGAAGCTCGCGGCGGGGATGCCGCGCCGCGAGGCGCTCGACGAGCTCGGCAAGCTCGCGGAGGCGGTGGCGGCCGAGCGCCAGCGCTTCGGCGCGGGCGAGGAGCGCGCCGGGCTCGAGGCCGCGCTCGGCAAGCTCGCCGGCGACGCGCGCCTCGACGCCGCCCGCAAGGCGCTCGGCGACCGTGACCTCACGCGCTTCGACGAGGAGATGGCGAAGCTCGCGACCGAGCTCGAGGCGCGCGACCGCGCGCTCGCGAGGAAGCTGCTCGAAGAGGCCGCCCTTGCGGCGCGCAAGGCCCAGGCCGAGGGCGTGGCGCGCGCGCTCGAGGAGCAGCGGGAGCGGCTCGAGGAGCGCGGCGCCGGTGCGGACGCGCTGCGCGCGCTCGCGCAGGCCTTCGGGGACGGCCTCTCGCCCGACGCGCAGAAGGCGCTCGAGCAGATGAAGCGCTCGGGCTCGCCGCGGGCCGCGCAGGATCTGGCCAAGGCGCTCGCCAAGGCGCTCGAGGGCCTCTCCGACGCCGAGCGGCAGAAGCTCGCCGAGAAGCTGCGCGAGCTCGGCAAGGCCCTGGACCCGAACGGCTCCGAGCTCCTGGCGCCCGGGCCGAAGGAGCTCGCGAAGCTCGAGCAGGCCCTCGGGAGCCCGGAGGGGCAGAAGGAGCTCGCCGAGATGCTGAGGAAGCTCTCCGAGACCCCGCCGCCAAGCGACGGCGAGAAGGTCGAGCGCGGGCTCGACGGCGCGCAGCAGGGCCTCGCAGAGGCCGAGCGCGCGCTCGGCGCGGTGCCGATCCCGACGCCGGCCCCCGGACAGGCCGCACCGCAGGGCACCTCGGGCGCGGCGCACCCGAATGGCGCAGGCACGGCGGGCCCGAACGGCACGCCCGGCGACCCGAACGGACCGAATGGCGCGGGCACGGCGGGCCCGAACGGCACGCCCGGCGGACCGAACGGCACGCCCGGCGACCCGAGCGGCCCGAACGGTAAACCGGGCGGACCCAACGGCCCGAGCGGCGGCGAGGGCCCCGGCGAGCACGCCGGTCACACCGACCCGGTCGCGGGCGGCGAGCTCCGCGCGAAGGTCGACGGACGCCTCGGCCCGGGCGCCCCGAACCCGGGCACGATCCCCGGCCGGAGCCCCGGCGTCGCCGGCGAGACCGCCAACAAGGCGGGCACGGGCGCGCTCGGCCGCGTGGGCCCGGCCGAGGTCGGCGCCGTCGAGAACGGGGACGTGCCCGAGGAGTACCGGGAGCAGGTCGGGCGCTACTTCCAGCCCGAGTGATCGGGCCCGCCGCCGTCGGCACCGAACACGCGCCGCGCGCGCTCGAGGTCGGCGGCCGTGTCGACCTCCAGGCACGACAGCGCGCCGAGATCGACCGGGTAGATCGCCTCTCCGGCCTGGATGAGCTCGAGGAACGACGCCTCGTACCACTCGTGAGCGCCGCCCTCGTGTCGGGCGCGGCGCTCGAGCGTGTGCCAGAGCTTGTGCGCGAAGTCGGCCGAGAAGATCTCGAGCCCCACCGACTCGCCCACGGCCGCGCTCGGCGGGATGGTCTTGCCGATGTCCGTCACGCGCCCGTCGGGCCCGACGACGATCTTGATCTCTTCCTCGCCGACGCCTCCCTCGCTCCGGAGCGCGAGGCGGTTCGGGGGGCCCGCCGCGAGCAACCGCCGCACGACCTCGGGCTCGAAGACGAGGTCGCCGTCGAGCAGCAGCATCGGCCCCGTGTCGGCGCCGCGCGCGAGCCAGAGCGAGTGCGAGTTGTTGGTGGTCGCCCAGATCTCGTTGCGCACGAGCGTGAACCACTCGGCCGGGAACTCCGCGAAGAGCGCCGCGCGGAGCTTGTCCCCCTCGAACCCGTCGACCACCGTGAAGCGCCGCAGCCCCTGACCGGCGAGGATGCGGATCGCGCGCGCGAGGATGCTCGCCCCGCCGACCTCGAGCAGGCACTTCGGAGTCGCGTCCGTGAGGGGGCGCAGACGCTCGGCGCGCCCCGCGGCGAGGAGGACGACACGCATGGCGGCTCAGCCTTTCGGTACCGGTTGGTTGGGGGGTAGTGGCGCGGGCGTCACGACCCGCAGCGCCTTTTGCGCCGCGCGCCGCTCGAAGAGGAGGGTCCCGAGCGCCCACAGGTTGCCCAGGGTGAGCGTCGTCCACAGGTAGACGTCGATCCGGCCGACGAGCGCCGCAACCATGATCATGGTCATCTGCAGCGTCGAGCCCATCATGACGGCCATGCGCAGCACCGGGCGGTTGCGCTCGGCCCAGCTCCCGTCGTCGGCCAGGGTGGCCACGTGCGTCGCGGACGCGCTCGGCATGAAGCGCGCCCAGCCTGCCTTGTTGACGAGATAGAGCGCGACGAGCGCGCGGCAAGCCCACGCCGCATTTGACTAGGGGCCCGCGATGAGTCAGAAGGCGTTCCCTTTTTCCGGAGGACGACATGATTCGCGAGGACTGTTTGCTTTTCAGCGGTGGTGCGGCGGGTGCAGAGGCGGCGTTCGGCGCGGCGGCCGAGCGTCACCGCGTCGACGAGGTGAACTTCACCTTCGAGGGCCACAACCCCGCCCGCCAGCGCGGCCGACGCATCCTCACCAACGCGGAGCTCCGGCGCGGCGACGTGAGCATCGGCTACGTGAGCAAGCTGATGCACCGCAAGTACCCGGACACGGCGCTCTTCCGCAAGGTGCTCCAGACCATCTGGCACCAGGTGCACAACGCCCAGGAGGTCTTCCTCGTCGGCAAGATCAACGAGGACGACACCGTGACGGGCGGCACCGGCGTCGCGGCCGAGTACGCCAAGATCCTCAACACGCCGCTCTACGCCTTCGACCAGCCGAAGGACGCCTGGTTTCGCTGGAGCGGCGGCGTGTGGCGGCCCGAGGCCGAGGCGGTCATCCGACAGCCGCTGTTCTGCGGCACCGGCACGCGCTTCCTCGAGTCGAACGGCCAGGCCGCGATCGACACCCTCTTCGCGCGCACCTTCGGCTGAGGGCGCGGCCGGGCTCGGTCGCGCGCCCTCCGCTCAGCGCCTGCGCGTCGTCGTGGTCGTCGCCTTGGGAGGCGGGGCAGGCGGCGGCGGCGGGGGTGGCGGCGGGGCGCTCTTCGGCGGCGACTTCGGGGGCGCGACGGCCGGTGGCCGCGGGGCGCCGGGGGCGGGCGCGCCGCTCGAGGCAGCGCTCGCAGGCCCTGCCGCCACGCGGATGCCGCGCACCTTGTGGGCGCCCTCGCCCTCGATGGCCGTGGGCGCGAGCTCGATGCCCACCGTCTCGATCTTGCCCCCGAAGAAGTCGGCGAGGATCTTGTAGCGGCCCGTGACGCTGCCGCCGCGGAACGACACCGCTCCGCCGTTGGACTTCACGAGGTAGGCCTCCCCGGGCTGGCCGGCCGTGCCGACCTCGATGGTGCTCGTCAGGACGGCCACCTCGCCCGAGCCGAACTTGGTCTCGATCGCCGTCACGCCGTCGAGGCTCGCGCGACCCGCGCCGAGCCGCAGCGTGACGCCCGAGAGCTCGATGCGCGACGAGTTGCCCGCCACGACACCGCTCGTGCCGACGATCAGGGTCGAGTCCGTGATGTAGATCTTCGCCGCGCCCGACGCCGTCGCGAGCGTGTCGGCGCGCAGCGTGCTGTTCTTGATGTGCACCTCGCAGCTGCCGCTCGCGTCGATGGCGACGTCGAGGCTCGTGGCGACGTCGACGCCGCTCACGTCGTAGCTCTGAAGGGAGCTGCAGCTGAGCGTGCTCTTGCCGTCCCACGCGAGGTCCTTGGCCGTGGGGCTCTCTCGGTTCGAGCTCCCGAAGCCGCTCATGGCCTGGTCGACCTGTCGCCACACGAAGAACGCGATGCCGCCCGCCATCAAGAGCGGCATGAGCACCACCATCGCCACCGCCCCACCGCCCGCACGGTAGGCGCGCGAGACCTGGTGGTACGCGAGCGGCGTGTGCACGTGGAACGTCGGCGGCGGCGTCCAGACCGGCGGCGGCGTCCAGCCGGGCGGCGTCTGCCCGAACTGGGTCGTGAGCTCGCGGCGCTTCGACGTCGTGCCGCAGTAGTTGCACTTCGTGTAGAGCGCCTTCGGCTGCACGTCGAGCGGTGCGCCGCAGTTCTTGCACTGGAGGATCATGCCTCGCCGAGCATAGCGGGCCGGCGCCCCGCCGGGCGCGCCGATCGCGCGCTCGGCCGGTGCCGCGGCGGCGACGCCTCCCGGTCAGCGCCGCGTCGCGACGAAGGCGTGGCGCTCGAGCGGGGCGGTAGGGCGGGGTGGATCACGGCCAGGGATTGCTGCCCGTGGTGAGGCCGCGGTCCCAGCAGGTGTCCCCGCCGTAGAACGACCAGGAGGCCCCGTTGACCTGCTGGTCGTCGTTCGATTCGCACTCGGCGGCGTCCCAGTCGTCGTAGCAGTACACGCGCTGGCCGTACGAGTAGGACACCGGTCCCGACACGCAGGCGCCGACGCCCGCGCAGGCCCCGAGCTGGGCGCCGAGCGCCACGGCCACGACCGCTGCCGCGGCCGCGATTCCACGACTCATGCCACCGTTGATCCGGCTCATGTCGCACCTCCTTCGGTAGCGCTCGGCGAGCGCGAGAGCCACCTGCGTTCGGCCGTCCGTAGACGGGCGCGCAGGTGCCGTAGACCTCGTCCTCAGGATAGCCACCCGCCGACGCGTTGTCGTCGAACGACGCCCTCGCAGGGCAGACGCGCACCCGTCGGCGCCCCCGTGCTAGCTTGCCCGGCGACGAGCAGCTGGCGATGAGCGACTTCGAACGACAGCTCGAGACGGCGCGCGCCGCGGCCACGGCGCTCACCCGGGCCATCGGCGAGGTGATCGTCGGGCAGCACGAGGTGGTCACCCAGACCCTGTGGGCGCTCTGCGCGGGCGGGCACGTGCTGTTCGAGGGCGCGCCCGGGCTCGGCAAGACCCTGCTCGTGCGCACGCTCGCGCACGCGCTCGAGCTCGACTTCTCGCGCATCCAGTTCACGCCCGACCTGATGCCGAGCGACGTCACGGGCACGAACGTGCTCGTCGAGGACGAGCGCGGCGGGCGGCGCTTCGCCCTGCACAAGGGGCCCATCTTCGCGCAGGTGGTGCTCGCCGACGAGATCAACCGCGCGACGCCGAAGACCCAGAGCGCCCTGCTCGAGGCGATGCAGGAGCACGCCTGCACCATCGCGGGCGTGCGCCATGCCATGGTCGAGCCCTTCTTCGTGCTCGCCACCGAGAACCCCATCGAGATGGAGGGCACCTACCCGCTGCCCGAGGCACAGCTCGACCGCTTCCTGCTCAAGATCCTGGTGCCGACGCCGGACGAGGACGTGCTCACCGAGATCCTCGCGCGCACGACCGGCCGCGACCGCCCGCCGCCCGAGCGCGTGCTCGGCCGCGACGAGATCCTCGCGCTCCGCGACGCGTGCCGCGACGTCGCCGTGGCCGAGCCCGTCATGCGCTACGCCGCGCGCCTCGCGCTCGCGAGCAACCCCGAGGCGCCCACCGCGCCCGAGCTCGTGCGGCGCGCGCTGCGCTACGGGGCGGGCGTGCGCGGCGGGCAGTCGCTCGTGCTCGCGGCGAAGGCCGCGGCCCTGCTCGAGGGGCGACCGCACGCATCCTTCGCGGACGTGGAGCGGGTCGCGAAGCCGGTCCTGCGCCACCGACTCATCCGGTCCTTCGAGGGCGAGGCGGACGGCATCACCACCGACGCCGTGGTCGAGGCCGTCGTCGCGGCCGTCCCCGCGCGCCCCGAGCGCGTGGAGCAGGCGCGAGCGCACACATGAGCCGCGCGGGCGTACGGACCGCGCTCGCGGCGGCGCTCGGGGCGCTCTCCGTGCTCGCGGTGCTCGGTCTCTTCGCGCCACGCGGCGCATTCGCCGACCGGCCGAAGCTCGACGTGAGCGTGCAGCCCGTGCTCGGCCCGAACACCCTTTTGCCGATGGGCTTCGGCGAGGTCGCCGTCCGCATCGCGAGCCACGGCGACACGATCGCGGGCGAGGTGCGCGTGGCGGTCGAGCAGCTCTGGGGCAGCGCCGCACCCGGTCCGGCGACCCACGTGCCCTTCGCGCTCGCGGCGCACGACGAGGTGCTCGTGCACGTGCCGGTGCGGCTCTCCGAGCTCGAGGACGTGATGGCGCGCGTGCTCGACGAGGACGGCGAAGTGCTGTTCCAGCGCGGCGTGGCGCGCAGCACCGGCAACGAGGTCGAGCTCGTCGTCGTGGACCGGAGCATGGCGCTCGGCTCGCAGCTGCGCGGGGCGGCGGTGGCCTCGCGGCGCTGGCCGTGGGCGCGCTCGGGCGGCCCCGGCTACGCCACGACTCCCGGGGGCAGCGCGGACATCGCCGCGCCCCAGTTCGACCCCGCGACGGGCGATCCCGTCCTGCCCGACTACGCCGTCGGCTACGCGCGCGCCGCGGCCGTGCTCCTCGGCACCGAGGAGCTCGTGCACCTGGGGCCGACCGCGCTCGCCGCGCTCGGCACCTACGTGCTCGGCGGCGGCACGCTCGCGCTCGTGCCGAGCCGGCCCGAAGACTTGCGTAGCGAGGTCGTCGCGCTCCTCGTCGGCGGCGAGGTCCGGAAGCTGCCGGCCGCGCCGGAGACGCTGCGCACGCTCGAGATCGACACGAGCGCCGGGGCGACCGGGCGGCTCCTGCCGAACGTGTGGCTCCCGGAGCCGGCCCTCTTGCCCGAGCTCGCGAGCTACGCGGGCGGCAACCTGCGCCCGAGCCTCTACGGTGCGAGCGC
Source organism: Myxococcales bacterium (assembly GCA_016212965.1). GTDB lineage: Bacteria > Myxococcota_A > Polyangia > Polyangiales > Polyangiaceae > JACRDA01. The sequence continues at coordinate 12,967 of JACRDA010000458.1, forward strand.
CGCCTACGGCCTCGGCGAGGTGCACTTGCTCGGCTTCGACCCGCTGCACCGCCCGGGGCTCGACTCGGGCTGGGTGCACAACCGCATCCTCGACCTCCTGCGCCGGGCACTCGAGCGGCGCGCGAGCGTGCTGTTCCCGCCGGGTGATCTCGAGATCCCGCCGCGCGACGTGCGGCGACTGCTCGATCCGAACGAGAGCTCGCGCTGGGGCATCGTCATCGCGACGCTCGTGCTGTGCGCCTACGCCATCCTCGCCGGTCCGGTGAACTTCGGGCGCTGGCGCAAGAAGGGCAAGCCGCTCGCGGCCCTGCCCTCGCTGGCGCTCATCGCGGCCGGCTGCTTCGCCGCGGTGGTGGTGGTCGGTTTCGCGGCCAAGGGCTGCGTGGGCCGGGCGCGCAGCCTGTCGATCGTCGAGGCCGGGGCCGGCATGAAGCAGGGGACGCTGCGGCGCTACCGCGCGTACTTCGCCGCGAGCTCGGGGTACGCGACGGTGTGGCCCTCGAGCCCGGCCGGCATCCTGGCGCTCTCGGGCGAGAACGAGGGGGGCGCGGAGCTGCGAGTCGACGGCGCTGGGCTGCGCCTCGAGAAGGTGCCGCTCGAGCCCTGGGAGACCGTGCTCGTGCGCGAGGACGGGCTCGCGAGCCTCGGGGACGGCGTCGCGCTCGTCCCGAGCGAGGCAGGCGGGGGCGTCCGCGTCGTCAACCGCACGGGCCACACGCTGCGCGGCCTGGTCCTGCACGCCCCCGCGAGCGCGGCACGCGCGGGTCTCGACCTCGGCTACCTCGCCGAGCTCGGCGACGGCGACAGCGCGGAGTCGGCGAGCTTCACGGTGGTCGGCTCGCTCTCGCCGGTGGGCGGCGCGCTCACGATGTACGGCCCGAGCACGCACGTCTTCGAGGGCCCCGTCGAGTCCCGGTCCCCCGGTCTCGGCAAGGCGTGGAGCGCGCTCGCCAGCATGGTGGGCGACGCCGACTGGTTCCCGGCCGACGTGCCGGCGCTGCTCGCGGAGCTCGTCGACGGCGACGCGCGCACCGAGGACGGCGGCTTCCGGCTCGAGCAGCGCCGACAGCTCGTGCGCGTGCTCGGCTGGGGAGGCGAGCCATGACGACGCCGGCCATCCGCGTGCGCCACCTGTGGCACCGCTTCGGGCAGTTCGACGTGCTGCGCGACGTGAGCTTCGAGGTCGCCCCGGGGGAGATCTACGGCTTCATCGGCCCGAACGGCGCGGGCAAGACGACCACGATCCGCATCATGGCGACCCTGCTCGAGCCGCTCGCGGGCCGCGTCGAGATCGACGGCATCGACGTGGCACTCGAGCCCGATGCGGTGCGGCGCATCATCGGCTACATGCCCGACCACGCGGGCGTGTACGAGCGCGTCACCGTGCGCGAGTACCTCGAGTTCTTCGCCGACGCGTACCGCGTCCACTCGCTCGGCGTGGTCGACGCCGTCCTCGAGCTGACCGACATCGTGCCGCTGCGCGACCGGCTCGTGGCCGAGCTCTCCAAGGGCCAGAAGCAGCGCCTCGGCCTGGCGCGCATCCTGCTCCACGACCCGAAGGTGCTCATCCTCGACGAGCCGGCGAGCGACCTCGACCCGCGCGCGCGCATCGAGATCCGCGACCTCTTGCTCGACCTCCGCACGCTCGGCAAGACGATCCTCCTGTCCTCGCACATCCTCACCGAGCTCTCGGACGTGTGCACCTCGGTCGGCATCCTGGAGCAGGGCCACATGGTCGTGTCGGGGCCGATCGGGGAGATCGGTGAGCGGCTCGCCACCCAGCGCGCCGCGCAGGCGAGCGGGCTCGTGCCCGTGCCGGGCGCGGTGCCCGTCGCGGCACCGGCGCCCGAGCGGCGCGGCCTCAAGCTGCGCGTGCTCGGCGACCCGGCCGCGGCGGCCGTCGCGCTCCAGGGTGGCCCCGGCATCGTGGACGTGGCGGTCGCGGGCGCGGCCGTGCAGGTCGGCTACCTCGGCGGCGACGAGAAGGTCGCCCAGATCGTGCGGCGCCTGTGCGAGTGCGACGTCGGCGTGGTCGGCGTCGAGCGCGAGCAGAACGAGCTCGAGCGCATCTTCCTCGAGGCCACCCGGAGGCCGTCGTGAGCTCGCAGACCGGCATCGAGACCCCCCGCGCGCCCGCCTCGCAGCGCGTCGTCGACCGCATGCGCTTCCGCGTCGGGCGCTGGCGCGCCGAGCCGAACCCGCTCTGGATGCGCGAGATGCGCCAGATGGCGCGCATGGTGCGCACCCCGATCGTGCTCATGACGCTCACGCTGCTCGTCGCGCTGCTCATGGCGGCGCTCGGGGGCACGCTGAGCGGGCGGAAATCGCCGGCCGCCGTCGGCTCGGCGCTCTTCCAGGTGTTCTTCTCGCTCGCCTACTTCGTCGTGACGATGGTGGGTCCCGCCCTCGCCGCCAACTCCATTGCCTCCGAGCGCGAGGGCAAGACCTGGGAGGCGGTGCTGCTCACCGGCATCCGCCCGGTGGAGGTCGCGCGCGGCAAGTTCCTCGCGGCGTACACGGCCGTCGCGACCTACATCGTCGCGCTCGCGCCGGCCGGCGCGGTGCCGTTCCTGTTCGGCGGCGTGACGCCGGGCGAGGTGTTCCTCGCGTTCGTGTTCCTGTTCCTCGTGGCCCTGCTCGCCGTCGCCTTCGGGCTCGCGGTGAGCTCGAAGATGCAGAGCCTGCGCGGCGCGCTCGTCGTGACGCTCCTGCTCGCCCTGCCCCTGTCGGCCTTCGTGTACGTCGCGCTCGGCGTGGGGCTGTCCTTCCCGGTGCACGAACAGTGGCACCAGGTGCCGCGCGGCGGGGCGGTGTGGCTGCCGACCGCGCTCGTCCGGGCCGACTTCGGCACCGAGTACGTGCTGCTCCTCGTCGTGGCGCCGCTCGCCGCGGTGGCCCTGCCCGCGTGGCTGCTCTACGAGATCACCGCGGCGAACCTGCTCGGCCCGAGCGACGACCGCTCGAGCGGGCTCAAGCGCTGGTACCTCGTCACCTCGCTCGCGCTGCTCGCGCTCGCGCTCGTCCCGATCTTCACGGCGGCCCGCCCGCGCGACCGCTTCGCGATGGCGCTCGTCGCGATGTGCGTCTACTGCCTCTTCGCCGCCTTCGCGGCGTTCCTCTTCGCCGGGGAGCCGTTGGGGCCGTCGCGCCGGGTGTCGGCGCGCTTCGCGACCGCGCGCGCCGGGCCCATCCGGCGTTTCCTCGGGCCCGGGATCGTCGGCGCTGCGGCGCTCGAGCTCGTGACCGGCCTCGTGACCATCGGGGCGCTCATGGCGGTCGCCATCCTCACGCGCCCGACGTCGAGCTGGCGCGACGAGCTCGTCGTGTACGTCCTGACGGCCTATGTCGCCGGCTTCTTCGTGTTCGTCGTCGGACTGTCGGCCTACCTGCGGGCGCGCACCCAGACCCCACTCGTCGCGCGCGTGCTCCTGCTCGCGGTCCTGTTCGGCGTGTCCGTCGTGCCGTGGATCATGGCCGCGATGTTCGGGGTCTTCGGCAGCGGGCGCTCGAGCGCGCTCGTGTCGGCTTGCGCCTCGCCCTTCTACGTCTTTTACGCCGTCGACCGCGTGCGCGACGACAGCGCGGTCACCGCGAGCCTCTGCGCCTCCGCCGCATACGCCGTGCTCGGCGTCGTGTTCTTCGCGCGCGCCGTGGCGCGGGTGAGGGTCGCGATGGCCGAGTACGGCCGCTACGTGGCCGAGGGCGACCGGCGCCTGCGCGAGGAAGATCTCGCGCTCGCCACCGCCGCCGCGAGCGCGGCGCTGCCGCCCGCCTTCGAGCCCACCCTGGAGCACGGGGCCGAAGGCGCGGGCCAGCCCGCAGCCCCGAGCGAGCCTGGCGCCGAGGGGGTCGCCGCCGACGGCGAGCCCGACGGCGAGCCCCGCGAGAGCGGCGACGGGCCCGCGTAGGCGTCGACCGTCGCCTGGCGCCGCGCGGCGGACCCGTCACCGGGCAGGATCGTCGGCCGACGGCACCGGCTCTTCGCCGCCGAAGAGCACGCGCGCCGTCTCGACCGTCTGGGCGGTGCGCACGACGGCCGCGGAGGCGAGGAGCGCCGGCACCACGGCGCCGCGCAGCGCCGCGGGCAGGGTGAGCCCCGCACCCGTGCCGGGCGCGGGGCGGAGCGTCGCCCGCGCCACGCGCCGCACCCGCAGGGCCACCGCGGGCGCGAGCTCGGGCACGCCGTCCGAGAGGGCCAGGAAGAGCTCGTCGTCGTTCATGGATCGTCCCTCCTCGGGAGGTCGTCGCGCTCGCCCTCGAGCCCCGCCTCGCACAGGAGCGCGGCGCGCGCGCGCGAGAGCCGCTTGCGCACGGCGTCGGCGGAGAGCTCGAGGATGCGCGCCACCGCTTCGGTCTCGAGCCCCTGCACCGCGAAGAGGAGCAGCACCTCGCGGTGGGCGTCCGGCAGGCGCGCGAGCGCGGCGCGCAGCCGCTCGGCCCGCTGCCGCGAAGCGGCCTCGGCGTCCGGAACCACGCCCGGCTCGGCCGCCTCGGCAGCGAGCGCCGCGTGCCGTTGCCGGTCGCGCGCCGCCGTGCGGAGCGCGTTCTTGTGCTTGTTGCGCGCGATGGCGTAGAGCCAGGCGAGCAGGCGCGTGTCGCTCCGGAGGCGGTGCGCGTTCCGCGCCGCGGCGACCCAGGTGTCCTGGAAGAGGTCCTCCGCGAGCGCCTGGCTCCGCGCGAGCTGCCGCAGGAAGCGCCAGATGCCCGGGTGGTGGCGGCGGTACGCCTCGTCGAACGCCCCGGGCTCGGAGCGTCGCAGGCGCGCGACGAGACGCTCCTCGTCGTCGCGCGCGCCCTCGGCGCCCGGAGCTTCGTTCGCGCCTCGGTCGCGCACCGCCCGTGTCCCCTGTTCCACCCGCGCCGTCCCGGAGCCTGCTCGTACCACGGCGAGCACGGGGCGACCCGAGGCGACCCCGGGGTCGAGGTCGCGTGCCGCGCGGGCCGGATCGAGCGCCATCATCCTGCGACAACCCCGGCCAGACGGGGGCGTGACCGCCGGCGCGAAGATTTCTTTTTTGCGTCACGGCCGACGCGCCGCGGGGTTGTCTCCCCGTCGGTCGATGCAACCGAACAAGGAGGTGCCGACATGATCGATTTCTTCCAAGAGGGCGGCTGGGGCATGTGGCCCATCCTGATCGTGGGGCTCGTGCTCGTGGGCGTCGCGGTGCGCTTCGCCGTCGACCGCGAGCCCGTGCGGCTGCGGGTGATCGTCGCCCTCGGGGTGACGCTCGTCGTGCTCGCGGCGCACGCCACCTGGATGGACCTCGGCAAGGTGTTCTGGGCGCTCGGCGACGGGAACCGGTTTCCGGCGGAGGACATGCCGAAGGTGCTCCTCCAGGGCCTGAAGGAGTGCACGCGCCCCGGCACGCTCGGCCTCGGCCTGCTCGCCATCGCGCTCGTGATCGTGGCGATCGGCGTCTACCGTGAAGGCCGGCGCGAGCTCCGCGCGGCGCGGGGCTGACGCGGCGGGCGCTCGCCGCGCCACGAGGACGCCACGGTCGCCGGGATGGCGTACCATCGCCCCATGCCAGCGCTCCCGTCGAGCTTGATGACCGCGATCGGCCTCGTGGTCGCGACCGGCGGGTGCGCGGGCCCGGCCACGAAGCCCGCGCCCCCCGACGCGAGCGCCGCGCCGCGCGCCACCGCCACGACCTCCGGAGCCACGGCCATGAGCACGGCGGCCTCGACGCACGCGGACGACAAGGGCCTCGAGGTGTGGTTCGAGATCTCGCCCGACGTCGTCGTCGAGCGGATCCCGATGCGCAAGGCGGTCCTGCACTTCGCGAACCGGTCGGAGCAGCCCATCCGGATCTACCTGCCGCAGTCCGAGCCGTTCCGCGCGAACATCAGCACGCTCCACTTCACGGCGGGGGACGCCAGGTTCGCGGCGCCGGACCCGCACCCGCACGGCTACGTCGTGACCGAGATCGACTTCCCGCTCCTCGCGCCCGGCGCGGAGAAGACCTGGGAGCAGCCGTTCTCGCTCGACCCCATGGGCGCAGGCACGGGCCCCACGCGACGCCCGGGCTTCGAGTCCGGCGCCGAGGTCCGGGTGCGCTGGATCTACGAGAACGAGGTCACGCGCTGGGCGGGCGGCCTGCAGACGCTCGACGGACCGACCAAGGGGCTCTTCGACGGCAAGGACATCCCGTACATCTGGACGGGCAAGCTCTCGGTCGAGGCGCGCTGGGTCGCGCCGTAGTCGCGGACGCGGCGAACCTTGGGCCCGAGCGGTCCTTCCGTGCGAGAGTGCCGACGTGGCCGCCGCCTCACCGTCCCCGGTCGCCCACGACCCCTCGCGCCCCATCGCGCTCGTGCTCTCGGGCGGCGGCGCGCGCGGCGCCTTCCAGGTGGGCGTCTACGACGTGCTCCTGTCCGACCCGCGGGGGCTCGGGCACCCGCCGGACGTCGTGTCGGGGACGTCGGCGGGCGCCATGAACGGCGCGCTCATCGCGGCGGGCGTGCCGCCCCGCAAGATCCTCGAGTTCTGGCTCGACCTCGCGCGGAAGCCGCCGGTCGTCGCGAACGATCGCTTCTTCCGCTCGCTCCGGAGCGCGCTCGCGCGCGCGGCCCTGCGTGAGCCGGTGCGGAGACTCGGTCGCCGCAGCCGCGAGCTGCGCGTGGCCGCGGGCCTGCTCCTCAAGCACAACCCCTTGAGCCCGAGCGGCCTCTTCGCGGCCCTGCTCGAGTTCGTGCTCACGGCGCGCTTCGACACCGTGAGCGACGTGCTCGACGCGGTCGACACGCCGTACCTCTTCGACATGGGCCCGCTGCGCGAGCGGCTCGAGAAGGCGATGGGCACGAGCGTGCTCCGGAGCCCGCGCGTGCGGCTCGCGCTCAACGTCGTCGACGTCGCGACCGGCCGCGCCGTGCGCATCGTGAGCTCGCCCCCGGACAAGCGCCCCGACGCCTCGGCGACGCACTACCGCTACGAGCCCGCGATCACGGCCGAGATGATCATGGCGAGCGCCGCCATCCCGTTGCTCTTCAACCCGATCCGTCTCGGGGGTCGCGATCTCTGGGACGGCGGCATGCTCGTCAACACGCCCATCGCGCCCGCGGTCGCGCTCGGCGCAGCGCGCATCGTGCCCGTGCTCGTGACCCCGGCGCGCCCCGGCACGCGCGGCGGGACCCTCAGCCTGGGGCAAGCCGTCGAGCGGCTCGCGGACACCTTCCTCGAGAACGCCTACAACGGCGACCGGAAGCTCCTGCTCGATCGCAACGCCCTCGCCACGAGCCGCTGCGTGGAGGGCTATCGCGCGGTCGAGCTCTACCGGCCGATCCGGCCCGAGAGCAGCCGCACCTTCAACGCCGGCAGCTACCTGTTCTTCGAGCGCGACGCGCTCATCGCGAGGTTCGAGGCGGGCCGCCTCGCCGCGCGCCGGTGGCTCGCCGAGGGACCCCGGCTCGACGATCCGCGCAGCGAGCCGTGAGGCGCGCGCGGGTCGAGCGGCGCTTGCGGCTCGACGCCATGACGCGGCGCCTGTAAGCGCTCCGGCTGAGCCGGCCTGGCATCCCGAGCCCATCGAGCTCGCGATGGCCGGGGTCGGGTCGGGAGAGGTGCCGGTGATGGAACGCACGAACGTCCGGGCGGCGCGCAGACGGGCATGGCTCATCGCGGGATGTCTCGCCGCGGGCGGCGCGGCGGTGCTCGTCGCCGCACGAACGACCCGGGGCCCGGGCGCCGAGCCAGCGCTGTGGGCGAACGCCCGCGCCTGCCTCGTCGGTGAGCCGCTGCGCGACGACGAGCGGCTGACGAGCCGGTTGCGAGCCATCGAGCTCGGCTTCGGGGGGCGTCGAGGCGCCTGCCTCGCGCGCCGGGACGCCTCCCTGGCGAAGCAGGACTGCGCCTGCCGGAACGCACCGGACGCCTGGCCGTGTCGCTGCGCGGATCACCTCGCGGCTTTGCGCGACGAGCGCGGCGCCCTCGCTGCGGCCGCCAGCCAGGTCGATCTCGACGCGCCGGCCACCCTCGAGCCGCTCTTCGCGCGCGCCTCGGCGCTGCCTGCCGCCGAGCCTGGGGCGCTGGTCGAGAAGCCGCCGGCGGTGCGCGTGCCCTCGCTGCCGGCGGCCGTGCTCGCCGCGACCACGCTCGGCGACTCGAGCTACGTGGAGACGAGGGCGCAGCCAGGTGGCGAGCTCCGCCTCCTCACGCGCAGGACGCTGTGCGCCGCGGACCCGAAGGCGAGCGCGCTCCGCTGTCGCGAGCTCTGCCTCGACACCGACATGGGCGGGGCTCGCCTCGCGGACAGCGCCACCGGCAAGCCCGCGACCTCCGGGCGCGACGCGGAGGCCCGCCTGGTGGCCGAGGACGGCACCGTCCTTTTGCCCCTCACCACGGGCCCGTACAACTACGGGCTTCACGTCGGCGCCGCCGGCATCGCGACGGTCTTCGCAAGCACGGGGATCGACGAGACCGTGACCGTGAGCCGGGTGCGCGACGGTCGAGCCCTGGCGCGCGAGCTGCCAGAGAAGGAGGCCTTCGTGGGGATCGCCGGCGACTTCCTGCTCACGCGCGGCGCGTCGCTCCTCGCCTGGCCGATCGTCGAGGGCGAAGAGCTCCTCGGCACGCCGTTCTCCGTCGCGACCACGGTGGAGAAGCTGGCCGCCTGTCCCGGGGGGCGCTTCGCCGCGCTCATGAGCTCGTCGGCGCACCCGGTCACCATCCGCGTCCACGCGCTCGAGCGGGCCGCCTGGCCGGTCGTCGAGACCGTGACGATCCCGGACGACGTCACGGTCTCCGAGCCGGCCTGGTCGTGCCGGCCCGACCGCCTCGTCGTCACCTGGCTCGAGTCTGCCAGGGGCTCCGAGACCCACCGGGCGCAGCGGCTCGCCTGCGCAGCCGACGGCTGTCGCCTGCAGTCGAGGGACGTGGCGGTGCTCGGAATGGTCACCTACCACTTCAACGGCGAAGACATGAGCCGCGCCTTGACGCTGGTACCCGTGGGCGACGACGCCCTGCTCGTGGCCGAGTCGGTGGCGAGAACGATCGAGGTCGTCGCAGGCATCTTCGGCGCCGGAGCGACGCAGCGGGTCGTGCTCGATCTCGAGTCGCCGGATGCGCCGCCGGGCTGGCGCCTCGGGTCGGTCTGGCCGGCCGACGGCTGGGCGCTGCTCGAGCTGCGCACGACGATCCCCGATCCGGTCGACGACCACCGGTCGAAGCACCGGGGACTCTTCTTCCGCCTCGAGGCCGACGGGACCGCGGTGCCGCTGCCGCTCGAGCCGAGCGGCCCGGGCTGCGCGAAGTAGCGCGCGGCCTCGCGACGCCCGACGCACCACCGCGCACGGCGCCGCTCAGTGCGCCTGCAGGTAGGTCCGCACGATGCCGCCCCACGCCGTCGTCGTCAGGGTCGCGTCGTGCGTCACCTGCAGCAGATCGGGCGTGCAGTTGCTGTAGGCCGAGAGCGTCCAGGCCAGGTTGGGGATCTGCTTGGCCTCGACGTCGGCGTAGAACGCCGAAGCGAACGAGGTGTCGCCGCCGAGCGGCCCGTACTCGCCGATGATGACCGGCACGTTGCTCATCGTGTAGCCCGCAGCATCCGGCGGATACGAGTGGTACTCGTACACGACGTTGTCGTAGGGCAGCGGCGCCGCGTCGTAGAAGCCGATCTGGCTCGTCCACTGGTTGCCCTGGACGGAGACCAGGTGATGCGGCACGCCGAGCGCGTCCTCCTCGGCGCGAATGGCCGCCACGGCGTGATCCATGCGCGCGCGGATGTCCTGGTTCGAGGAGCTCATGCCGCCGGGCTCGTTGGCGATGCCGAAGAGCACGTAGGGCGCGTCCGCGAAGCTCTGCACCAGCGCCCGGTAGACGTCGTCGGTCGCGTTGGTCGGCAGGCAGACGGCGTCGTCGCCCTGGCCGCAGGTGGCTCCGCCCGGCTCGATCATGGTCGTGTCGCTCCGGACGCTGACGAGCACGTAGACCCCCGGGTGCGCGCCGAGGGAGTCGATGATGCTCGTCATTGCGCTCTTGTAGGCATTGTTGCTCGTCCAGTCGACGACCGGGGCGTAGCTGTTCATGCCGAGCGACACGCGGAAGAACGTGGGTCCCCAGGAGGCGATCACCGCGTCGAGCACGGCCTGCAGAGCCGCCGCGCCGTCGGGGTTGCTCATCCAGAAGCCGTAGTTGTAGCCGCAGAGAAAGAGGTCATCGACGTTGAGGCCGCGCCCCATCCACACGGTTCCGGCCTGGCCGTCCGAGCGATACACATGGGTGTCGCCCGGCTTCGTGAACAGCCACCCGACCGGCAGGCCGCCCGCGCCCCCCGCACCGCCCGCACCCCCCGTCGCGCCGGCACCCCCGGTCCCGCCGGTGCCGCCCTCGGAGCCCCCGCCG
>JACRDA010000456.1 GCA_016212965.1 Myxococcales bacterium
GCTTGCTCATGCGCGGGTCCCGGAGGAGCTCACTTCCAGACCTTCGAGGCTCCTAGAAGGCGTCGTCGTCGCGCAGCCGGTCGATCGTGCGCCGGTCGCGCTTCGTGGGGCGGCCGGCCCCGCGAGCGCGCGCTGGCGGCAAGCGCGCGAAGAGGTCGGCGTCGGGGGCCGCGGGCGGCGTGTGATCGACGTAGAGCTCGCGAGCCGCGGGGGCCGGACCGCGCCGCTCGGCGAGCGCGCGCACCTCGACGATCCGCAGACCGCCCGGCGTGACCACCTCGATGCGCTCGCCGCCGCGCATGGCGCGCGCGGCCTTCGCCGCCACGCCCTCGATCTTCACGTGCCCGGCGCCGCACGCCACGGTCGCCTGCGAGCGCGACTTGAAGAAGCGCGCCGCCCACAGCCACTTGTCGAGGCGCACGCTCGGCTGGGCGGGCGCCGGTCCGCACGGGAGCTCGGTCATCGCTCCCCTTTTTCGCACGCCGGGGTCGGCGCCGCAATTTGCGCGCGCCCGTCGCGCCAGGGCACGAGCCGGGTGAAAGCCGGCGCGGCGCCGTGGTAGGGAGGCCGCGTGTTCCGCAAGGTCCTCGTCGCCAACCGGGGGGAAATCGCCGTCCGCATCCTGCGCACCCTGCGCGAGATGGGCATCCTGTCGGTCGCGGTCTACTCCGACGCCGACCGGCGCGCCCTGCACGTGCGGCTCGCCGACGAGGCCGTGGGGATCGGCCCGGCCCGCGCGTCCGAGAGCTACCTCCGCGCCGACCGCATCCTCGACGCGGCGCGCGCGACCGGCGCCGAGGCCATCTGCCCCGGCTACGGCTTCCTCTCCGAGAACACCGAGTTCGCGGGCGCCTGTCGCGACGCCGGCATCGTGTTCGTCGGCCCCCCCGCCTCGGCGATCGCCGCGATGGGCAGCAAGCCCGCGTCGCGCGCCCTCATGGACGCCGCCAAGGTGCCGATCGTGCCCGGCGGCCGGGCGGGCTCGCTCGCCGAGGCCCTCGTCGAGGCCGAGCGCATCGGCTACCCCGTGATGCTGAAGGCGGCCTTCGGCGGCGGCGGCAAGGGCATGCGCCTGTGCCACGCGCGGGCCGAGCTCGAGCGCGCCTTCGACCGCGCCTCGAGCGAGGCGGCCGCTGCCTTCGGCGACGGCACGGTGTACCTCGAGCGCGCCATCGTGCGCCCGCGCCACGTGGAGGTGCAGCTGCTCGGCGACCAGCACGGCCACGTCGTGCACCTGCACGAGCGCGACTGCTCGGTGCAGCGCCGGCACCAGAAGATCGTGGAGGAGACGCCCTGCCCCGCGCCCGCCGCGACGCCCGAGCTCATGGCCGAGATGGGCGCCGTCGCCGTCCAGGCAGCGCGCGCCGTCGGCTACTACTCGGCCGGCACGGTCGAGTTCCTGATGGACGAAGCGGGGCGGTTCTACTTCCTCGAGATGAACACGCGCCTGCAGGTCGAGCACCCGATCACCGAGTGGGTGACGGGCCTCGATCTCGTCGCCGAGATGCTGCGCGTCGCGGCGGGCGAGCGCCTGGCCTTCCGGCAAGAGGACGTCGTCGCGCGCGGCGCCTCGATCGAGTGCCGCATCTACGCCGAGGATCCGGCGGCGGGCTTCCTGCCGAGCCCCGGCGTCGTGCGCGCGCTGCGCGTCCCGTCCGGACCGTTCGTGCGCGACGACGGCGGCTACGACGAGGGCGCCGAGGTGTCGGGCCACTACGACCCGCTCGTCTCGAAGCTGAGCGTGTGGGGCCCGACGCGCGCGGCCGCGCTCGGTCGCATGCTGCGCGCGCTCGGCGAGTACCGCCTCTCGGGCGTGCGCAACAACCTCGCGTTCCTCGAGCGGCTGCTCTCGCACCCCGAGTTCGCGGCCGGGCGCTACCACACGGGCTTCATCGCCGACCACAAGGACGCGCTCCTCGGCGAGCGCGCGCTGCCGGATGGCGACGCCGAGGCCGTGGCGATCGCCGTGGCGCTCGCGGCAGCCCGCGCGACGACCCCGGAGCCCGCCGTGACCGCCGGCGGCCGCGAGCTCTCGGCCTGGGTGCAGGGGCACCGGGCGCGGCTCGGGCGCTAGCCACGGGGCGAGCGCGGCGACGCGCCGGTCCAGGGGCCCGCGGTCGTGCTCTCTTGACCTGGCCAGCAGAGGGGCGTGCCATTGGGGTGGATCATGCGTGCGCCCTCCGGTCGATCGCTCACGGCTCGACACGCCGCCGCCTTGGGAGCAGCGTGCGCGCTTGCGGCCTGCCGCGGCTTCGAGTGTCCGGCGCCCCCGTGCGCGTCCGCGTTCGACCTCGGCGTCTGGTGCTACGCGCAGGGCTGCGTCGCCAGCGGTGTGCAGTTCACCGGCGACCTCTTTCCTCACCAGGTGCTGGAGATCCCGCTGGCCGGGCTGCCGGCCGACCTGCCCAGGCGTGACCTGATGCTTCGGCTGTCGACCCCGGATGCGAGCACCTTCACGGTCGTGCTCGACGGCGTCCCCGGCACCGAGTGGCCGGCGCCATCCGGACTGATGGTTTGGCGCTGGGACGCGTGGCCGGCGTCGCCGAAGAGCCTCACCGTGACGATCGACGCGGGCCTTGGCCAGCGGCTTGGCCTGTTCCTCGTCGACTACCCGTGCGAGGAAGCAAGCCCACGCGCCACTTGCCCGATGTGACGCCGGGTGTTCGGCGCGCGCGCCGCGCACCGCCGCGGGATTGCTGCAGCCGACCGATGCCTCCGCCGTCACGCCCGCGGCGACCGCCGCCGCGCCCGCCGCCCGTCGAGCCAGCTCTGGAGCAGGATGGCGGCCGCGGCCCCGTCGCGCCGGGCGATGCGCTCGCTCGTGCTCGCCCCCTGTTCGGCGAGCGAGCGCTCGGCCTGAACGGTCGTCAAGCGCTCGTCCACGAGCTCGACCTCGACGCCGGTCGCCTGGCACACGGCCGCCGCGAACCGGGTCGCCCGGTCCGCAGCCGGCCCGTCCCGACCGGACATGTCGAGCGGGAGCCCGACCAGGAAGCGGCGGATCGGCTCCTCGCGCGCCAGGGTGGCGAGCGCCGAAAGGAGCGCCCGCCGGTCGCGCCCGTCGAGGGCGGGGCGGGCGTGGGCGTAGAGCCCGAGCTCGTCGCTCACCGCGAGCCCGACCCGGGCCTTGCCCCAGTCGAGCGCCGCCACCCGCCCCACCGGCGCGTCCTGCTTGTCCGCCACGGGCTCTCCGTACGCCGGGCATGCGCCGCACGAAAGCCCGACGGTGACGGAGCTTGACCCCTCGCCCCGCTCCTACCATAAGCCCGTCGCGTACTGGGACACACCGGCGGAGCCTCGACGGGAGCGAGGCGACCGCGCCACGCGGGAGAAGCGGTAAGCCGACATGGACCTTCGCGCCGTCCGGGGGATGAAAGACATCCTGCCAGAGCACGTCGGGCAGTGGCACCGGCTGGAGCGCACTTTCCGTGCGGCCGCCGAGCGGCACGGCTACGCCGAGGTGCGGACGCCGCTGCTGGAGCCGACCGAGCTGTTCGTCCGGCAGATCGGCGAGTCCACGGACGTCGTCGAGAAGGAGATGTACTCCTTCGAGCGCCACGGTGACGCCTTGACGGTGCGCCCCGAGGGCACGGCGGGCGTGGCGCGGGCCTACGTCCAGAACGCGGTCCAAGGCAAGGAGCCGGTGAGCCGCTGGTATTACCTCGGGCCGATGTTCCGCGCCGAGCGGCCGGCCAAGGGCCGCCTGCGCCAGTTCCACCAGGCGGGCTGCGAGCTGTTCGGCGACCCGGGGCCGGTGTGCGACGCCGAGCTCATCGGTCTCGTGGCCGAGGTGGTGGGCGAGCTCGGCATCGGCAACTACCGCATCCACGTGAACTCGATCGGCGACAAGGCGGCGCAGGCGCGCTACCGCGAGGCGCTCCGCTCGCACTTCGCCCCGATCGCGGGCAGCCTGAGCGAGGACTCGCGCCGGCGCCTGCAGACCAACCCGCTGCGCATCCTCGACTCGAAGAGCCCCGAGGACGCGGCTGCGATCGCCGCGGCGCCGACCGCGACCGAGCTGCTCGACGGCGACGACGCCACGCATTTCCAGGCCCTGTGCCGCTACCTCGAGAGCCTCGAGCTGCCCTTCGTCGTCGATCCGAAGCTGGTGCGCGGGCTCGACTATTACACGCGCACGCTGTTCGAGCTCCGCACCACGACCGACGAGCTCGGCGCGCAGAGCGCGCTCGCCGGCGGCGGTCGCTACGACGGCATGGTCGAGAGCCTCGGGGGCCCCGCCGTGCCGGCCATCGGCTTCGCGATGGGGCTCGAGCGCCTGCTCGCGCTGATGCCCGAGGCCGGCGCGGCCGCCGGTCCCCACTGCTACCTCGTCACGCTCGGCGAGCCGACCCTCGCGACCGCCCTCGGCCTCGCCTCGCGCCTGCGGCAGGCGGGGCTACGGGTCGAGCTCGACGCGCGCGCCGCGAGCCTGAAGGCGAAGCTGCGCCGCGCCGACGGCTTGCGGGCGACCCTGTGCCTCTTGCTCGGCGAGGGCGAGCTCGGGCGGGGCGTCGTCACGGTGAAGGACCTCGCGCGCCACGAGCAGTGGGAGGTGTCGCTCGAGGAGGCGCCCCGCAGCCTCGGCACGCGCCTCGCCGAGGGCCCGCCCCCCGCCGGCGCCGGGAGCCGACCCGGATGAGCGATCGCCGCCGCGAGCGCGCCGTCGGCGCGGGGTTCCTCGTCCGGGCGCTCCGGATCTCGGCCCGCGCGCTCGGCGCGCGGTCCGTGGCGCGCCCGGCGTGGTGGCTCGGCGCGGCGCTCGCGCTCGCGTGCTCGTGCGCCACGGCCTCGGTCGCCTGGGCCCAGGATCCGGGGGATCCGCTGCCGGTGGGGCCGCCCGCGACGGGCGTGCCCAACGCCCCGCCGACCGGCCAGGAGACCCACGCGGCCTCCGGCGGCGAGTCGCAGGCCAAGCTCCCGACCCAGGAGCCGGAGCTGCCCGAGAACCCGCTCTTCATCCACGAGGAGCTCAAGCTGCGCATCGGTACGGACGCGGACCCCGAGTACGAGAAGGGCAAGACGACCGAGATCGAGCGCACCTGGTACGGCCCCTACTACGAGGAGACGAGCGGCGACTACCAGTTCCGGATGGTGTTTCCGTTCTGGCTCGAGAAGCAGCAAAAGGACGATCGCGAGTCGCTCTTCGGCCTCAACTACTACCAGCGCCGCAGCGACAAGGCCGACGCGGACGTCTTCTTCCCGCTCTTCTGGCACTTTCGCACCGACGAGACCTACACGACCGTCATCCCGCCGGTCATGCACTCCGAGTCGCCGCACGGGCACCAGAACTGGGTCGCGCCGCTGTTCTTCGAGGGCGCGTGGGACGACGGCTCGAGCTACCTCTACATCCCGCCGCTGCTCACCTTCGCCCAGAGCACCGACCACGACGGCTTCCAGATGGCCGGGCCCGCGTTCTGCTGGTGGAAGGGCGGCCCGAACTGCGACGCACGCACGGCGGATGACATCCACCTCGGCGTCGCGCCGTTCTACTTCTGGGGCCGCGACAACCGCCGCGAGTACGAGGTCATCCCGCCGCTCCTGCACTACTACGAGTACAGCGACATCGGTGACACCACCCTCAACGTGTGGGGCCCGGTCGTGTACGGCGAGTCGCGCGACACCGGCTTCTTCGACGTCCTGCCGCTGTTCTTCCACAACTACGGCCCCGACGAGGAGCACACCACGCTCTTCCCGCTGTTCCACTACGGCTACAAGGGACCGACCCAGTCGCTGCTCGTCACGCCGCTGTTCCTGAACGCGGTCGCCGAGGACGGCTCCGAGACCTTCGCCACGTACCTCTACGCCCGGCACCGCGGTCGCACCGAGCTCGACATGGTGACGCCGCTGTTCTGGCGCTACGCGGACCCGGACATCGGCCAGGAGACGTACGTCGCGTTCCCGTTCGTCTACTACAACAGCTCGCCGCGCTCCGAGGACCTGGCGGTCTTCCCGTTCTACGGCCACTTCCAGCGCCACGGCATCTACGACGAGCAGTGGTTCTCGCCGCTCGTGCGCTACCGCACCGATCTCACCGGCTGGGAGACCGACGTCCTGCCGTTCTTCTTCATGGGCCGCAGCTACCAGTCGACGCACTTCGTGCTCGCGCCCGTCGTGTGGGATTTCGCTTCGCCGCAGAGCCGCTCGACCGTCGTCTTCCCGATCTTCTGGCGCTTCGCCGACGACCGCAAGGTCTCGACCCTGGTCGCCAACACCTACTACCGCGAGGAGAAGGTCGAGGGCGGCACCGACTGGGAAGTGCACTTCTTCCCGCTCTTGTCCTTCGGCGCTTCGCCGCAGGGCCACTGGTGGAACATCCTCTACGGCCTGACCGGCTACACGCGCGAAGGCACGATGTCGAAGATGCGCATGCTCTACATCCCGATCCAGCTGTCCGAGTAGCTCACGGGTCCGGCGGCCGTTCGCTCCCCTCGGGCAGGCAGCGCGCGACGAGCGCGTGGGCGGCGCGCTTTCGGCTGGGCGTCACGCCGGGCTCGGCGACGTAGGCCGCGTAGGTGGCGCGCGCCCCGGGCTCGTCCTCGAGCGCGCAGGCGGCCTCGAGGCGCAGGCGCAGGGCCTCGACGCGCACGCGCGGCAGGGCGAGCCCGAGCCCGAGCGCCGCATCGAGCCGCACGGCGGCGAGGGCGAAGCGGCCCGCGTTGTGGTGCTGCCGGCCGATGAGATACTCGGGCAGGCCGTCCTCCGGCGAGCGGGCCCGCCAGCGACCGAGTAGATCGATGGCCTCGTCGAGGTCGGGCGCGTGCCCGGCGCGACCGACGAGCAGGGCCACCACGGCGTCGCGGCCGAGCGGATCGTCCGCGACGGCCTCCTTCACGTCGAGCGTGCGCAGCCGGTCCTCGCCGAGCCCGTCCGAGCGGAGCTCCGCGTAGCGCCGCCGCGCCTCGGCGGGCGCCCCGTCGCGCAGGAGCAGGTCGCCGAGCCGCTCGGTGGCGCGCTCGCGCTGCCGCACGTGCACGGACGGTTCCGAAGCGAGGGCCGCGAGCTCGGCGCGGGCCGCGTCGCCCTGCCCGATGCCGTCGCGGCAGCTCGCGCGCTCGAACAGGGCGCGCGCGTTGCCGCGGTCGAGGCCGAGGACCGCGTCGTAGCGCGCGACCGCGCGGCCGCAGTCCCCCGCCCCGCTGGCCCGCGCGCCCTCCGCGAGCAGCGCGTCGACCGCGTGCGGGCACGTCCGGCCGAAGACGCCGGGCTGGTCGAAGCGCGCCCGCGCCTGCGCCAGCGCCTCGGGCCCGAGCGCGAGCGCGTCGAGGGCCTCGTGCCAGGCGCGCTCGAGCTCCGGGAGCCCGGCACCGGTGAGCTCGACGAGGTCCGCCCCGCCGTACCAGCGCTGCACGACCGGCAGGCCGTACCGGTCCCGCACCCAGCCGACGAAGGCGCCCGCCGCGGTGTAGGCCGTGTCCGCGTGCTCGCCGAGGAAGCCGAGCGCAAAGAGCCGCTCGAGCGACGGCAGGATGCCGATGGCGCGCATCGCCTGCGCCCACTCGCTCGCCGAGAGCTGGCCCTCGGGCGGCGCGAAGGCGACGGCCAGCCCCTCGATGAGGCCGGGGCTCGGGACGAGGCCGCCGAACGAGCCCGCGATGGCGAAGGGCCCGCGACCGAGCGGCGCGGCGAGCGCGTGCGCGAGCTCGTGCGACAGGACGCGGTGCGGATACCCGCCCGGGTTCAGGTAGATCTCGTGGCGCCACGGCTTGGCGATGAGGACGTCGCCGGCCCCCATGAGCCGGCGCTTCTGGGCCGCGTCGGCGAAGAGGAACACGCGGATGCGGTGCGGCTCGACCCCGAGCCCCGCCGCCACCTCGCGCACCGACGCCTCGCACTCGCGCGCAAAGCGCCGCACCTCGTCGCGTCCGAGCGTGCTCGCATGGACGACGTCGCAGCGCTCGCCCTCGATGCGACCGCCGAGCTCGCGTGCGATGGTCGAGGCCGTGTGCCAGTGGCCGAGCGCGGAGCCGAAGAGCACCGACGCGAGCGAGGCCGCGGCGCACGCCGCGCCGAGGGCGAGCAGGCCCGGCCGGCCGACCGAGCGCCACCCGAGCCGCGCGCCGTCGCGGCGCACGAGGTGCAGGGCGAGCACGTAGCCCGCGAAGAGCGTCGCCGCCGAGGCGGCGCGGTAGCTGAACAGCCCGCTCGAGTCGATCACGGTCTCGTAGAGCGAGCCCGAAAAGAAGCCGACGAAGGGGCTGTAGGCGAAGATGGTCGGCGTGAAGTAGAACCAGGCGAGGCCGAAGGCGACGTGCCCGAGCGGCGCCGCGAGGCCCGCCAGCACCGCGACCAGGCGGCGCCGACGCAGGCGCAGCGCGAGCTCGGCGGCGACGGCGCCCCAGACGGCGGCGAGCACGGCCCCGACACCCGGCCCGAGCGCGTAGAGCAGCGTGCCGCCCCAGGGGTCGCACAGGCCGGCGCGCAGCCCGTGCGCGAGGGCGACGAGCCAGCCGAGCAGCGCGTAGCCCGCGCCGGTGCCGACCGCGCGGCAGTAGGCGTGGAACGGGTCGCGCGGCCGGGTCGACAGATCGAGCGCCGCGACGACGGCACAGACGAGGGGCAAGAAGAGCCCGCTCGCGAGCGCGGACTCGTAGCCCGGGCCGTCGAAGAGCGGCACGAAGCCGACCGCGGCCGAGAGCGCGACCACCACCGCCGCGCCGACGACGCGCACGCGATCGCGTCGGACGCGCGCGCCGAGGCGCGCCAGCACCCGCGCCTCGCTCAGGGCGCCTCGACGTGCCCGAGCGCCGGGCCGTCGTCGCGCTCGCCGTCTGGCCCGCCGGGTCCACCGCCGGCGCCGCCGCGCGACGCCGGGCGCGCGCTCGGATCGGCGAGCACGAGGGGCAACACCTCGTCGAGGGAGGACACGTAGCGCACGTCGATGTCGCTCACGACCTCGGGCGGGATCTCGAGGACGTCGTTGCGATTGCGCTCGGGCACGAGCACCTGCCGGATGCCGGCGCGGTGCGCGGCGAGCAGCTTCTGGGGCAGGCCGTCGACGGCGAGCACGCGCCCGCGCAGGCACAGCTCGCCGGTCATCGCCACGTCGCTGCGCAGCGGGCAGTCGAGCAGCAGCGACGCCACCGCGGCGAACATGGCCACGCCGGCGCTCGGCCCGTCCTTGGGCACCCCGTGGCTCGGGATGTGGACGTGCAGGTCGATGTCGCGCAGCCACTCCGGGTCGAGGTGCAGGTGGCTGGCCTTGCTGCGCACGTAGCTCACGGCCGTCTGCGCGGACTCCTGCATCACGTTGCGCATGTTGCCCGTGAGCACGATGCGCCCCTTGCCCGGCATCTTGCTCGCCTCGACGAACAGGAGCTGCCCGCCCTCGTCGGCCGAGAACAGGCCGGTCGCCACGCCGGGCCGCAGGACCGGCTCGGCGTTCTCGGGCCGGTAGCGGTGGGGGCCGAGCACCGCCTCGACGTGGTCGATCGTGACGACGTCGCGCACGTCCTGACCGTCGGCGAGCTTCATCGCGGCGGCGCGGCACAGGGAGCCGACCTCGCGCTCGAGCCCGCGCACGCCGGCCTCGCGCGTGTAGTGGTCCACGACGGCGGCGATGCCCTCGGGCGTGAACTCCAGCCGCTCCTCGGTGAGGCCGTGCGACTGGAGCTGCTTCGGCACCAGGAACTCCCGTGCGATGGCGATCTTCTCGGCGCGCGTGTAGCCCGGCAGCTCGATGATCTCCATGCGGTCCTGCAGGGCCGGGGCGATGGGCTCGAGCTGGTTCGCCGTGGCGATGAACAGCACCTGCGACAGATCGAAGGCGAGCTCCATGTAATGGTCGCGGAAGGTGTCGTTCTGTGCCGGATCGAGCACCTCGAGCAGGGCCGACGCGGGATCGCCGCGGAGGTCCATGCCCATCTTCTCCACCTCGTCGAGCACGAGCACCGGGTTCTTCGTGCCGGCGCGCTTCAGCGCCTGGATGATGCGCCCGGGAAGCGCCCCCACGTAGGTGCGCCGGTGGCCGCGGATCTCGGCCTCGTCACGCACGCCGCCGAGGGAGATGCGCTCGTAGGCGCGCCCCATGGCGCGGGCGATCGAGCGGCCGAGCGAGGTCTTGCCGACGCCCGGCGGACCGACGAAGCACAGGATCGGCCCCTTCATGTCGCTGCGGATCTGGCGCACGGCCGCGTACTCGACGATGCGCTTCTTGATCCGCTCGAGCCCGCGATGGTCCTCGTCGAGGCAGCGGCGCACCTTGCCGATGTCGAACTTGTCCTCGGTCGTCTTCGACCAGGGCAGATCGGCGATCCACTCGACGTAGGTGCGCGTCACGTTGTACTCGGCCGACTGTGGCGCCATGCCCGCGAGGCGCGAGAGCTGCTTCTTCGCGACCGCGGCGACCTCGGCCGGGGGCCGCGCCTTGCGCACGCGCTCGCGCAGCTCCTCGACATCGTCCTCGTCGTCGGCCTCGCCGAGCTGCTGCTTGATGGAGCTCATCTGCTGGCGCAGCACCTGCTCGCGCTGGCCCTTGGTCATCTCCTCCTCGACCATGGAGGAGATCTCCTTCTTCACGCGCAGCACCTCGAGCTGCGGCGCCACCAGGCCGAGCACCAGCTTCAGGCGCTTCTTCACGTCGGCGGCCTCGAGCACGCGCTGCTTGTCGACCACCGAGACCTGACTCGGGGGGAAGTTGGCCGCGATGAGGTCGGCGAGCGCGCCCGGCTCGCGCACGTGGTCGAGGATGGTCGCGGTGTCGCGCGGCAGGTGCGGCATGAGCGACAGCACCTCGCGCGTCGACTCGCGCAGGGTCGCGCCGAGGGCCTCGAGCTCGACGTCGCGGGTGCGCGTCTCCTCGAGCCGCTCCACGCGCCCCCGCATGTAGGGCTCGAGCAGCAGGTCGCCCGCGAGCCGCACGCGCGCCAGGCCGTTCAGCACCACCGAGTAGTTGCTCGGGCCGAGGCGAATCACCTTCACGACGCGCGCCAGCGTGCCGACCTCGAACAGATCCTCGAAGGTGGGCTCGTCGACGTTCGGTGACCTCTGGCTCACGACGCCGACGAGGGCGCGCTCCTGACCGAGCAGATCCTGCACCAGGCGCACGCTGCGCGGCCGCCCGACATTGATCGGCACGACGGACGTGGGGAACAGCACCGAGTTGCGCAACGGCAGGATGGGCAAGCTCACGAGCTTGCCCGCGAAGGTGCGGCTGTCGGGACCGCCGTCGACCATGACGCAACCCTAGTATAGGCGGCGCGCACGAGCCATGGGGTCGCTCGTCACGGGGCTCGGGCCACGAGGCGACGGCCCCCGGCGCTCCCCGCGATGGGTGCCATGTGCTATCGAGGGGCCGTGAAGTGGACTCGGGTCGCGCTCGCCTCCGTCGCCCTCGCCGCGGGGTGCAGCCCGCGCGCGAGCCAGGGCCCCGCGGACGCCCTGCACGCCTACGCGGAGGCGCTCGAGGCGGGTCGAGCGGACGACGCCTATCAGCTGCTCTCGGACGACGCCAAGCGCCAGCTGTCGCTCGAGGCGTTCCGCCGCATCGTCAAGGAGAGCCACGACGACGTGAGCGAGATCGCCCGCACCCTGAGCCGCGCGGCGAGCGACCCCGTGGTCACCGCCACCGTGCAGGCGCCGAGCGGCGACGAGCTCGTGCTCGTCTACGAGCAGGGCCGGTGGCGCATCGACGGGACGGGCATCGACCGCTACGGCCAGGCCACGCCCCGGCAGGCGCTGCTCGGGTTCCTGCGCGCCTTCGAGCGCGGTCGCTACGACATCCTCGGGCGCTACATGCCCGACGCCGAGCGCGAGGCCGAGCTCGCCCTCGCCGCGACGCCCGCCGAGGCGCCGGCGGCTCCGCCGGCCGAGCCCGCGGGCACGGGCGACGCCGGCGCGCCAGCCGCGTCCGCGGCGGCGTCGGGCGCA
>JACRDA010000047.1 GCA_016212965.1 Myxococcales bacterium
GCCCGCGAGCACCTCGCGCGGCGCGCGCCGCGCGACGAGCGCGACGGGCGCCAGGCCCGCCATGTCGATCGAACCCGGCTCGAGCCCTGCGAACCCGGCACGCGCGGCGTAGAGCTCCGCCACCTCGTGCGCCAGGGCGGCCCCCCCCGGCACGCGCGCCACCGCCGCCACGGCGCCGCCGACGCGCTCCTGCCCCGCCCCGCCCCAGCCGGCGAGCAGGAGCTGGCGCAGATGCCTGACGTGGTCGATCGCCATGCGCGCTCCTCGCACGAGGCCTCGTGCGGACCTAGTGCCCCGCGCGCCCACCGGCGATCGCCGGCAGGATGGTGAGTTCCGCGCCGTCCGTCACCACCGTCGCCGCACCGTCGAGGAAGCGGATGTCCTCGGGCCCGACGAAGATGTCCACGAAGCGCCGCACCTTGCCGCCGTCGAGCAGCCGGTCGCGCACGCCCGGGTGGCGCTTGTCGAGGTCCTCGATGATCTCGAGCACCGTGGCGCCCGAGGCGCTCACCTCGTCCATGCCGCCGGTCAGCGGCCGGAGCGGCGTCGGAATTCGAACCGTGACTGCCATGTCGCCGTCTCTCCTCGTCGAGGTCCAGGCGCGGAGCGCGCGCTCAGTCGCTCCCCTCGCAGGCCGGGGGCATGTACCGCGCCGCGTCGAGGCTGCCAATGGTCGGATGCTCGCCGCAGAGCGGACAGTCGCGGCGCGCGGCGACCGCCACCTCGCGCAGCCGGTCGCGCTCGCCGTCGTACGTGAGGATCGTGCCGGGCGCGCGCCCCTGGCAGAGGTCGAGCGCCCGGTCGGCGGCGAGCGCCCCCGAGACCCCGCACACCGGCCCCGCCACGCCCGCGGTCGCGCAGTCGACGAGCACGCCCGCCGGCACGTCCTCGAAGAGGCAGCGGTAGCAGGGGCGCCCGGCCGCCGCGACCGCGAGCACCGTCGCCTGCCAGCGCACGGCCGCGGCGTGCACGATCGGCACGCCGGCGAGGTGCGCCGCGTCCGCGAGCAGGAAGCGGCTCGCGAAGTTGTCGGTCGCGTCGATCACCACGGCCGCGCCCGCGCACAGCTCGAGCGCGGTGTCGGGCAGCGCGCGGCCGGGGCGGAGCTCGATCTCGAGCGCGGGCAAGCGCCGCACGAGCGCGCGCCGGAGCGCCGCGAGCTTGTCCGTGCCGACGTCCCCCTCGTCGAACAGGATCTGCCGGTGGAGGTTGCCGAGCTCCACCTGGTCGTCGTCCACGATGCACAGGCGCGTGACCCCCGCGTGGCCGAGCGCGAGCGCGGCGGGCGCGCCGATGCCGCCGGCGCCGACCACCAGGATGGGGTGGTCCGGGAGCGGCGGCGTCGGTGGGGGCATCGGGCAGGCATTGTTCCGGCGTCGCCACCGGTGTCAAGCGCGTTGGTCCCGGAAGTCCGGGAGGCGGGGGGTGCGGAGCACGACTCAGCCCATGCGCCGCGTCACGGGGCTTGTGTTTTCCCGAATTCGGCGCAAAATCGGGTTTGACGCAGCGCGCCACGCGCGCCGTCCCGACGTCCGCCGGGGGGTAGGAGCGTGAGCCATGTCGTCCCAGCCCCAGAATCGCTACAAGGCCGATCTCCGCGATCTGCACTTCGTGCTCTTCGAGCAGTTCCGGCTCGGTGAGGTCCTCGGCAAGGCGCCGTACGACGCCTGGGGCGAGGAGGAGGTGAAGCTCACGCTCGGCGAGGTGCACCGCTTCGCCACCGAGGTCACCGGGCCGCTCAACGGCGTCGGCGATCGCGAGGGCTGCCGCCTCGACAACGGCGTGGTCGTCACGCCGAAGGGCTTCAAGGAGGCGTGGCAGCGCCTGTACGAGTCGGGCTTCAAGAGCCTCGGCGTGTCGCCCGAGTTCGGCGGGCAGGGCGCGCCGCGTGCGCTGTCGGTGCTGGCGGGCGAGCTCGCGGCAGGCTCGAACGTCGCGTTCGACATGTACCCGGGCCTCACGGTGGGCGCGGCGGAGCTCATCGAGGCCTTCGGGACGCACGAGCAACGCGACAAGTACTGCGGCAAGATGTTCGGCGGACAGTGGGCCGGCACCATGTGCCTCACCGAGCCGCAGGCCGGCTCGGACGTGGGCGCCGCGACGAGCTTCGCGCGCAAGAACGCCGACGGCACCTACTCCATCACGGGCACCAAGCTCTTCATCAGCGGCGGCGATCAGGACATCACCGACAACATCATCCACATGGTCCTGGCGCGCACCGAGGGCGCCCCGAAGGGCACGAAGGGCCTCTCGCTCTTCATCGTCCCCAAGCGCCGCATCCTCGCCGACGGCTCGGCCGGCGCGAGCAACGACGTCAAGACGGTGTCCCTCGAGCACAAGATGGGCATCAAGGGCTCCTCGACCGTGCTGCTGCAGTTCGGCGACGACGGGCAGTGCATCGGCGAGCTGTGCGGTGGCGAGGAGCTGCAGGGCATCCGCCAGATGTTCCGCATGATGAACTACGCGCGCATCGGGGTCGGCCTGCAGGGCCTCGGCATCGCCTCGGCGGCGTACCTCTCCGCCCTCGAGTACGCGCGCGATCGGCAGCAGGGCTCGAGCGCCAAGGAGTGGAAGAACCCCGACGCGCCGCGCGTCGCGATCATCGAGCACGCCAACGTGCGCCGCATGCTGCTCTGGATGAAGGCGCAGGTCGAGGGCATCCGCGCGCTCATCGTGAAGAGCGCCATCCACCTCGACCAGGCGGCCGTGCTCGCCGGCAAGGACGACAAGACCGCCCTCTACCACCAGGGCCAGGTCGAGCTCCTCACGCCGCTCATCAAGGCCTACGCCTCGGACATGGCCTTCCAGGTGAGCGAGGCCGCCATCCAGGTGATGGGCGGAGTCGGCTACACCCAGGACTACCCGGTCGAGCAGCACTGCCGCGACGCGAAGATCTTCAGCATCTACGAGGGCACGAACGGCATCCAGGCGCTCGATCTCGTGGCGCGCAAGCTCGGCCAGGCGGGCGGCGCCAACACCCAGCGCTTCCTCGGCGATCTCGCGAAGTTCGTCGCGGAGCACGGCAGTCACCCCGTGCTCGGGCCGAGCGTGCAGAACCTCGGCAAGGCGCAGGAGGCGCTCGGCGGCTCGGTGATGCAGTTCCTGCAGTGGGCGCAGGTCGGCGAGATCGACCGCGTGCAGCTGCAGGCGAACCGCTTCCTCACCATGATGAGCGAGCTCACGGTCGGCTGGCTCCTGTGCGACGCAGCCGTCATCGCCGTCGACAAGCAGAAGGCCCTGCCCGAGGGCGATCCGGACCGGCTGTTCTACGAGGGCAAGAAGCAGGCGGCGATCTTCTTCGCCTCGCAGGTGGTGCCGGGCATCGTCGGCGCCGCGAAGATGATCGCGACCGGCGATCGCAGCGCCATCGACATCCCGACCGCCGCCTTCGCGACGGTCTGAGCGCGCGCGACGGGCCCGTCGGGGTCGAGTCACGCTCCGTGTCGCGGTGACTCCGTGGTTCGGCTTGCTCCGCCTCCGGGCGGAGCGAGGGCGCGGCTACTCGGGCGGGTAGCCGTCGCAGCAGGCGAGCGGGCGCGCGATCTCGCAACCGCCGTCGTTGGCGCCGATCCACGTGCTCGCGATGCCGCCGAGCGGCGTCAACTGCTGGCCACGGCCGGTGTTCAGCCCGTCGGGCTTGTAGCTCGCCGACGACGAGGTCCAGCCGCCACACGAGTAGATGTCGTTGACCGAGTAGGTGTCGCGGTAATAGCGCGACGAGGGCGTGCCGTTGCCGAGGTCGACCCACGCGCCCGTGGCCGGGATGGGCGCGGGCACGGCCGCCTGATCCACCTCCCAGTCGCTGCAGAAGTGGCTGCCGTTGAACGCCGCCGCGCAGGTCGCGTGCGCGCCGCTGCGGCCCCCGAGGTTGCCGCCGGTGGTCGTCGGCGTGAAGCCGCGGAAGCGGACAGCAGTCCCGCCCGTGCAGCACGCCACCTGCCGGGGATTCTCGCAGCCGCCGTCGTTGGCGCCGACCCAGGTGCTCGCGATGCCGCCGAGCGGCGTCAACTGCTGGCCTCGGCCGGTGTTCAGACCGTCGGGCTTGAAGCTCGCCGACGCCGAGGTCCAGCCGCCGCACGAGTAGATGTCGTTGACCGAGTAGCTGTCGCGGAAGTAGCGCGTGGTCGACTGGCCGTCGCCGAGATCGACCCACACGCCCGCGGCGGGAATGGGCGCGGGCACCGCGGCCTGGTCGGCCTCCCAGTCCGTGCAGAAGTGGCTGCCGGTGAAGGCGGCGTTGCAGAGCGCGTGCGCGCCGCTGCGACCGCCGAGGTCGCCGCCGTAGGCGAGCGGCGTGTAGCCCGCGAACTGGAGCGGCGGAATGCCCGAGGACGCCGGACCCGTGGCACCCATCGGCCCCGCGGCGCCCGTGGGGCCCGTGGCGCCGGCGCCCGCGGGGCCGGTCGCGCCGGTCGGGCCGGCCGCGCCGACCGAGCCCGCGGTGCCCGTCGCACCGGTCGCACCGGTCGCACCGGCCGCACCCGTCGCGCCCGTCGGTCCCATGGGCCCGGTCGCTCCGGCCGGGCCCGTCGGACCGACGGCACCGGTCGGGCCGACGGCACCCGTCGCGCCGGCAGCGCCCGTCGCACCCGCGGGCCCGGTCGGACCCGCGAGCCCCGTCGGGCTCCCGACCCACTGGCCGTTGCCGTCGATGACGACGCTCCCGCCCACGGACACCGAGCTCGGGTGGATGTCGCCCGTCACGTCGCCGGCGAGGATCGCGTAGGGCACGCTGTGCACGGCCGCGCGCGGCGTCATCTCCGCGTCGGCTCCGACCTTCACGCCGAGGTAGCGCACCGAGCCGTCGAGCACGGTCGTGTCGAGGGCCGTCGTCGTGCCGAGCGTCACCGAGAAGTAGCCGTCGTCGAAGGTGACCGCGTGCGTCTCCGTCCAGATGGGCGTGACCGCGGCGGCCGCATCGTAGAGCGAGAAGACGAGGTCGAGCGGGCCCTGGATGGGTTGGCCGGTGCCGTCGTAGAGACGCCCCTGCTGCGTCACGCTCTCGGGTACCTGCGCGGCGGCGCTCCCGACCCCGGCCGTCACCGCGAGCGCGAGGCTCGCTCCCATCACGCGACGTCGCTGCTTCATGTTCGGTTCCTGTTGGTAACTACTAGCCATTAGCCATTAGCCATTAGCCATTAGCCATTGGCTGTTGGCCATGCGACTCCACCGAGGGGAGGACCAAGCCAGGACCAAGCCGTCCTCACTGCCCGCATGGCTCATGGCTCATCACCGATAGCTAACAGCTAATAGCTAATGGCTAATAGCTCAAATGGGCCTACACTCGCCAGCCACGCACGTCTCGCCCGGGTCGCAGTCCGAGGGCACGGCGCACGGCTTGCGCGGCACGGTGGTCGCCCACTGGGCGATGTGATTGCCGCTGGCCATGCTCTGGAAGGGCAGCCAGAAGGCCGGGAAGCTCGGATCCTGCGCGCTCGCGGCGCGCGCGGGGTCGAAGGCCATCATCCAGATCTGCGTCTTCTGACCGTCGGCGAGCCGCAGCCCGTAGGCGCGCGCGCTCGCCACGGTGAGCCACAGGATCTGCCCGCCGTAGTAGTCGTGCCGCACCGGCGCCCACTTGGGCCACGAGCACGCGCCGGGGTCCGAGCCGCGCGACAAGCGCACCGGCGCGCCGCCGTTGGCGGACACAGCCCAGAGCTCGCCGTCCGGCACCGTGCCGTTCTGCGGATCCGGTGCGGCGTTCGAGAACGACTCGGAGTTGCTCGGTGAGCGGTTGAACACCACCCAGTCGCCGTCGGGCGCGTAGGCCGGGTAGTAGTTGTTCTGGCCGGCGAAGGGCACGAGCGTCGTCTTCGTGTCCCAGCCGACGCCGTTGAAATGGAGCGACACGATCGACGCCGACGACACGCCGGGCATGGCGAAGAAGGCGGGCGTCTCGGGCTCGGCGTAGACCATGTGCAGCCCGTCGGGCGACCAGTCGGGCATCGTGCCCGAGGCCACGACCGGCGCGGGCGCGACGAGGCCGGTGCCGAGATCGAGCCAGCGGATGCTCACGCCGTCGGAGGTGAGGAGATAGTTCTCGTCCGGCGAGAAGGAGAAGAAGTTGGCGCTCCCGCCGACCGGCTGGCCGTTGGCCACGAGCGGGGCCTTCGTGAGGGTGCGATAGACCTTGAAGGGCGCCGGCGACGGGATGTCCTGCCCGACGGCGAGCCGCGTGCCCTCGCGCGACATGACGTGGCAGCCGACGCACGCGAAGGCCCCCACCTCCGGACCCGTGAGGTACTGCTGGGGCGGCGCGTTCGGGAAGCCGAAGTCGTAGCGCTGCACGATGCCGTTCGTGTCCCAGTAGTAGATGCCGCCGTTCAGATCCTGCTCGCCGAAGGCGATCGAGGCCGCTACCGAGCTCCCCACCGAGCCGGGGCTCTGGCCGTTCACGCCGCGCACCGTGTACGTGACGGGCGCGGTGCCGCGGGCGTAGGCGACGATCTCGCTCCAGAAGCTCGCGTCCGGCGTGTACACGCAGCCGCCGGAAAGCGGCGTGCAGCTCGTGTACACGACGAGGTTGTTCGTCGGCGCGTGGAAGGCGAGCTCGAACAGGGTCTGGCCCGCCCCCGGCACGAAGTGGATCTCGAGCGAGTTGGTGTTCGGCGGCAGAATGGCGCCGTCGGGCGGGTAGACCAGCGTCGGCTTGCCACTCGGGTTGTCGGCGCCGCCGAACTTGCCGGGCGAGCTCGCGTCGGCGCCCGGTCCGATGACGACGGTCGTGCTGCCGTTGCCGACGAGCGGCGGGTGGGAGCCCGCGTCGGGGATCTGCCAGCCGCCGCCGAAGTCGATGGGCCCGCCCGTGGTCGTGCTCGTGGTCGTGCTCGTCGTCGTGCTGCCGCCCGCGCCTGCGGCACCGGTCGCGCCGGCCCCGGTGCCGCCCGTCCCGGCCCCACCCGTGCCCGTGGTCGTCGTCGAGCCGGTGTCCGTCGTCGCGTCGGCGCCGCTGCCGCCGCTGCCCGAGCCCTTCTGCGACGCCGAGCACGCCGCCGCCACGCCGACGATGCAGACCCACAGCGCGACGAGCGGCAGAGCGTGTTTCACCGCCACAGGATCGCGGCCGCGCCCGCGATCGTCAAGCGCTCTGCTCGACACCGCCGCGCCTGCCCCTCGTGGTCGGCGCGGCCTTCGCCTAGACTCGTTGCACGCGCCGATGCCGAACCTACAGCTCGTCAAGAAGAAGGACGTCTCCAGCTTTCGCAAGATCGCCATCGGGACCTGGCAGACGGCCTAC
This sequence comes from Myxococcales bacterium, assembly GCA_016212965.1. Lineage (GTDB taxonomy): Bacteria > Myxococcota_A > Polyangia > Polyangiales > Polyangiaceae > JACRDA01. The sequence goes on from JACRDA010000047.1 coordinate 7,238, forward strand.
GACCCGCAGGTCTACGGCACGCTCGAGCTCCGCATGGAGCACGCTCTGCGCTACCTCGCCGACTTTCGCGCGCAGACCGGCAAGCGCCTCACCATCTCGCACATGATGGCCAAGGCCGTGGCGGCGGCCCTCACCGAGATGCCCGACGCGAACGCCGTGCTCCGCTACAACCGGCTCTACCTGCGGCAGGACATCGGCGTGTTCTTCCAGGTCGTGATGGACGACGAGGGGCACGGCAAGGTCGATCTGTCCGGCGCCACCGTGTACGAGGTCGACAAGAAGTCGCTCGTCGAGATCATCGACGATTTTTCGGCCAAGGTGGAGCGGGTGCGCAAGCGCGAGGATCCGGCGCTCGAGAAGACGCGCAAGAGCTTCCTCGGCATCCCGTACTTCCTCCTCAACCGCGTGCTCAAGATCCTGTCCTTCTTCACGGGCACGCTGAACTGGGACATGCGCTGGGCCGGCATTCCGCGCGACCCCTTCGGCAGCGTGATGATCACCAACATCGGCACGCTCGGTCTCGAGACGGCCTACGTGCCGCTCGTGCCCTACTCGCGCGTGCCCATCATCCTGGCGGTCGGCGCGATCCAGAACGTGCCGGTGGTCGACGACGGCAAGGTGGTGCCGGGCAAGCTGATGCGCGTGCACGCGACCTTCGACCACCGCGTCATCGACGGCTTTCACGCGGCGGTGATGTCGCGCGTGCTGCGCACCTGGATGCAGCACCCCTACGAGCACTTCGACCGGCTCGAGCGCGCGCTGCCCGCCGCGAGCGAGAAGGACGACGCCGCGCCGGGCGCGTGACGCGCCGCCCGAGCACGCCGCGGACCCCGCGCCGATGAACGTGCCCGCCGTGCTGCACCCCATCGTGCGCGCCTGGCGCTGCCGGAGCCGTGCGCACTGCTGCCGCGCCTGGCGGGTGGACGTGACGCCCGAGGCGCTCGGCGTCATGGCCGCGCGCTCTACGGCCGCGGGCGCGCTCGTGCCGGCGATGCGCCTCGTGCGCGCCCACGCCCACGAGGAACGCCTCGAGGGCTCGTGCGCGCTACCGATGGAGCCCGACGGCGCGTGCCTGTTCCTGCAGAAGGACCGCCTGTGCGGCTACCGCCTCGCGCACGGCGTCGACACCCTGCCCGCCTCGTGCCGGCGCTTTCCGTTTCTCGGCATGCTCACCCCGAGGCGGCGCATCTACGGCCTGTCGTTCGCGTGCCCCACGGCGCTCGAGCTCCTCGGCGCGCAGACGAGCGACGCGTGGAGCGCGGAGCCGGACGACGCGGCGTCCGCACCCACCGAGACCCTGTGCGACTTCGCGGGCAGCGAGGACGACGGCTCGCGCGCGGCAGCCACGGCGTTCTGGGACGAGCACTGGCGCTGGGTCGAGCTCTGGCACGCGTCCGAGGGCACGCCCGAGGCGCGCCTGGCCGCGCTCCTCGAGGCCGTGGCCGGGCTCGAGCTACCGCGCGCGTCGCTCGCCGGAGCCGCCGAGCCCGAGCCCTTCGCTGCGCTCGTCGCCGCCGGCGCGGACGCGCGCGTCCTCGGGGCGCTCGCCGCCGAGCCCCGGCGCGCGCCGCCGGCGGAGCTCGCGACCCTGCCCGCGTCCGACGACGACGCCCTCCTCGCCCGCTACCTCGGCCACCGGCTGCTCGTGCCCGAGTTCCTCATGACGGGCGCGAGCCTCGGCCGGCTCGCCGGGGTGCTCTGCGCCATCGCGGCGCGCTTCCGGCGCGAGCGCGCGCGCGGCACCGGCGCCCTCGCGGCCATCGCCGGGCTCGATCACGCGCTCCTGCACGGCGACTGGTCGCGCGACCTCTTCCCCGACGACGTGCCCGAGGACCGCGCGTGGCAGTCGCTCGCGCTCGCGGCCTTCGCGGTGCGGGGCATCGACTGAGCGCCGCCACGCGCGCCGCGTTCAGTACCAACAGAATGTGACTCATGCGCGGCGGGAGAGCCGGCCTGGCTCACTGCGCCGGGCCGAGCTCGGCCGCTACGACGCTCGCGACCGAGGCGTGCGCCGCCTCGAGCGCCTCCTTGTCCGCCGCGCCGTCGCTCACGTACGCGGCGACCAGGATGGGCGCGGCGCCCGGCGCCGTCGCGATCGCGACGTCGTTGCAGGCGCCGCGGTTGCCCGTGCCCGTCTTGTCGCCCACGCGCCAGTCGGGCGGGAATCCAGCGCGCAGGCGCGCGCGCCCCGTCTCGCAGCGCTCGAGCCAGCCGAGGAGGAGGGCGCGGCTCGGAGCGCTCAACACGTCGCCGAGCAGCGCGGCGCGCAGCGCTCCGACCATCGCGCGCGGCGTCGTCGTGTCGCGCGGATCGTCGGGTAGGTTCGTGTTGAGCATCGGCTCGTCGCGGTCGAGGCGCGTCTCCTCGTCACCGAGGCTCCGCATGAACGCCGTGAGCCCCGCGGGCCCGCCGACCTCGCGGAGCAGCAGGTTCGCCGCCGTGTTGTCGCTGATGGTGACGATGGCGTCGGCGAGCGCTTCGATCGTCATCTGCCCACGGGCGACGTTGGCGCGCGTCGCCGGCGCGTACTCGAGGAGATCGCTCTCGCCGAAGGCGATCGGGTCGTCGAGCGCGAGCTCGCCGCGGTCGACCCGCGCCAGCACCGCGGCGGCGAGCGCCCACTTGAAGGTCGAGCACATCGCGAAGCGCTCGTCGGCGCGGTGCTCGAGCCGCGCGCCGCTCGCCGTGTCGAGCGCGAAGACGCCCACGCGGCCGCCGATCTTCGCCTCGAGGGCGTCGAACGGCGACTCGCGGCGCGGCACCGCGGCGGGAGCGCACCCGACCGGCGCGAGCGCGCCGAGCAACAGCACGAGGCGGCGAGACAGCCTGACCATCACGCCGAGAGGCATCGCCGGAAGACAGACAGGCCGAAAGTGATTTCCGACGGCCGCGATCACCGTCGGGCCGCCAAGGCTCGCATCGCTCCCTTCCGCCATCGATCCGCCGCGAGCTCGCGCGCGTGGTGCGCCGCGGCACCCATTGCCTCACTGCCCACCGCTGCAAGCCCGGTGCGTTCGTGCGCGGTACGAGGCGGTGGGTCACGGCTCGACGGGTGGCCAGCAGAACAACCCGGGGCCGGAGGTGGCGGCGCGGATCGCGAGCTCGGCGTCGAACAGCTTTCGCTCCACGAGGGCGCCCCAGAACGCGGCGCCGCCCTGCGCGTCGCTGGGGATGACGTAGCTCTCGGCGCGGCCGCGCACGAAGACGTAGATCGAGTCGGACATGAGGAAGTCGGCCGCCTCGAAGCACACGCGCTCGATGTCGGCCCAGGCGAAGGAGGCGTCCCAGCCCTCGCCCGCGCTCGAGCGAAGCCGCACCCGCTCCGCGTCGTGCTCGACCGTGAACCATCCGCTCACCGGCTGCATGGCTCGAGCGTATCCGTGTGGCGGCGCGCGCGGCAACGCCACGCGCGGCGCGGTCCGGGGCGGGCCGCTCGGTCGTCGCTCAGCTGCCACGCCGAGTGCCCGATCGCCTCAGCTGCTCGCATGGTGGCTCGCGACGGCGGCGGGCTCAACGACGGCGTCGGCGTCGCCGCCCGCTCCGCTCCTCCCGAGGATCGTCACGACGGGCCACGCGAAGTTGAAGGCGCTCGGCGCGACGCTCACGGAGCTCGGATGCGCAGTCAACGCGGCGCGGCGCGTGCGGCGCCGTTCGGATCGCTCACGGAGCTGGGGGCGCCGCCGAAGCGCTGGATGTGCGTGATGCCTGCGCCGCGCACCGGGTGCCGCGCGAGCCCGCGCCGATGCGCCTCACTCCCCGGGCGTCACGAACACGACCTCGCAGCGGCCGGCGCTGCAGGTGGCCATCGCGCCGGGCGGGTACTGCACGAGGCATTCGAGGCAACCCCAGCCGGGCGCGCACACGAGCGTGCTCAGCGTGCCCACTGCGCTCGCGTTCACGGCCACGAGCCCCTCGGCCGGGGCGAGGCCGCACCCCTCGCAGCACTCGAGACCCCAGCGCAGGGTGCAGTCGGCGGCGCTGTTGCAGGCGGCGAGCTCGAGCGCCCGCACGTCGGCGGCGACGCAGTGGCCGGCCTCGCAGTAGGAGAACAGGTTCGGATCCTGCGGCATGAAGCAGCCCGGGCAGTCGACGTTCGCGCAGTAGGCCGCCGCGTAGTCGTCGAGGAAGTCCTGGTGGACGCCGATCATGTCGCCGGGCGTCGCCGCGCCGCACTGGCCGCAGCAGCTCTCGGAGCGGAGCGCGCACTGCCCCGCGCCGCTGCAGGCCGTGTAGTCGATGCCGCCGACGCCGCTGCCGCCCGGCCCGGTGCCGCCGGTCGCCCCGGTCGCGCCATGGCCGCCCGCGCCGCCGGCCCCGCCGGTGCCCGAGACGAACACCTCGCCGCCGCAGGCGGCCACCACCACGAGACCGAGAACCGGGAAGAAAGGTCGAGGTTGCATGGTCACTCCGCTCGCCGTCACTGGCAGCCGACGATGTGCGCGTCCGCGCACGTCTCGAGCTGCCCGGGCGTATCCAAGCATGGCACGCAGGGAGTCCGCCAGCGACCGTCCGAGCCGCAGGTCGCGCGACACGCGACTCGCTCCCGCGAGTCTCGTGCCTGAAGTCCGAAGCCTGATCCCGGGACTTTCGCCCGGAGGGCGGAGGTCGAGCCTGGCCTACTCGCTCGCGAGCGCGTCCGCGTCCCGCTCGCCGTGGTGCGTGCTCGCCGCGACGACATCGTCCCCCGGAGCGGCGGCCTCGGCCGGCTCGGCCTCGGCGGGCGCCCGGACGGACGGCACCACGGGCTCGACGGGCTCGGCGCGCGCCTCGGTCCGCGGCCGACGCTCGTCGGCGTGGATGCGGCCGTCGCGCATGGTGACGACGCGCGGCATGCTCTGCGCGAAGGCGGTGTTGTGCGTCACGACGAGCAGCGTCGTCTTGTGCTCGCGGTTGATCTTGAAGAACAGCTCGTGGATGGACTGGCTCGTGGCCGAGTCGAGGTTGCCCGTGGGCTCGTCGGCGAGCAGGAGCTTCGGCGAGAGCACGAGCGCGCGGGCCAGGGCCACGCGCTGCTGCTCGCCGCCCGACAGCTCACCCGGCCGGTGCGTCGCGCGCGAGGTGAGCCCCACCTCTTCGAGCAGCGCGCGCGCCATGGGCTCGAGCTGCCGGCGGCTGCGACCCTGGATGAGGCCCGGCATCATGACGTTCTCGAGCGCGTTGAACTCGGGCAAGAGGTGGTGGAACTGGAAGACGAAGCCGATGCTGCGGTTGCGCACCTCGGCGAGCTTCGCGCTGCCGAGCCCCACGAGGTCGCGCCCCTCGAGGCGGATGTGCCCCGAGCTCGGCAGATCGAGCGTGCCGATGCAGTGCAAGAGCGTGCTCTTGCCGGCGCCGCTCGGCCCGACGATGGCGAGGAACTCGCCCTCCTCGACCACGAGGTCGATGCCGCGCAGCACCTCGAGCTTCTGCCCCATGTGCTGGAAGGACTTGGTGAGGTCCTCGATGACGATGAGCGGCGTGGTCATGGTGGCGGGTCCGGGACGCGAGCGCTCACTCGTAGCGCAACCCCTCGACGGGGCGGATCTTCGCGGCAGTATAGGCGGGGTAGATGGTGGCGAGCGAGCAGATGACGAGCGCGGCGATCGCGACCATGGAGTAGTCGCCCGCGTCGACGTTCACGGGCAGCCGGTCGATGTAATAGACCTCGGGGTCGAGGCGCATGCCGGTCCACGACAGGCCGAGGCAGATGGCCAGCGCGCTGACGACGCCGAACAGCGTGCCGATGGCGCCGATGATGATGCCTTCGAGCATGAAGATGCGCATGACGGCGCCGTCGGCCGCGCCGAGCGCCTTCAGGATGGCGATCTCCTTCGACTTCTCGGTCACCATGAGGAGCAGGGTGCAGATGATGCAGAAGCTCGCCACGGCGATCGCGATGGACAGGATGACGAAGGTCGCGACCTTCTCCAGCTTCAAGGCGCTGAAGAGGTTCTTGTTCATCTCCATCCAGTCGCGCACGCGCAGGAGCAGCGGCGCCGCCTTCTTCGGCCCGCCCGCGCCCTCGGCCTCGCCGACCGCGTCGCCGTGCCCGAGCTCGTCCGAGTCGACCTTGCCGCCGTTCAGCTCGAGCACGACGGCGTCGATGGCCGGGCGCAGCTCGCCGACGAGCTCCGGGTTCTGCGCGCGGATGTCGATGTGCGTGATGCGGCCCGCCGTCTTGTGACTCTTGTCGTCCAGGCTGAAGAAGCGCTGCGCGTCGGGCATGAGCACGTAGGCGTGCGACGCGTCGTACTCGTACATGCCGCTGTAGAAGATGGCCGCCACGCGGAAGCGCTTGGCCCGCGGCATGATGCCCGTCGGCCCGAGCTCGCCCGTCGGCGACAGCAGCGTGAGCTCCTGGCCGACCATGACGTGCAGCGCCTTGGCGAGCTCGCGCCCGAGGATGTTGCCGGGGTACTCCTTCGGCCGCGCCACTTCGGCGGCCGAGGGGTCGCGCGGGAAGGGCATCTCGGGGCCCTTCAGGTAGGCCTCGCCCCCGGAGCCGCGCCCGATGATCTCGTCGGGCGGCAGCTCGAGCAGCCGGGTCGGCTCGGTGAGGTACTCGAAGCGCCCGACCTCGATGTTCTGCCGCAGGTTGATGACGTCGCCGATGGTCTGGGGGTCGATGCCCCGCAGGAGCGCGCCCGCGGTGTTGGTGTCGCTCGAGGCCATCGCCTCGCCGCCGGCGACCGGAGTCGCCGCGCCGCCCTTGTCGCGCGCCGCCGCCTGGATGACCTCGAGCTTCGCCTCCCAGTCGCCGAAGCCGCCGGGGCGCCGCACGTCGATGACCACGTGCGCGGTGTTGCCGAGGATCTTGCGCTTCAGGTCGTGGCCGAAGCCGCCCATGATCGACGTGACCGAGCAGAGCGCGCAGGAGCTCACCGCCACGCCCGCCATCGACAGGACCGAGATCACGGTGAGAAAGCCGCTCTTCGTGGCGCGGATGTGGCGCGCGCCCACGAAGGGCGCGAAGCCGCGGCGCTCGAGCGCGTCGAGCGCGAGCGGCAGGAGCATCGCCATGACGGCGAACACCACCACGACGCCGCTCACGAGCACGCCGAAGCGCACGGACTCCTGGCTCAGCTTGTAGGTGCCGCGCTCCTCGACGAACTGCGTGCGCACGGTCGCGAGCACCGAGAAGGCGACCGCGTCGACCGCGGCGCCGAACCAGAGCCCTGCCTTGCGGGGGTGCTTGCGCACGCGCGCCAGGCCCTTGCGGACGAACAGGTAGGCGAGCACGGCCGAGACCGCGTAGACGACCCACATGATGGGCGGCAGCGCGAAGCCGCCCTCGACCACCGCCGACTCCTCGCCCGTCACGGACGCACCTCGGCCCACGCACGGGCGCGCCCGGCTCGAGGCGGCGGAGCTGTCCTCTCAACCGGCATCGGCGGCTTCCGGGCGCAGGAGCGGGAACAGGATGACGTCGCGGATCGACGCCGCAGCGGTGAGCATCATGGTGAGCCGGTCGACGCCCATGCCGAAGCCGGCGGCGGGCGGCATGCCGTGCTCGAGCGCGCGGATGTAGTCGGCGTCGTAGTCCATCGTCTCCTCGGCGCCGCGCGCGCGCTTGTCGAGCTGCGCGAGGAAGCGCGCCGCCTGGTCCTCGGGGTCGTTGAGCTCGCTGAAGGCGTTGCAGAGCTCGCGCCCGTGGACGAAGAGCTCGAAGCGGTCGACGAAGCGCCCGTCCGCATCGCTCTTGCGCGCGAGCGGCGAGACCTCGGCGGGGTACTCGGTGACGAACACCGGCACGCTCGCCGCGCCCTCGCGGTAGTCCTCGGCGAGGAAGGGCTCGGCGAGGTACTCGTAGGCGCAGAAGAGGCGCTCGCCGTCGTTCTCGCACTTTCTCATGCCGGCGCGGTAGTTGTCCCAGTCGATGGCGCGGCCCCGCTGCTTGGCCGCCTTGGCCCAGGGGCCGATGGGCGCGTCGGGGCGGCCCGCGTCGGTCGAGGCCTCGACCGGCATGCCGGCGCGCTCGAGGCCGGTCGCCACCGCCTGGCGCATGGTGACGCGCGCAAAGCGGCCGAGCGTGAAGGGCCGCGCCGCGAGCCAGGCCGGGTGCTCCTCGGGCATGCGGCGCGCGAGCTCGGCGTCGACCGCGCGCAGCAGCTCCTCGGTGAGGTCCATCAGGGTCTCGTAGGTCGCGTAGGCCTGATAGAACTCGAGCATCGTGAACTCGGGGTTGTGGCGCGTCGAGAGGCCCTCGTTGCGGTAGCAGCGCGCGACCTCGTAGACGCGCTCGAAGCCACCCACGAGCAGGCGCTTCAGGTAGAGCTCGGGCGCGATGCGCATGTAGAGGCGTAGATCGAGCGCGTTGTGGTGCGTGACGAAGGGCTTGGCCGCCGCGCCGCCGATGACCGTGTGCATGGTCGGCGTCTCGACCTCGAGGTAGCCGCGCGCGTCGAGGAAGGTGCGGAGCGCGCTCACGATGGTGCTGCGCGCGCGGAACACGCTCGCCACCGGCGGGTTCGCGACGAGATCGACGTAGCGCATGCGGTAGCGCGCCTCGACGTCGCGAAAGCTCGTCTTGGTCGGCAGCGGGCGGTAGGCCTTCGACAGCAGGCGGAAGGACTCTGCCTGGATCGACAGCTCGCCCTTCTTCGTGGCCATGGCGGTGCCGACCGCCTCGACGAAGTCGCCGAGGTCGAGCTCCTCGAGGCGGGCGTAGGCCGCGCCGAGCACGGCCTCGTCGCAGTAGAGCTGCAGCTCGCCCGTCCGGTCGCGCAGGCGCACGAAGGTGACGCCCCCCATGCCGCGCAGGAAGAGGATGCGCCCCGCCACGCGAAAGCGGCCGGCCGGCACGGCGTCGGCCGCGTAGCGACCGTCCGGCCCCCGCGCCGGTGCCGCGTGGGCCCGCACCTCGGCGAGCGCCCCGAGCGCCGGGTCGCGCCCGACGTCGTTCGCGAACGGGTTGTCGCCGCGCGCGCGCACGGTCGCGGCCTTGTGCTTCCGGACGGCGATGAGCGCGTCGTCCGGGCGTGGCTCCGCGCCCGCGTCCGCGCTCGCCTGTTGCTTGTCCCGTGGTTCCTTCATCTCGGTCGTGGCGCGGGCCGGAGCCCGTGCGCCTCTCGGTCTCTCACCCTCGGAGCGACGGGCGGCCCCGAACGGCTCACGCCCGGCCACCCGAGCCGCCGCGCGCCGGCTCGTCGTCGAGGGAGCGCGCCGTCTTCAAGAGGTATGCCTCGACGAAGCCCTCGAGGTCGCCGTCGAGCACCGCGTCGACGTTGCCCGTTTCGTGCTCGGTGCGCAGATCCTTCACGAGCCGGTAGGGCGCGAGCACGTAGCTGCGGATCTGGCTGCCGAAGTCGATCGCCGCCTTGCTCGCGGCCACGGCCGCCGCCGCGTCGGCGCGCTTCTGGAGCTCCATCTGGTAGAGCTTCGCCTTCAGCATCTTCATCGCCATGGCGCGGTTCTGGTGCTGGCTGCGCTCGGCGCGGCACACGATGTTGAGGCCGGTCGGGAAGTGCTTGAGGCGGACCGCCGTCTCGACCTTGTTCACGTTCTGCCCGCCCTTGCCGCCGGCGCGCATGGTCGTGATCTCGACGTCCTTGTCGGCGACCTCGATGTCGATGTCGTCGTCGAGGTCGGGCGTCACGTCGACCGCGACGAAGGAGGTCTGGCGCGTGTGGTCGGCGTTGAAGGGGCTCATGCGCACGAGGCGGTGGACGCCGGTCTCGCTGCGCAGGTGCCCGTAGGCGGCCTCGCCCGAGACGGTGAAGGAGGCCGAGTCGATGCCCGCCTCGTCCGCGTCCTGGTAGTCCACGATCTCGGTCTTGTACCCGGCGCGCTCGCAGTAGCGCAGATACATGCGCAGCAGCATCGCGGCCCAGTCCTTGGCGTCGGTGCCGCCGGCGCCCGGGTTGAGGCTCACGATGGCGTCGTTGTGGTCGGCCGGGCCGCTCAGCATGCGCTCGAGCTCGAGCCCGCGCACCCGCTGCTCGAGCGCGAGGATCTGCGCCGCGGCGTCGCCGATGGCGCCGTCGTCGTTCTCGGCGCCGGCCTGCTCGAGGTACTCGCCCGCCTCGTCGAGCTTCTGCCCGAGCTCGCCGAGCGAGGCGAGCTTGGCCTCGACGGCGCTGCGCTTGCGCAGGACGCCCTGGGCCTTTTTCTGGTCGTCCCAGAAGCCCGGGGCGAGCGTGAGGGCCGTCAGCTCCTCCAGCTTCCGTTCGAGCTTCGGGGCGTCAAAGATGCCTCCTCAGCGCCTCGAAGCGGCGCTTGAGGTCGACGAGCTTGTCGCGAGCCTCCGATAGCATGACGGGGCTCTCTCTATTCCATGTCGCGCCCGCGCGCCAGGGGTCGTGAACGCCCCGAAGCCGCAAGCCGCCGCGCTTGCGCGGGATCCCGCGTCGCCTACGCTCGGGGCATGAGCGCACCGGCCGAGGCCCGACACCCGACGCCCGCGGCCCGACACCGCGGGCGCGCGCTGCTCGTCCTCGGCCTCGGGTGCGCGGCGTGTCACGGGCCGGCCGGCGAGCCCGCGGCCTCACCGCCGCGGGTGGCCACGGCCGTGGTCGCGGCCGAGAGCACGGCCGCGCCCGCGGTCCCGAGCGCCGACCTTCTCCCGCCCGCGCCGCGCCCGGCCCTGCCCGCCTGCACCGCGCCCGGGTGCTGGGTCATCGACGACGGGGGCGTCGGCAAGCTGCGGCTCGGCGCCCCGCTCGGGCTCGCCGAGCTCGGGCCCGAGCCCGAGAAGGGCTTCTTCGCGCGCACCATCGCCGACGCGCAGCCCGGGGAAGGCTTTCGCCTCGAGGCGCCATCGCTCGCGGTCGCGGTGCGCCCGCGCATGGGCACCGCCGCCGGCGCCCTCGGCCTCGCCCGTCAGGCCAGGCTCCTCGTCGCGGCCGTCTACGTCGAGGGCCCGGGCCCGCAGACCGCGCGCGGGGCCGGCGTCGGGGCGACGCTCTCCGACCTCGCGAGGCTCCACGGCGCGCCGAAGCCCCACGACGTGCCGCCAACCTGGGGCCGGGACGAGTGTGCCGTCGCGGTGCCCGACCTCGCGCACGTATGGTTCTACTTCGAGAGCTGCGAGCGCGCGCGGACTGGCGCGCCGTCCGTGCGCGTGGGTGTGTACGACCTCTCGATCGAGGACTGGTGACGCATCGCGGAGACCACGGGGCAGGTGGCGCGCTGACGCGGCGCTCCCGCGGCCGTCAGCGCGCGCGCAGGATGCCCAGCCGGCGGAGCTCGGCCTGCAGATCCTCGATCGAGAAGGGCTTGCCCACGAAGCCCGACGGCGGGTGCCCCGCGAAGCGCGCCGCGACCTCGTCCGCCGCCCAGCCCGAGCTCAGCACGACGACCACACCCGGATCGATGACGCGCAGGCGCAGGAACGCGGTATGGCCGTCCATGCGCGGCATGGTGAGGTCCATCAACACCCAGCCGATCTCGGGACGCCGCGCCTCGAAGAGCGCGATCGCCTCGGCGCCGCTCGCCGCCTCGAGCACCCGGAAGCCGCAGAGCTCGAGCACGGCCCGCAGGCTGCTGCGCACGTTCGCGTCGTCGTCGACGAGCAGCACCGTGCCCTCCCCGCGCGAGCTCGGCCTGGGTGGCGTCGGCGCAACCGACGACAGGTCGGGTCGCGCGGGGAAGAGGATCTGGAAGGTCGTGCCCTCGCCCGGGGCGCTGCGCAGGCGCACGCCGGCGCCGTGCGCCTCGAGGATGCCGCGGATCGCGGCCAGGCCGAGCCCGCGCCCCGACTGCTTGGTCGAGAAGAACGGATCGAAGATGCGCGCCTGCACGTCCGGGCTCATCCCCGCGCCGCTGTCGTGCACCTCGAGCCGGACCATCGGGCCCGGCGGCACCGGACGCGCTCCGAGGTCGAGCAGGGCCGCGGTGTCGACCAGCTCCTCGGTCGTGACGCGCACCCGGATGACGCCTTCGCCATCGCCGATCGCCTCGCCGGCGTTCGTGACGAGGTTCATCACGAGCTGCTGCACCTGCGCTCGGTCGGCCGCGATCGCGGGCAGAGCGGGATCCACGTGGCACTCGATCGGGACGTGCTTGGACACCGAGACGTGGAGCAGCTCCGCCATCTCGAGCGCCACCGCGCCGAGATCGAGGGGCGCGATGGCGAAGCTCGCCTTGCCGCTGTAGGCGAGCATCTGGTGCGTGAGGTGCGCGGCGTGGCTCAAGGCCTGCTCGGTGCGCCGCAGGTGCGCCGAGGCGGCCGCGTCGGCGCCTACCATCGCCTGGGCGGCAGCGAGGTGCCCGGTGGCGGCGGCGAGGAGGTTGTTGAAGTCATGGGCGATGCCGCCGGCGAGGACGGCGAGCGACTCGAGCTTCTGGGCCTGCCGCAGGGTCTCCTCGCCGCGCTTGCGCTCGGTGATGTCGCGCCACATGACGACGACGATCGGAGCCTCCCCGAGGGGCAGCGGCGTGAGCAGCACCTCGACCGGGAAGTCGTCGCGGTGAGGGCTCCGGTGGACCCACTCGAAGCGGTGGCTGCCGCGCCGCAGCGCCGTGGCGATCATCTCGTTCGCCTTCGCGAAGGAGTCGCGGCCGTCGGGCTGGGTCGGGGGCGAGAGCGCCGACGGGTGCAGCGCCGAGAGCTCTTCCCGCGTGCAGCGCAGCATGTCGAGCGTCGCCTGGTTGTACTCGACGAACAGGTTCGAGTGCGTGTCGAGGAGCAGGATCGCGTCCGCGCTGCGCTCGAACATCAAGCGGAAGCGGACGTCGCCGTCGCCTGAGCCTTCGGCTGGCGCCTGCGGCGCCGATTCCCTTGCCGACATGACCGTGGGCCCCCACCCGAAGCGCCACCCGTGCGCGGCGCAGACGAGGAGCCTACCACCATCCGCGCCGGGCGCTGCCCATCTCCGCCGAGGACGTCGCGGCAGGACCGTCCCCGCCCGTCTCCCGTGGGGAGCGTGCACGCCGGCGCGAGGTCCGGTCAGCTGCCGCAGTAGCGCAGGTTGCAGGTCGGCGTGTCGGGCAGGTAGTAGAGGTAGAAGCTCGCGCAGTTCAGCACGGTGACCGCCGAGCTCCAGGCGCAGGCGCTGCCGCCCCAGTTGAAACACACGGTGCGAGCGACCTGCCCTTCGGCGACCGTCGGGTGCGATCCGTTGAGCCAGCCCGGGGCGTGGGTGCTGCACGAGTACTCGGGTGGCGGCGACTCCGGCATCTGGCTGCCGGCCGCCGCGGTGTAGCGGTACCAGCCGGCACCCTGCCATTCGGGGGCCGCGCCCGCACCCGAGTCGCACCACGCGTCCCCGGTGCTGCCGTTGACGTTCCGCTCGCCGAGGGTGAACTGGAAGTACGCCGCCTGACACTGCGGATCCAGGGCCGTCTGGCAGGAGCCGTTCACGCAGGACTCCGCGCCGACGCACGGGTTGTTGCAGACGCCGCAGTGCTGGTTGTCGGAGAGTCGGTAGCTCTCGCAGCCGTTGTCGGGCACGCCGTCGCAGTCCTGCCAGTCGAGCTGGCAGCCGAGGTGCCCGCAGCTGCCGCTCGAGCAGTCGGCGCCGACCGTGTTCTGGGGCGAGCACGGCAGCCCGCAGCCACCGCAATCGGCCGGCGTGTTGATGGGTCGCTCGCAGCCGTTGCTGCGCACGCCGTCGCAGCTCTCGAACAGGGGCGCGCACACGGTGTAGTCGCAGGTGCCTGCAGTGCACAGGGGCTGCTCGACGTTGGGCGCCAGGACCGCGCAGTCGTTGATGCAGGCGCCGCAGTGCGCGGGGTCGCTCGCGGGATCGCTCTCGCAGCCGTTCGCGCGGACGCCGTCGCAGTCTTGGGCCGGCGCGATGCACGCGGCGTAGTCGCAGCTGCCGCTCGAGCAGTCGGCGCCGATGGCGTTGGCTGGCGCGCACGGGACGCCGCAGGCGCCGCAGTCGACGAGCGTGTTGACCGGTCCGCAGTCGTGCGCGCCCGTGCCGCCACCGCCCTGCGACGTGGCGCCACTGCCCCCTGCGCCCTGCGCGGTCGCGGGCGCGGGATCGCCCGGGGCATTGGCGAGCGAGCACGCGGCGAAACCGCCGAGCGCCACGAGAAGCGAGAGCGAAGCCAGGCGCACCATGCCGCCAGCCTAGCAGCCCCCACGGCACCGCGGGAGCGCGACGTGCCCTAACGTCACTTCTCCGGTGGCTTCGGTGCGAGCTTGTCGCCCGGCTTGTCGGGTGCCTTCTCGGGCGCCTTGTCCTCGCCGCCGTCCTTGTCGGCGAGGAGCTTCGCCAGGCGCTCGCAGCGGCCGCGCTGCGCCTCGCCCTCGAAGGGCTCGCGACAGGCCTCGCGCTGCAGCTCGGCGGCGCGCTTCGGATTCTTCGCGACGCCCTCGCCGAGCGCGTAGAGCGTGCCGAGGCGCACGCAGCCGACGGCGTCGCCGCCCTTGCAGGCGCGCTCGTTCAGCTCGGCGGAGCGCTTCGCGTCGTGCTCGAGCCCGCCGACGCCCTGGTAGACGAGGTTCGCCAGGTTGGTGCAGGCGCGCATGGCGCCCCCCTCGCAGGCCTGCTGGTAGAGCTTGGCAGCCTCGCCGAGCACGGCATCGGCGCCCTTGGCCCCGCCCTCGCGCAGCTCGGCGAGCGCCGCACAGCCGTCGGCCGCCCCGCCGTCGCAGGCGCGCTCGAACAGGGTCGCGAGCTCGGCCGGCACGGCCGGCGCCTCGCCGCCCTCGGGCGTCGACTCGAGCAGGGCGCTGAGGTCGAGTCGCCCCTGCGCGGCACAGCCCTCGGGCTCACCGCCGCGGCAGGCGCGCTCGAAGAGCGAGCGGGCCTCCGAGGCGTCCTTCTGCAGGCCCGCGAGCCCGTTGCGGTAGAGCTGCCCGAGCACGACGCAGCCGAGCAGGGCGCCCTTGTCGCAGGCGAGCGTCGCGAGCGCGAAGGCGCGCTTCTCGTCGCGCGCCAGCCCGCCCTGCCCGGCCACGATCATCCCGGCGAGGCTGGCACAGCCGAGCTGCTCGCCGCCGTCGCAGGTCTTCTGCAGGAGCTCGGCCGCACGCACCGTGTCCTTCGGGAGCTTGCCCTTGCCGAGCGCGTAGGAGCGCGCGAGGTGCACGCAGCCGAACAGCTCCTGCCCGTCGCAGGCGCGCTCGTAGAGCGCGATGGCCGCGGGCTGGTCGGCGACCCAGCCGCCACGTCCGTGCTCGACCATCTTGCCGAAGAGCGTGCAGCCGACGAGGTCGCCCGCCTGGCACGCCTTGTCGAACAGACCGCGCGCGCGCTTCTCGTCCTTCGGCTCGCCGCTCTTCTGCAGCGTGCGGCCGAGCGCGACACAGCCAGCCTCGCGGCCCCCGTCGCACGCGGCCTCGTAGTAGCGGCGCGCGGCCTCGAGCTCGGCAGCCTTCTCGCGGCGCTCCCCGAGCGCCACGCAGCCGACGACGCCGCGGCTCGCGTCGCCGCCGTCCACGCTGCACACGCGCTTGAGCAGCGCCGTCGCCGCGCGCTCGGACTGCGGGGCGCCCCCGCGCCCGTCGGCGTAGAAGCCGGCCAGGGCCGCGCACGCCTCGGGCACGCAGCCGCCGGCGCAGGTCGTCGAGGCCACGTTGGCGCTCCAGTGCGGCGCGTCGGCGGCGGCCCCGAGCGGTCCGACGGCACACGCCTGCTCGTAGGCAGTGCGCGCGCGGGCGGCGTCCTTCTGCACGCCCGTCCCGCGGTCGTAGGCCCCCGCGGCGTGCGCGCACGCGGCGAGC
>JACRDA010000452.1 GCA_016212965.1 Myxococcales bacterium
ACGCGGGACGCGCGCCCGGGCGCGCTCGTGCGCCACGCCCTGCGGGGCGAGCTCGGCCACGCCATCGCCACGCTCGAGGAGAACGACGAGCGCATGATGGCCTTGCTCGCGGACCTCGAGGCGCGTTGCTTCGACGCGACGGGCCTCGCCTACCAGCCGGCCTGGCGCGCGGCCCGCGCCCGGCTCGAGGCCCGGGTGGTCGAGGCCGGCGCCATCTTCCTCTTCGGCGGCGGCCTCGCGCCGCTGCTCGAGGCGCTGCGCTTCTTCCGGCTGCGCGATGCCTTCGCGGAGGCGCTGCGCCGCGGGGCCCTGTTCGTCGCGATGAGCGCCGGGGCCATGAGCCTGTGCGAGCGGGTCATCGTGTACGACGACTTCGCCGCCGAGCCGCGCGATTTTCAGCTCTTCGACCGTGGCCTCGGCATCGTGCGCGATCTGCAGCTCTTCCCGCACTGCATGGACCGCATCCAGACCGACGACCCGGACAACCTCGCGTACCTGGCGCACCGCTTCCGCCACCACGTGTGCGTGGGGCTGAACCAGCGTTCCTTCCTGCGGCTCGAGACGAGCCCGCGCCGGGCCCACAGCGTGGGCAGCGAGGACGCCGTCTACGTGTTCGACCCGAGCGGCCGCAAGATCGCCGTGCCCGCCGGCGCCGAGGTGCCGCTGTGACGCCGCTCCTTACACTCCTTGACCAAACTGCGCGCGCGCGCGACGGCGGGGTTCGGTAGCATCGGGGGATGCCGCGTCTCGCGCCTCGCCGCCCGGCGGTCCGCCGCCTCGCCCCGCTCCTCCTGCTCGCCCTCGGTGGCTGCGCCGTCCACTATCCCTACTACCCGCTACCGCAGATCCCGAACGACGACGCGGATCTCGGCAGCCGGCTCGGGTGGCTCGAGGGCTCGTGGTTCCGGCAGGACGGTGCGCTCGAGAGCGAGCTTCACTTCACGACGGCGCGCGGCGGGACGCTGCTCGGCACGAGCCGCACGGTGGCGCTGCACGGCCTCGAGGGAGCCGGGGGCAGCGACGGCGGGGTGCGGACGGTGGAGCACGCGCTCCTGCTCATCGAGCACACCGAGGGCGGGGTCGTCCACCGCTCCTTTCCGAAGGGCAAGGACGAGACCTCGCTCCGGCTCGTGGCGGCGCGGGTGAAGAGCGCCGTGTTCGAGGACACGAGCGGGCCCGAGCCGCGCCACCTGAGCTACTTCGTGCGCGAGGCCGCGGCGGGCGGCGGCAGCGAGCTCTGCGTGCGGCTCGAGGGCGGCGGCGCCCCGGCGAGCGAGCGCTGCTACGTGCGCGCCGCGCCGCTCGTGGAGTGAGACGGGGCATCGACTAGTCGTCGTCCGGCGGCGGCGGCGGCGGCGGCGGCGCGGGCGGCGGCTCCGGCTCGGCGTGCTCCGGCGGCGGCGTGATCTCGTCGGGCTCCGGCGGCGGCGCGACCTCGTCGGGCTCCTGCTCGTGGCCGTCCATGGTGCCGTCGTTGCCCTTGTCGGTCTCGATCTCGAGCGGCTTGCCTTCTCCGCCCCAGGCGTCGAAGTCGACGAAGTCCGCCTCGCCGCCGCCGATCGCGATGTCCTCGTTGAAGAAGGTCTCCTCGCCCTTGGCGGTGTAGCGCTCGACGCGGAGATCGTACTTGTCGCCGCCCGGGCCGGAGTCGAAGATCTTGAGCTTGCCCTTGGCGGCGTCGATCGAGAAGTCGAGCTCCTCGCCGCTCGCGACGTCGAGGTCGCTCACCTGGAAGAGGTAGTCGGCCTTCTTGCCGTCGAACGAGATCCTCACGATCGGGCTCTCGGTGCCGCCCGGCTTGTACTTGATGCTCGTCCCGTCGGCCGAGAGCAGCAGGTGGTCGTCCTGGTCGGCGCCGAGCTGGATGCCGTCGAGCTCGGCCACGAGCCCGTTGCCGAAGATGGCCACCTCTTCCTTGGCGGCGTCGGCCTGACCCGCACCGTCGAGCAGGATGTCGTAGCCGCCGCTGCCGGGCAGGAAGTACGTCGGCTCGGGGGGAGGCTGCCCCGGCCGGTAGGCGCGGACCCTGAGGGCGCGGGCGCCCGGCAGAGTGCTGACGAGCTTGCCGTCCACGACCCCGAGCTTGTTCCCGCTCGCGTCGCTGATGACGAGGTGCCCCTTGCCGTGGAACGAGACCTCGCGCACCCCGCTGTCCTCGCAGAACGGGCACTTGTGGCTCTTGCGCCACGACAGCGGGCCGTAGTCGAGCGAGCGCGTCTCGGCGTTGCCCTGCCACACGTCGGCCTGCACCCCGGCATTGAGCTGGCCGAAGCCGTACTGCCAGGTGTTCTTGTTGCGGTCGAACTCGATGTAGCGCTCCTCGCCGGGCGCGTTGTTGTCGTAGACCCGCAGCCAGAACAGGCCCTCGCCCTTGGCCTCGATGGCGTAGGGCGTGACCGCGTGACCACCGAGGCCCGCCTGGTGGTAAAAGCCGAAGGACGGCGGGTCGTCGCCCTTCAGGAGCTCGGTCATCTTGTCGAGGATGTCGTTGGGCGTGCTCGCCTCGCGCAGCTTCTGGGCCTCGGCCTCGAGCGGGTCGAGGTACTGCATCACGAAGTAGTAGCCGATGGCGCGCTTGAGCTCGGCCGTGGCCTCGAGCTCGATGGCGTCGCCGCTGCCCGGCGCGTACCCCGCCATCTCCTCGCGCTTCTTGAAGAGCATGAGCGCGGCGACGGCCATGCCCTCGCACACGCCGTCCTTCATCGACGTGACCTTGTCGCCCATCCACTGCTCGGCCGCCGGCGTGAGCACGCAGGCTCCGGCGGGCGTCGGCACGTCCGAGCCCACCCCCGGCTCCTCGCCGCCGAGCGCCTCGGACGGCATGCAGACGGCGTCGCCGAAGAGCTTCCGCATCTCGACCGCCGTGAGCCAGGGGTCTGCGCCCACCGACCCCTCGTTCGGGAACTTGAAGCCGTGCTTCGCGGGCCGGAAGCCCGTGTCGACGACGTAGGTGCCCGGCGGCACGTCCCACGCGGGGCCGGCGGGACCGGCGACGCCGCGGCCGGTCGCGCCCTTGCCCTCGGCCGAGGGCGCGGCGGTGGCGGAGCCGGTCGCGGCGCCGCTGTCTTTCTTGCTGCAGCCGGCCGCCGCGAGAGCCGCGGCGGCGAGGGTCACGAGGAGGGTGGGATGACGCATGGGGAAAGCTCGGAAGGCGGTTCTGGTGGGATGGACGCACGCGGGGCCGAGGTGGCGCAGCGCGCGGGACTAGAAGGTCACCGGCAGGTACTGCAGGCAGCCCATGACGGCGTTGCAGGCCACGGCGCCGTCCTGCATGCAGTCGACGAAGCTCGCGAGGGCGACGTCGTCCACGCTCGAGGCGACCACCGTGCAACCGAGCTGGCACTGGCTCGCCTGGTCCGCGACGCAGCCGAGCACCGCCGGGTCCGAGCCGCCGAACTGGTCCTTGACGACCTTGCACTGCGAGCCCTGCCCGCAGTCCGGGTCGGTGAGACAGGCCTGCACGCACGAGCTGCCGGCGCACACCTCGCCCGCGGCGCAGCCGGCGCCGTCGGCGAAGCAGCGCGGCGCGCCGGGACACACGCCGCCCTCGTCGACCGCGCCGTTACAGTCGTCGTCGCGGCCGTTGCAGGCCTCGGTGCCGCCGCACAGTCCGCAGGTCTGCGGGGTCGGCAGGCAGTAGCCGTTCACGGCCGCGGTGCCGCCCGGACACCCGCCACCCTCGGGGGCCACGCAGGTCAGCATGCCGAGGGACGGCAAGGCCTGACAGCCGTAGCCGGGCGCGCAGTCGGCCCCGGTGCGGCACGGAGCGCACGCCGTGCCCGTCCCGCAGCTCGGGCCGCAGTCGTCGCTCGGCGCGGGGCAGCTCGCCGCATCGACGCAGGCGCCGCTCGCGAGCTCGACCGCGAGCCACGCGTTGACCATGCCGCTGCCGTAGTAGACGGAGTGGCCGGCCTGCCAGGCACCGAACACCGGATCGATGGGCGTCGCGGTCGACGCGACGAGGGCGCGCGCCTCGGCGGCGGTGAGCCCCGGCGCAGCGGAGAACACGAGGCCGAAGACGCCCGCGACGAACGGGGTCGCGGACGAGGTGCCGCCGAACTCGTCGGTGTAGCCGCCGCCGGCCGCCGAGGTGGTGATGCCGGCGATGGCGCCGTTCGACGGCGCCGCCACGTCCACCTGCGGGCCGAAGGCCGAGTAGTACGCCTTCAACCCGTTGTCGCCCACGGCCGCGACGGCGACGTTGGTCGCGTAGGTGGCGTAGTAGTCGAGCTCCTGGTTGTGGTTGCCGGCGGCGTAGAGGATGACGGTGCCGAGCCCGCCGCGCCCCGCCGTCTCCGCGTAGGAAAAGGCGGCGGCGAGCACCTGCGGCAAGGCCGGCAGCGGCAGGGTCGCGTCGACGTAGGCCGGATCGCCGAGCGACAGGCCCCAGCTGTTGTTGATGACCCACGCGCCCGCGTCGACCTGCGCCGCGAAGCCGTCCGCGACCTCCGTGTCGGTCGCCTGGAACGAGCCGGTCAGCGTGACCGGCGCCAGCATGTGCGGCAGGATGGTGCAGCCGGGACACACGCCGGCGCCGCCCGCCGCGTCGTCGGCCTTGGCGGCCGCCACGCCGGCCACCGACGTCCCGTGACCCGCGAAGGTCCCCTGGGTCATCTGCGTCTGCCAGTCCGCGGGGTAGTTGAGCTCGGGCGCGAGCTTGCCCTGGAAGTCGGTGTGTCCGAGGTCCACGCCGTCGTCGTTGATCGCGATGACGACCGCCGCGTCGCCCTGGGTCACGTCCCACGCCTCGCTCACGCGCGCGTCCACGCTCGCCACCGACTCGAGCTGCCCGGTGTTGCGCAGGTGCCACTGGTCGCCGAAGAGCGGGTCGTTCGGCGTGTAGCGCCGCTCGAGACTGCGGAGCATGTCGAGCTCGGCATCGATGCCCGCCGCGCGCAGCTCGATCACGGCCGCGAGCGCCTCCCAGGGGTCGGCGAAGCTCGCGAGCGCGACGCCGGCGGCGATGCGCAGATCGCGCGGCTCGTCGCCGCCGTGACGCGCCACGATGCCCGCCGCGGCCGCGCGGACCGTCGCCGAGGGCACCGCGAGGACGACCTTGCCCACGGCCGCTGCGAGCCGGCCGGCGCCGTCCCGGAACGTCGGCAGGAGCGTGCCGTGCTCTGCCACCCGGTCGAGGGCATCCGGGGCTGCCTCCTCGGCGAGACGGACCTCGGCGTAGCGGCCCGTGCGGGCGGCGCGCACGCCGTGCAGCGGTGGCAGCTCTCGGCCCCCGACGTCCACGACCACGACGTCGCCGGCAAAGCGGTACCCGGGCGGAGCCACCTTGCCCGCGCCGAGCTCCGCGATGGCGGCGCTGAAGAAGCAGGTGCACAGCTGGTCGCACGAGCCCTCGACCGCCGGGTGGTCGAGCCACCCGCCGCAGTGCTGCACGAGGCTGCAGTCGTCCTGCGAGACGCAGCAGCGGAAGTGGCCCGACACGTCGTCCCAGACCGGACCGTTGACCGCCATGGCACAGCGATCGAGGCACTCCGTCTGGTCGAGCGGGTACAGGCTCGAGCTCGCGCCGCCGCAGGTGTCGAGCCGGGCGCAGGCCTCGATGCAGGTGGCGAGGCAGGCCGTCGGAAAGTCCGCCGGATCGCCGCGACTCGGCGCGACGACGCCGCCCACGCCGCCGCTGCCTCCGACCCCACCGGCTCCGCCCGCCGACGCCGTCGGCGTCGCCTCCGTCTCGTCGCCGTCACAGGCGCCGAGCCCCGTCCCAGCCAGGAGCGCGAGCGCCACCGCCGCCACCCCCCCACGCGCGAAAGCACGTCCGTTCGCCATCCGGCGAGACTAGTACGTCAGGCCGCAGGTGCGCTAGCCGCGCTCGCGGCAAGCGCAGCCACGCCGCCGAGGGCCCGGGTCCTGCGAGGATGGACAGCGCCTGCGAGGATGCGCAGCGTGAGTTGACCTGGGCAACCCCGCGTCGATAGGTTTGACCCATGGGAGCGACGTCCTCGCGGGGTTGGGACCGCACCTGGAACGCTCTTCTCGGTGCGCTCTTCGTGTGGATGTTGGCGGCGCCGGCTTGCAGCGGGGGCGGCGAGGGGGCGCCGGTGTCGGTCGCTGCAGCTCCATGCGTCGGCGATCCGTGGTCCGACGACGTCTGCATCCAGGGAGGTGAGTTCACGATGGGGCACGACGCCCTACCGTACGAGCCGCCCGTGTGCGCCCCGGGCGAGGTCTGCGGCCCCGGCAGCCCGCCACCCAAGGACTTCGTCCCGCCGCACAAGGTGAAGCTCAAGCCGTTCTTCATCGACCGCTATCCAGTCACCAACGGGCAGTACAAGCAGTGCTTCGACGCGGGGATGTGCCCGGACGACTGCCACGCTGGTGGTTGCATGGGCGACTTCTTCGACGTCTACCATGCGACGGACCCGCTGCTCGCGGACTTCCCCGTGGCGACCGTGACCTTCGAGGGGGCCGATGCCTATTGTCGCTGGGCCGGCAAGCGCCTGCCGACCGAGGCAGAGTGGGAGCGGGCGGCCCGTGGCCCCCAGTCGTTCGATTACCCGTGGGGCAACGACGCCCCCGACTGCACGAGGTACGTTTGCGACCCGGGGCCGCCACCCTTCGGCTGGGCCTTCTACTGGCTTCTGCCGGTCGGGACGAATTCCGGCGACGTGTCAGCAGAGGGCGTGCATGAGCTCGTGACGAGCGCGGTCCAGGTGGTGCACGACCTCTATGACCCGTTCTACTATCAATCCTCGCCATACGAGGATCCTCAAGGCCCAGCGGACACCTGGAGTGTCTTCCACACCATTCGGGGCGACCTGTTCCGGCGCGGTTGGCTCGCGGGGAACATCGTGTTCAACAACGTCAGCTCTCCGCTGCCCGCATGGGTGCGCCAGGGACGCCCGGCGAGCGGACTGCGGTGCGCCAGGAGCGACGATGGTGCGCCCGCAGCGCGGGAGAACTTCCACCGCCTCAGGCAAAGAGTCCTTCTCGGCGGGCGCCTGTCTCCGCGGCCGGGCGCCGCCAGGCGCGTCGGGTGGCGCTCGGCAAGAACCTTGCCGCCGGACTAGGGACGCGCGCGCGCCCTGTTCGCGACCCCGGTCGCCGGCTACAGTCGGAGGCATGTCCGCGCCGGATCGTGCGCCGTGCGACGACCGGCTGAGCCGCGCGCTCGCGGGCGCCCCCGAGCTCGTCGCCTACGAGCGCTGGCTCGAGGCGGAGCGCCAGACGGCGCGCGCCGCCCCGCGCGACTACCTGTTCCTCGACGAGCGGCCGCGCTTCGAGCCGCGCGCCGAGGACGTGGTGGTCGCCCTGCCCGGCCTCGCCGTGCGCGAGCGCGCCGGCAAGGTGTGCCTCGTATCGACCTCCCCCGCCGCCGAGATCCCCCTGCCGGGCGTGCCCCGCGCCGACGCCGAAGGGATCCTCGCGGCGCTCGACGGCGTGCACACCCTGGTCGAGGTGCGCTGGCGCGAGGGCGTGGACGCCGCGCACCTCGGGCGCCTCTTGCGCGCGGCCTTCGGCCGGGTGCTCTTCGCGCCCGAGGCCGTGCGGACGCTCGAGGCGCAGCTGTCGGCCTGCGAGCTCGTCCGCTTTGCCGCGTCGCCCTACGCGGTCGTGCGGCCCTACTGGGAGAACATGATCGACGTGCGGGCGCACCTTCGGGCGCGCGCCCCGGCGCTCACGGACGCCGCGAGCGTGCTCGAGCTCTTGCGCGAGCTGCACGTGCTCGCGCTCGTGGGGGCGAGCTTCGAGCGCTTCTACAAGCCCGCGAGCCCGGCGAGCGACGAGGCGGTGGGGCCGGGCACGCTGTGGCACACCGAGGCCCGGCTCGTGCGCACGCTGCGTGGAACGATCTTCGTCTCGGGCCCGCGCGTGCTCGCGCCGCTCGTCGGCGGGCGCGGCTTCTTCGTGCGCCTCGCGACGGCGCTCGGCGACCCGGAGGCCGCGGCGCCCGAGCGCCCGCCCGTCGCCGAGCCCCTGCCGTGGGGCGAGCTCGTGTGGGCGCGCGGCGAGCGCGACCCCGAGCCGAAGAGCTGGTTCGTGCCCCCGCGCCCGCTCCGCGCCGAGCACTTCGCGGCGCTCGGCACCGCCTGGCTCGACGCCGAGGCCGCCACCGCACGCGGCGACCTCGCGGGGGCGCGCGCCGCGCTCGCGCTCTTCCACTGGCGCTTCGTCCGCCTGCACCCCTTTCGCTGCGCCAACCAGTCGCTCGCCATGAACCTCGTCAACGCGCTGCTCGGCCGCGCGTGCGGCGCCGGCATCCCGCACCTCGCGCTCGACCACCTCGCGCTGCGCCTCGGGAGCGACGCGTACGCCACCGCGTTCGCCCGGGCGGCAGACGCCTACGCGCCACCGACCACCGACCCGGCCGGGCGCCTCGGCTGGCTGCGCGAGCGCACGCGCCGCGCGCTCGCGCTCATGGATCGCGTGTCGGCCTGCGCCGACGAGAGCGCCGCCGACGGCGCGCTCGGCGCCGACCCGGAGGGCGCCGTCGCGGCCCTGCTCGGCCGAGCGCGCGCGCAGGCCGAGCCGCGCTAGGCGTGCGCCGCCGTGTCGGGCAGCCGGATGTCGCGCAGCGTGGCACCGAGCTCGGAGATGGCCGCGACGACGAGCGGGTGCTCGCTCACGCGCTTGCGCGCGGCCTCGATGCGGGCCGCCTGCTCGGCGCTCACGATGCCGGCGACCGTCTCGACCCCGCGGTGGCGACCGGTCTTGTCGATCTCGATGCGCGGCTCGGGCGCGGCCGCGTCCGCGGGCAAGCCGAAGTGGGCGCGCGCCGCCGCGCGCAGGCGCAGGCAGGCGTCGCGGTCCTCGGCCTGCGCGAGCAGGAACGAGCCCGCCTCGAAGCCGAGCACGATCCGGGCAGGCTCGACGGCGAGCGGTGCCGCGTGCCCGAAGACCGAGGCCACGGCGGGCTTGTCGTGCGCGAGCGCCGCGAGGATCGCGCGCCACGCGGCGCGCGCGGCGGCCTCGACGACCGTGGCCTTGCCGTGGCCGCTGCCGTGGACGCCCGGCCGCGCGCCGACCGCGGGCTCGGCCCGTCGCGCGGCGGACGCGCTCGCGGTCGGCGGCGCGTTCGGGGTCGGCGACGTGCTCGCGCTCGGCGCGGCGCACG
>JACRDA010000457.1 GCA_016212965.1 Myxococcales bacterium
GCAGGCGCGGCCACGGGCGACGGCGGCACCGCGGAGGGCGCGGCGGCCGGCGAGCCGCAGGCCGCGAGCGCGACGAGCGCGGGTACGACGAGCGGGGCGGCGGAGCGCACGGACCACACATAACCCAAACCGCCCTCGTGCGCGGCACAAGGCGACGTGACGTAGCGACAGTCTCGGGCTACAAGCCGACCGCGAGCGAGGTCCCCCATGAGCATCGAGCACGCCGTCTCCGTCGCCTCACCCGTCGCGGCCGTCGCCCCCGAAGCACGCGCGCCCGCGACCATCCGCTGCTTCGACCCCGCGACCCTCGAGCCGCTCGGCGAGGTGCCGGTGACCCCGCCCGCCGAGGTCGTGGAGCGCATCGCCCGGGCGCGGCGCGCGCAGGCGCGCTGGGCCGAGACGAGCTTCGACGAGCGGCGCCGCGTGCTCGGCCTGCTGCTCGAGCACGTGACCTCGCATGCCGACGAGCTCGCGGCGCTCGTCGTGCGCGACTCCGGCAAGACGCGCGAGAACGCGATGCTCGGCGAGATCTGGCCCGTGTGCGAGAAGATCCGCTACACCCTCGCGCACGGCGAGAAGCACCTGCGTCCCGAGCGCAGGTCGGCCGGCATCTTTCCCCACAAGCGCGCCGTCGTCCTCTACCAGCCGCTCGGCGTCATCGGCATCATCTGCCCCTGGAACTACCCGCTGCAGAACGTGCTCGGGCCCACCATCCCGGCCCTGTTCGCGGGCAACGCCGTCGTCGTGAAGGTCTCGGAGTGGACGGCGTGGTCGAGCGCCCGCATCCAGGCCGTCTTCGACGCCGTGCTCCGCGCGGCCGGGCACGACACGGACCTCGTGCAGATCGTGAACGGCTACGGCGACACGGGGGCGGCGCTCGTCTCGGGCGGCGTCGACAAGATCGTGTTCACCGGCTCGGTCGAGAACGGCCGGCGCGTGCTGGCCGAGAGCGCCAGGACCCTGACGCCGGTCGTGCTCGAGCTCGGCGGCAAGGACGCCTTCATCGTGTGCGACGACGCGGACCTCGAGCAAGCGGCGCACGCCGCGCTCGCGGGGGCGTTCATCGCCTGCGGCCAGAACTGCCTCGCCGCCGAGCGCATGCTCGTGTTCGACGCCGTCTACGAGCGCTTCGTCACGCGCGTGACCGAGCTCGCCGCGACCCTGCGCGTCGGCGCCTCGCCCCTGCCCGGCGCCGGCGCAGGCAGCGCGGGCGCGCGCGCCGAAGCGCCGGTCGATCTCGGGGCCATCACGAGCACGGCCCAGCTCGCGATCATCGAGCGGCTCGTCGCGGACGCGGTCGCGCGCGGGGCGCGCGTGCTCACGGGCGGCCGGCGCGGCAGCGCGCCCGGACTCTTCTACGAGCCGACCGTGCTCGAGGGCTGCACGCCCGACATGGCGATCCTGCAAGAGGAGACCTTCGGCCCGATCATCTGCCTCGTGCGGGTGGCCGACGAGGCAGAGGCCATCGCCACCGCGAACGCGACCCGCTTCGGGCTCTCGGCCACCGTGATGACGCGCGACCGCGCGCGCGCCGAGCGCATGGCCCGCGCCATCGTGGCGGGCGGGACGAGCGTGAACGACTTCGGCCTCACCTACATGGCCATGGATCTGCCCTTCGGCGGGGTGCGCAATTCCGGCTTCGGCCGGCTCAACGGCCGCGAGGGCCTGCGCGCGTGCACGAACCCGAAGGCGGTGCTCTACGACCGGCTGCCCTTCGGCATGCCGGCGAAGCTCTACCCGGTGGGGCGCTTCGACTACGAGCTCGCGCGGAGCGCCATCCAGGCGCTCTACGCGCCCGGCCTCGGCAAGAAGCTCGCGGGTGCCTGGCAGGCCCTCCGCACGGTCGTGCGCGCGCGCCGCGCGGTGGGGGGGACGCCATGACGACGGAGCCCGCGACGAAGGGCGCGCGCGGTGCGGCGCCCGAGCCACGCGTCACGGCCGCGGCGCTCGGGAGCGACCGCGCCATCGAGTGCCGCGACCCGGCGACGCTCGAGCTGCTCGGCTCGGTCCCCGTGATGGGTGCCGACGAGGTGCGGGCCGTGGTCGCGCGGGCGCGGGTCGCGCAGCGCGACTGGTCGACGACCTCCTTCGCCGAGCGCCGCGCCGTCATGCGCGCTCTGCTCGACGCCATCCTCGCGCGCCAGGGCGAGATCTGCCGCCTGTGCGTGCGCGACTCGGGGAAAACCATGGTCGACGCCGAGCTCGGCGAGATCCTGCCCGTGTGCGAGAAGATCCGCTACGTGATGGCGCACGGCGAGCGCGATCTCGCGCCCGAGAAGCGCGCCAGCGGTCCGCTCGCCCACAAGCGCGCCCGGGTCGAGTACGAGCCGCTCGGCGTCGTCGCGGTCATCTGCCCGTGGAACTTCCCCTTCCACAACATCTACTGCCCGCTCGTGCCGGCCCTCTTCGCCGGCAACGCCGTCGTCGCGAAGGTGAGCGAGTGGACCTCGTGGTCAGCCGCGGCGCTCGTCGCCGTCGTGCGCGACGTGCTCCGCGAGCGCGGCCACAGCCCGGACCTCGTCGGGCTCGTCACGGGCTACGGCGAGACCGGGGCCGCCCTCGTGGCGGGCGGCGTCGACAAGGTCTTCTTCACCGGCTCGCCCGAGAACGGCAAGAAGGTGATGGAGACGGCCGCCCGCAGCCTCACGCCGGTCGTGCTCGAGCTCGGCGGCAAGGACCCGATGATCGTGTGCGACGACGCCGATCTCGACCATGCGGCCCGGCAGGCGATGCTCGGCGTCTTCACGGCCTGCGGCCAGATGTGCGTCGGCGCCGAGCGCATCTACGTGCACGCGCGCGTCTACGACGCCTTCGTCGAGAAGGTCACGGGCAGCGTGCGCGCCCTGCGCCAGGGTCCGGCGCCGCTCTTCGAGGCGGGCTCCGGCGATCGGTCCCGGAGCGAGCTCGTCGACGTCGGCGCGATGACGATGCCGCGGCAGCTCGAGATCCTCGAAGCGCTCGTGGGCGACGCCGTGAAGAAGGGGGCGCGGGTGCTCGTCGGGGGCCAGCGCGCCGCCGGCCTCGGGGGCCAGTTCTTCGAGCCGACCCTGCTCGTCGACGTGGACCACTCGATGCGCATCACGCAGGAGG
Source organism: Myxococcales bacterium (assembly GCA_016212965.1). GTDB lineage: Bacteria > Myxococcota_A > Polyangia > Polyangiales > Polyangiaceae > JACRDA01. Next base: position 3,091 of record JACRDA010000457.1, read on the forward strand.
AGCAGTTCGGGCCCGTCATGGTCGTCATGCGCTTCGCGAGCGACGAGGAGGCGGTGCGCCTCGCCAACGACTGCCCCTACGGCCTCGGCTCGAGCGTGTTCAGCCGCGACGCCGCCCGCGCCGCGCGCATCACCCGCGAGGTGCGCGCCGGGATGGCGGTCGTGAACGACTACGGCCTCGCGTACATGATCCAGTCCCTGCCCTTCGGCGGCATCGGCCGCTCCGGCTTCGGCCGCATCAACGGCCGCGAAGGCCTGCGCGCCTGCTGCCACACGAAGGCCGTCGTCACCGATCGCGTGCCGCTCGGCGCCGGCGTCGCCGTCTACCCGGTCCACCGCGAGACCTTCGGTGTCCTCGAGCACGCCGCCGCGCTCGTGTACGGACACGGGCTCGGCGCGCGCGCGCGGGCGGCCCTCGGCGCCGCGCGGGGCGTCGTGCGCATGCTGCGCGGGCGCTGAGCGCCTCGCGGCAAGCCTCGGCGGCTCGGCACGAGCGTCGGCCGTCAGGGTCGGTGCCGGCGCGCGCGCCCGAGCGCCACGAGCGCGACGAGCGCGGGGCCGAGCGCGGCGTGCGCCGAGGGTCCGTCGCTCGCGAC
>JACRDA010000459.1 GCA_016212965.1 Myxococcales bacterium
AGCTCGCCCGGCGCGGGGGCGCCCTGCGGGCGACAGGCGGCGAGGAGCGCCGCCGCGTCGAGGTCGCGGGCGAGCAGGGCCTCGATGCGCTCGGGCTCCGCGAGCGCCGGGAAGGTGCGCGCGAGCTCCTGGGGCGCGAAGGCTCGGAGCTCGAGGTAGGTGGCGGCGAGCTCGACGTACGCCGTCGCGTCGTCGTGGGGCGGCAGCAGCAGGTGATCGTGCCGGAGCACGAGGCGGACCTCGTCGAACTCGGTCTGGCCGATCGCGTGGATGCGCGCGCGGAGCGCGGCCGGCGGGAGCGCTCCGGCCGCGAGCGCGCGCTCGAGCTCGCGGTGCACCGAAGCGTGGAACGCGGCCCGCCACAGGGCGAGCGCGAGCTCGGCGCCCGTGCCCTCCCCCGGCTCCGGACGCCGCACGAGCAGCACCACCTCGGCGAGCCGTTCGGCGGAGGCGCCGAGCTCGTCCGCGCTCGCGAGCCCGAGCAGCTCGCCGCGCGCGATGGCGTAGCAGCGCGCGTGCGGCACCTCGGTCCCGACGGACCGAGCCCGCCGGTGGCGCTTGATCACGCGGCGCAGGATGCGCTCGGGCACCAAGAGGACACCGGTGCCGGTGGCCTCGACGGCCCGCTCCAGATCCGCCAGCTCCATACTCCGTCGGCGGTCATGGCGGGCGGGTCCACGCGCGTAAAGGACAAAGCGGAGGTCGGCCGCCGAAGCCATCGGCGCCCGGCCCACGGCGCGGAGCCCCGGTGGGGGCCCGGATCGCGTATCCTCGCGCCATGCTGCCGCCGCGACGCACGTCACGCCGCCTGCCGGGCTCGGCCGCCCTCGCCGGCCTGCTCGCCCTCGCCGGGTGCCGCGAGGCACCCCCGGTCGGTCCCGCGACCTGCCCCCCTTGTACCTGCGACGCCGTCGGCGCGACGCCGGGCGCCGCCCCGAGCGCCGCCGCAAGCACGCCGGCTCGCGCCCCGACGAGCAGCACCGGCGTCGCGACGGCCCTCGCCCTCGACGTGCCCCGCAGCGCCGAGGTCGCGGACGGGCGGCTCGTGCTCGCCGTGGAGCTCCGCGCCGACGGCTCCACCCTCGTCGACGGCAAGCCGCTCGTGGACGCGGCCGGCAAGCCCCAAAGCGACGACGAGCTCACCGCGCTCGCCCGCGCTCGGCTCACAGCGAGCCCCGACCTCCGCGCCGTCATCCGGGCGGAGAGAGCCGTGCTCCACGGCCGGGTCGTGCGCGTGCTCGACGCGCTGCGAAACGCGGGCCTCCAGAAGATCGCCTTCGGCATCGACGCGACCGCCCCGAGCGCGACGCCCTGAGCCCGCGCGGCGCCCGCTCCCCCGTCAGCGCGGGGCCGGCTTGCCGCTCGCGAGCGCGCGCCCGGTGCGCTCCTGGGTGAGGCCGTGGCTGGTCGAGAGCTTGGTGTCCGCGTGGGGGTCCTCGGAGACCACCACGGAGTTCGCCTGACCCGGGACCGGCCGGGACTCGCTGATCGGATGACTGCTCCAGGGCCGCCCCGACGAGATCGGCATGACGTGGGAGTCGCCGGGCCCGGATGGCGCGCCGCGCCACGAGCGCGGCGGCGGGGGCGTGATGGGCGCGTCGTCGAGGTCGGTCACGAGCTCGAGCGGCAGGTTGCGGCGGAGGTGCAGGAGCGCGTCGGGCGGCACGATGTCGCGGATGGCCCGCAGCACGGCCTGTAGGTGCTCGATCGCGAAGCCCGGCCGCACGCCCTCGAGCACCGCGACGCGGTCGCGCAGCTCGTCGAGCGTGCGCGGGCCCTTGTAGCTGTTCGAGCGCAGCACGTCCGACAGCCCGTTCGGCAGCTCGCGCGCGACCGCGTCCGCGTCGGCGTCGGGCAACGCCTCGCGCAGGACGGCGAACACCACGCGGACCGCGAACTCGGCCTCGAGGTCGTGGGTGAACCCTCCGTAGCGAGCGACCTGGCTCATGAACTGTCGGTGGCGCATGGAAGCCTCCGGGACCTGCTGAGCAACGCTCGTGCCGCTAGGAAAGGTGGGCATGAAACGTGGGACAGGCAACGTCATCCGCGCCACAAATCGCACGCTTTCGTGCGACCCCCGCCCGCACGCGGGCTTCATGGGGCCGGCTGCGGGCGCGCAGGCTCTGCGCATCGCGCCGGCCAAAGTTGCGCGCGCTCCCACTCGAGCTGCGCCGGTGCGACGGGGCCACGGGGTCGAGGGGTTCGCCCCTCGACTCCTCGACCCCTTCGTGAGCCCGGCCGATGATATGCTGGGCGCGCGCACGCGCCGCCCGCCGTGCGACAACGGAAGGTGCTTCGACATGAGCTTCTGCAAGAGCCGCGCGGGGCTGGGACTCGGTGCGTGGACGGTGGCCTCGATCGCGGGGGCGCTCGCCGCCGCGACGGGTGGGTGCAGCTCGACGACCGAGCTCGCGTTCGGCACCGGCGGCAGCGGCGCCTCGAGCACCACGACCACGACGACCACCACGAGCACGGGGGGCGGAGGCGGCATCCCGGCCGGCTGCGGCGACGGCGAACTCGGGGCGAACGAGGACTGCGACGGCGCGCTCCTCGGCGGCGCGGACTGCAGCGATCTCGGCTACTCGGCCGCGGCGGGTCTCGCGTGTGCCGCCGACTGCACCTTCGACGCGAGCGGCTGTCACGCCACCTGCGACGGCGCGCTGCTCGAGCCCGGCGAGGAGTGCGACGGCGCCGCGCTCGGCGGGCAGGACTGCAGCGACCTCGGCTACGTCGACCCGGCCGGCCTGGCCTGCAACAACTGCCAGCTCGACCCGACGGGCTGCGCTGCGCAGTGCGGCAACGATACGGCCGAGCCCACCGAGGTGTGCGACGGCACGGACGTCGGTGCCCAGGACTGCACCGACTACGGCTATGCCGACCCGAGCGGGCTCGGGTGCGCCTTCGACTGCAGCGACTACTCGACCACGGGCTGCGCGGCGCAGTGCAACAACGGCCTGCTCGAACCGAACGAGGTGTGCGACGGCGCGAGCCTCGGTGGCCACGACTGCACGGAGCTCGGGTACGTCGACCCGAACGGCCTCGGGTGCGTCGACTGCGCCCTCGACCCGAGCGGGTGCAGCGCGTTCTGCGGCAACGGCGTGCCCGAGCCGACCGAGGAGTGCGACGACGGCAACTTCACGGGCGGGGACGGCTGCGACCCCTTCTGCCAGACCGAGCTGCCCTCGGGGGCGACCTGCGCCGAGGCCATCCCGGTGACCCTCGCCAACGGCACGCAGAGCTTCGTCGGCTCGACCGTGGGCGGGGGCGCGCACGGCAGCACGAGCTGCCCGGCCGACGCGCCGGACCGCGTCTACGCGGTGACGCCGCAGTCCGACGGCTTTCTCACCGCGCGCCTGCGGCGCGCCACCACGAGCTTCGACAGCGTCCTTTACGTCTCGACCGGGTGCAACGACGGTGTCGACGTCAACACGATCGTCTGCGAGGACAGCTGGGATCCGCAGAACGTACAGGTGCTCCTCGGCGGCGAGCTCGTGTCCTTGCGCGTGACGCCGGGCACCACCTACTACGTGTACGTGGACGGCTACCTCGCCGCCGACGAGGGCGACTACGAGCTCGTGCTCGATCTCTCCCTCGGCCGAACCTGCGCCGACCCGGTGCCCATCACACTCGAGGCCGGCACCCCGATGACGGCGCTCGGCTCGAACGTCGGCAACCTGCTCGACCAGGTGGGCAGCTGCGGCGGCAACCCCGGCGACGAGATCGTCTACGCGATCCAGCGCTCGACCACCGGCCCGGTGACCGTCGCCACGGTGGCCCCCGGCACGGACTACAACTCGGTGCTCTACGCGCGCAGCACGTGCAACGACGCCGCCACGGAGCTCGCGTGCTCGAACCAGGCGCTCAACGCGATGGAGAGCGTCGCCCTCGGCCAGCTCGCGGCCGGCACGGTCGTGTACCTGTGGGTGGACGGCAGCCAGACGGGCGGCGGCAACGCGTTCGGCAACTACCGCCTCACCCTCACGCCATGACGCGCGGACGACGGCAGCCGTGGATCTCGCAAGCCTGAACGAGCGCGAGCTCGAGGACCTGTACCGGTCGGCGCCACTCGGGCCGACGCCCCGGGGCCGCTTTCGGGGCCGGATGCTCGGCTTCGTCGCACCGGGCGGCCCTGGGCCGGCGATGCGCCTGCTCGACCGCGCGCTCTTCGAGTGGACGCCCTACGGCATCGACTTCGATCGGAGCCTCTGGTGGTTCGTCGCTCCCGCCCTGCGGGTCGGTCGCTTCCGCGCCTCGGTCGGCCCGTCGCGCTGGCGTGAGGCCGAGGTCGTGCGGCTCGAGTACGACGTCTCGCGCCTGCCCGGCCCGCTGCGGCGCATCCTCTACGACGAGGTGAAGCCGCTCGACGAAGGCACCGCCCTCGGCCTCGGGGGCGTCAACGCCGAGCGCGGTCGCGGCGACCACTTCTTCTTCGCCCTCGAGCGCCTGGGCTCGTGATCGGCCGCTCCGAGCCGACCGCGCGCCCGGGCGCGCTCCGGCGAGGCGCGCGGTGTTGACCGCGACGGGGCTCGGCCTCGCCGGCATCGTGGCGCTCGCCTTCACCATCGAGGCGGCGCTCGGCTTCGGAGCCACGGTCGTCACGGTGGCGCTCGGCTCGATGCTGCTCCCGCTCGACACCATCCTGCCGGCCTTCGTGCCCTGCAACGTGCTCCTGTCGGGCTATCTCGCGACCCGCTACCGCACCGCGGTGGACCTCCGGCTGGTCGCGCGCCGCGTGTTCCCGCCGGTCCTCTTGGCGATGCCGCTCGGCATGCTCGCCTTCGCGCGGCTCGACGAGCGCACCCTCAAGATCGCGTTCGGCGCCTTCGTCGTGCTCCTCGCCGCGGCGGAGCTCCTCGGTGACCGCGGGGCGGCGCCGAGCCGCGAGGCGCGACCGCCGCTCGGCCGGCTGGCCGCCTTGGCGATGCTCGCCACGGGCGGGGTCGTGCACGGCGCCTTCGGCACCGGCGGACCCATGGTCGTGTACGTGCTCGGCCGCGAGCTCGGCAGCGACAAGGCCCGCTTCCGCGCGACCCTGAGCGTGATCTGGCTCGTGCTGAACGTCGTCCTCGTCGGCAGCTACGCCCTCGGCGGCCACCTCGACGCTGCCACCCTCACGACGACTGCCTGGCTCGCGCTGCCGCTGCTCGGCGGCATGCTGGCGGGCGAGTGGATCCACACGCGCATCCCGGCGGCGAGCTTCCGGGTGGCCGTGTTCCTGCTGCTCGGGCTCGTGGGTGCCGTGCTCGTGGTGCGGAACCTCGCCGGGGCGTGAGGGCTCCCCGGTCGGTGCACCGCTCCATCGGGGACAGGGCCCGAGGGGCACGGGTGCTCGCCGGCGGCTCGGCGCACGGCACGCAACCGCCCGTCCGGCAGGTCGATTCATGGAGCATGGGCTCACCTCTAGGATGGCACATCGGGCTGCGTCTGGCGGACGACCGCGTGCTCGCGGGCACGCCGCGCGAGCGGCGGCTCCTGAGTCGCGCGGTCCTGCGGCACGGCGCGCGGGCCCGGCTCGTGGCGTACCGCGCCGCCGACACACACCTCCACGCCGAGCTCCTGTGCGAGCGCGACGAGGCCGGGCGATTCGCGCGCAGCGTGGGCTGCGCCGTCGCGGCGGCGCTCGGAAAGCGGGTGCCGCTGTACGCCAGCTTCTGCAAGCCCATCGCGGACCAGCGGCACGGCCAGTCGACGTTCCGCTACATCCTCGGGCAGGAGCACCACCACGGGCTCGAGTCGGACCCGTTCCACGAGGCCAGCAACCTGCCGGACCTGCTCGGCCTGCGAGACGTGGGGCACTACACGGCGCAGGTGCTCGGCGAAGCGTTCCCGCGCATTCGACGGGACGAGCTCGTCGCGACGCTCGGTGGCGTGCCGGGCGCCGAGCCAGAGGACCCCGAGCTGCTCGTGGACGCGGCGGCAGCGGCGCTGGCGCTGCCCGACCTCCGAGGGCGCCATCCGGACGCGGTGGAGGGTCGTCGGGCCGCGGTGCAGGCAGCCGGCCGCACGTGGGCGGCGTGGCAGCTGGCGCCTCTGCTCGGAATGGGGGAGCGGACGGCCGAGCGGCTGCGCCGGCAGGCCTGCGATCCGGGGCTCGTGGCGGCGGTGCGGGGGCAGTGGAGGCTCCGGAGCGGCCGGCGCGCTGCGGGCCCGGGCGCGGGCGCATCGCGCAGCGAGTGATCGCCCGACCCACGCCCCTGCGCTCCGCCACGACTCCACGAACTTCGGCTAGGTTCCCCGACTTGGGGCGGACCCACGCCCCTGCGCTCCGCCACAACTCCACGAACTTCGGCTAGGTTCCCCGACTTGTGGCGGACTCACGCCCCTGCGCTCCGCCACAACTCCACGAACTTCGGCTAGGTTCCCCGACTTGTGGCGGTGTGGGGCCGTCCTCGGGGCCGAACCTCGCGGGGGCGTGAGGCTCAGGAGCGCGTCTCGAGCCAGCGCTGCACGCGCCGCTTGCCGACGACGAGCATGCCCAAGGTGAGCACCACGTACCCGAGGTCGCGCCCGAGCGAGCGAGTCGCGACGTACTCGCGCTCGAGGCGGGCCGAGACCGCACCCGAGATCGCCCCCGCGACCTGCACCGGACCCGTGACGCCGGGCCGCACGCCGAAGCGCGCATCGAAGTCGGGCCCCTGCCAGCCGAGCCGCTCGGCGTCGGCCGCCGTGATGGGGCGCGGCCCCACGACGGCCATCTTGCCCGAGAGCACGTGCAGGAACTGGGGCAGCTCGTCGATCCCCGTCGCGCGCAGCCAGCGACCGAGCCGGGTCACGCGCCCGGCGCGCATGGTGCGGAGCTTCACGAGCCGGAAAGGGCGGCGGCCCCGTCCGAGGCGCTCGTGCACGAAGAAGACGGGCGGGCCATCGTCGGCCACGATGAGCGCGGCAACGACGGGCAGGACGGCGAGCACGAGCGGCGCCGCAAGGGCGCCGACCGCGAGGTCGAAGAGCCGCCGGCCGTCCCGCGAGGCGGTCACGGGGCGACGAGCCCGCGCAGCTGGGGATTGACACAGCGCGTCAAAGTGCCCACCCTGGGGTCGTCGACGCGTGCCACCCCGGAGGCCCCACCCATGTTCGAGCCCCTGTTCGCCCTGCTGGGCCCGCTTGCCAGCGCCCTCGTCGTCGCGGCGGTGCTCGGCGTCGTGATGGTCGTCGTCGCGAGCGATTTGCTGCGCAAGATCATGCTTCTACGCCCACTCGACGCGCCGCGGGCTCGCCGGCCCGGGCCGCTGCCCTGGGCGCTCGCGCTCGCCTTCGACCTCGTGCTCCAGGCCCGTCGTCGGGTCGAGCCGGTCCTGCGCGAGCTGCTGGGCTGACGGACCGCGCGCGTCAAACCGTCACGGCCGCCTCGGCCCGCCGCCGGCGCGAGTCGAGGCCCCCTCCGGCGAGCCCGGCGGGTCGACCATCACGGCCGCGTCGGGCCCGATGGCGCGAAGGTTCACCTCGTCGCCGAGCCGGCAGATGATCCGGGTCTTGCCCTTGACGACGAGCTTCTCGCCCTCGTCCACGCCCTCGAGCCACGCGCCCCCGAGCTCGGCGCCCTGGTCGCGGAGCGCGACCTTCACGTCGATGGGCGGGTGGTCGAGCAGCACGTGCACCTTCGAGCCGGCGATGCCCATGACCGTGCCGCGGCGCAGCGGGCGCTCGGCGACGGGCCGCGCGAGATCGGGCTCGAGCAGGGCCCGCACGACGCGCCGATCGACCTCGCGGGCGAGGCGGCGCTGGATGTCCTTCGAGCGGTTGGCCGCCTCGATCACGGCCGTGCGCAGGGCCTCGTCCTCGGCGCGCGGGCGCGAGCGCTGCTTGCCGAGCCGCTCGAGTGCCTCCTTGTGGCAGAAGACGCCGACCATCTCGCGCATCGGCGCCGTGAAGCGCGCGTAGATCGCCTCGCCGACGCCGAAATGAGCGCTCGGCTCGGCCTGGAACACCGAGCGGCCGTTGAGCAGCATGGCCTGCCGGTGGAGAGCGCGCGCGAGCCGGGCACCGGGCCCGGTGCTCGGCAGCGCCTCGAGGTAGCCGGCGAGCCCGGCCTCGGCCGCGCGGCGGTAGAGCCACGGGTCGTCGGGCAGGCCGCGCGCCTTGGCCACGCGGCCGACGAGTCGCTCGAAGGTCGCGACCCGCTCGGGCTCGGGCGGCGCGTGCACGCGGTAGATCGGCTGGATTTGCGCGGGGTCGCTCTCAGCGAGCAGCCGTGCGCCGAGCGCGTTGCAGAGGATGCTCACCTGCTCGTTCGCGAGCTCGACCCGGCCGCGGGGCCCCTCGGCCACGACGAGCGACCCGTCGGGGGCGAGGCTCACCTCGGCCTCGGCGCGCTGGAAGCGCACCATCTGCTTCCGATCCTCGTGGTGGACACGCTTGTCGCCGACCTCGCAGAGGCGGCGCAGACTGCCCGCGAAGGGCGCGCGGGCGAGGGGCGAGCCCTTGGGGTCGGCGAGCAGGCCCTCGACGTCGTCGAAGGTGAGCTTCTGCCGGCTGCGGATGCGCGCGCGCGTCAGGACGAAGCGCTCGATGCCGCCCGCCGCGTCGAGCGCCACGTCGAACACGAGCGCGCGCCGGTCGCAGTCGGCGTTGAGCGAGACGAGCCCCTCGGACAGGGCGCGCGGCAGCATCGGGATGCTGAAGCCCGGGAAGTAGAAGCTCGCCCCGCGCCGCAGGGCCTCGGCGAGCAGCGCCGTGCCGGGCGCCACGTAGTAGGCCGCGTCCGCGATGGCGTAGAGCAGGCGGTAGCGATCGCCGCGCGGCTCGACGTACACCGCCTGGTCGAGGTCGCGCGTGAGCGGACCGTCGATGGTGACGAACGGTAGGGCGCGCAGATCGGCGAGCGCGGGATCGTCGAGGCCGGGCGCCGCGCGCAGGCGCTCCACCTCGGCGAGGACGGCGGGCGGAAAGGCCTCCTCGAGGCCCTCGGCACGGGCGAGGGCGCGGAATTCTTCGATCAGGGTCACGGGTCCTTGGGTCCGACGCGGCAGGGCGCGCGGGCGCGGCCACTGTAGCAGCACGGGCCGGGGGCGGCTCTCTGCGGCTCGGCGCGCCATGAAAGGGGGCCGTGCGCGGCCGACGACGGGCGCCGGCCACCGGGCGAAGGGGCGCTACACTGTCGCGATGCTCCCCGCGCGCGGCACCGCCGACCCCTTCGAGCCGCACGCGCGCGCGCTCGCCGACTTCTGGCGCCGGGGCGTCTCGCGCCCCTATCTGCTCGAGACCGAGGACGGTGAGCGCACGCTGTACGCGCCCGAGGAGTACTTCTCCTTCGGGGCGCGCTCCTACGCGCTCGGCGCGGCCGCGCTCGCGACCGCACGCGGCCGCGTTTGGGACGTCGGCGCGGGGGCAGGCCGCCACAGCCTCATCCTGCAGAAGCTCGGCCACGAGGTGGTCGCCTTCGACCGCTCGGCGTCGTGCGTGGCGCTGATGCGGGAGCGCGGGGTCGCGCAGGCGGCGTGTCGCGACGCGTTCGAGCTCGGCGAGGGGGAGGCCGACACCATCCTGATGCTGGACCACGGGCTCGGCATGGCCGGCACGCTCGACCGGCTGCGCGAGCTGCTCGCGCTCCTCGGCGCGCGGCTGCGCCCGGGCGGCGCCATCCTGGCCGACGGCAACGATGCCGCGGCCGCGCGCGGCGAGCGGGCCGGCGTGCGCTCGGTGCGCGCCCAGCTCTCGTACGCGCACCTGCGTGGACCGGCCTTCCGCTGGCTGTGGCCCGACGCGCCCATGCTCGGCGCGCTCGCGGCGCGCACGGGCCTCGTCGCGCGCGAGCTCTACCGCGACGAGCGCCAGAGCTGGCTCGTGCGGCTCGAGCGGCGCGCCGTTACCTAGGACTCGAGCATGACCGAGCTCGCCTGCGGCCCCTTGTCGCCGTCCTCCTCGACGAAGCGCACGCGCGCGCCGACCGAGAGCTCGTCGAAGGCGCCGTGCAGGACGCTGTTCCTGTGGAAGTAGATCTCGTCGCCCTCCGGGGTCGTGACGAAGCCGTACCCCATCTGCGCCGCGAGCTTCGTCACGCGGCCCGCGCGCCACTCGGTGGCGTGCGGCTTCACGTCGCCGCGCTGCCGGCGCACGGCGTCCTCGAGGCGCCGGCCCATGCGGTCGAAGGCCTGGTCGATCGCCGCGTAGAGATCCTCGTTGCCGGGCTCGTCGCCGGGCACGTGACTCACGACCACCTCGCCGCCCGGTACGGTGGTGTCGATGCGCACGCGGTAGTGGCTGCCGGAGCGAGCGTGCAGGTGCGGCGCCTCGAGGGCGACGCTGCAGCGCACGATGCTGTCGGAGAAGGTCTCGAGCTTCTCGGCGTGCGCGCGCACGTAGTTCTCGAGCGCCTCGGAGCGCTCGACGTGGCGGAACCGGATCTGGAGTGGAACCTGCATGGCGTCCTCCACAGGTGCGTGGGGCGCTCCGTGCCCGGCCCGGCCCGCGGCCGAAGACGCCCCGCGCCATTCGATAATGGGCTCACGATCGCCGGCCGGCGCCATCCTCGAGATCGATGAGGCAGGCGCGCCGCACCCGCGCGCGGGCGCTCAGGGCCGCGCGACCGTCACGAAGACGCGCGTGGCGTAACGCAGCGCGTAGCGCCCGAGGGCGTCCCGGTGCGGGCGCGCGAGGTCGAGCGCCTCGGCGAGCGCCCGCGCGCGGGTCGCGGGGTCGAGCGCGGCCACGTAGCTGACCGAGGCGTAGCGCGCACGTAGGCCGGCCTCGTCCACGAGGTGGGTCCAGGCGAAGCTCCGCTCCTCGAGCGGCCCGAACAGCGCCGTGTCCTCGAAGGCGCGCCGCCACGCGCCGGTGCGGAACCGCGGCGCGTCGCCGGCGAAGCGGTCGAAGAGCACCGTGAGCGCGTGGATCCACGGGGTCGCCTCGTCGCGCTCGTTCCACACGAGCGCGAGCCGGCCGGCCGGGACGAGCACGCGGTGGAGCTCCGCGAGCGCGCGCGGTCCGTCGAGCCAGTGGAACGCCTGCGCGACCGTCACCACGTCGCAGCTACCCGCGGGTGCGTCCACCGCCTCGGCGGTGCCGGCGACCAGCGCGACCGTGGGCAGGCTCTGGCAGAGGAGCGCGCGCATCTCGGCGACGGGCTCGAGCGCGGCGAGCGCGGCGCCGCTCGGCACGAGCAGGCGCGTGAGCTTGCCCGTGCCCGCGCCGACGTCGAGCACGCGTGTCCCGGGGCCGACGCCCGCGCGCTCGAGCAGCCAGGCGACGGCCGCCTCGGGGTAGCCGGGGCGACCGCGCTCGTAGCTGTCCGAGGCGCGCGCGAAGCCTCGACCGGCGAGGTCGTGCAGGCTCATGGCCCGAGGATCGCATGGAGAGGCAGGGCCAAGGGAAAAGGCGTGGTCGTGCCGCGGCACGGGTGCGACGCGCGGGCGGTGCTTTTCGCTTACGCGACCGGCGCCGGGCAGGTAGCCTCCTTCGACACCCTGGAGGCGACCATGGCCTGGGCCGAGCTCCGCTCCGACACCCTGGGAACGACGCGCGTCGTGGCCTTTCGCGGCACCGAGATCGTGTCGCAACCGTACCGCATCGACGTCTGGTTCACGACGAGAGAGCCCGTCGACCTCGCTGCCGCGGTCGCGACGAGCGCGAGCCTGGTGCTGCGGCGCGACGACGCCTCGGGGATGACGCTGCACGGCCTGTGCGCCTCGCTCGAGCTGCTCGCGCAGACGCCCGAGCTCGTCCTCTACCACGCCTGCCTGCGCCCCCGGCTGTGGCAGCTCGGGCTCACCGAGCACTCGAACGCCTTCACGAAGAAGACGGCCCCCGACATCGTCAAGGCGGTCCTCGAGGCGAGCGGGCTCGGCGCCGAGGACTTCGAGCTCCGCCTCGTCGGCGACTATCCGGTCGAGGAGCTCGTCGTGCAGTACCGCGAGAGCAACCTCGACTTCATCCAGCGCTGGATGGAGCACGAGGGCCTCTACTACTACTTCGAGCACCCCGAGGACGGCAGCGCCGAGAAGCTCGTCATCGTGGACGGCAAGAGCGCCCACGAGCCGCTCGTCGAGCGCGCGCTGCGGTACCGCCCGGGGCCCGGCACGGACGAGAGCGCGAGCGAGTGCTTCGACTCCTTCACGGTGCTGCAGAGCGCGCTCGTCGGACGCGTCAACGTGCTCGACTACGACTACCTGAAGCCCGCGCTCGAGCTCTCGGCCGGCGCCGAGGTGACGGCGCGCGGCTTCGGCGTGCAGAACGAGCACGGCGCGCGCTTCTTCGACCCGACCCAGGGCAGCCGCTACGCGAAGCTGCGCGGCGAGGAGCTCGCCTGCCGGGAAACGCTCTACCACGCCGTCGGCAACGCGCTCGGACTCCGCACGGGCTACACGGTGACGCTCGAGGAGCACCCGAGCGACGAGTACGACGTCGAGTACCTGGCGCTCGAGGTCCACCACCACGGCAACCTGATGGGCCAGGGCGAGGCGCAGCTCTTCCGGCGCTACCTCGAGCCGAAGTACGCCGAGGTGTACCGGGTCGAGATGACGGCCGTGCCGGCGAGCACGCAGTACCGGGCGCCGCGCGCGACACCCTGGCCGCGCGTGTGGGGCTACGAGAACGGCATCGTCGATGGCGAGGCCGACAGCGAGTACGCGCAGATCGACGACGCCGGGCGCTACGTCGTGAAGTTCGGCTTCGACGAGAGCGAGCCCGGCGCCGGCAAGGCCTCGACCTTCGTGCGCATGAAGCAGCCCCACGGCGGCACGACCGAGGGCTTCCACTTCCCGCTGCGCAAGGGCACCGAGGTGGTGTTCACCTTCCTCGGCGGCGACCCCGACCGGCCGGTCATCGCTGGCGTCGTGCCGAACGCCGAAAAGCCGAGCCCCATCACCGCCGCCAACCACACGAAGAACATGATCCGCACCGGTGGGGGCAATCACCTCACCATCGACGACAACCACGGCGCGGAGTTCATCCACCTGTTCACGCCCAAGCTCACCGAGCTGTTCATGGGCGGGCCGACCTGCGACGAGGACGGCGAGACGCAGCGCCACCAGTTCGGGGCGCCGCCCGAGGGCCAGGCCACCGCCTGCACGACCCAGGACGTGTCGACGTCGTTCTACCTCTACACGGATATGAACGCGGGCTTCCTCGTCGACACCGAGTGGTGGCAGAGCGTGAACGGCGACATCCACGTCTACGGCGGCGGTAAATTGCTCGAGCAGTACGCGGGGCCGCACGTGTGGAACGTCGCGGGCAACTCGGCCAAGTGGTACGGCGCGTTCCTCGCGGTCGACGTCGCCGCCAACGAGGACCGCCACGTGGTCGGCTGGTGGAACTTGAAGGCCGACGCCGGCGCCACCATGCGCTCACCGCACATCCACGGCTTCGCCTCGACCGACGTGCTCATGACCGCCGACAGCGAGATGAAGCTGAAGGCGCCGCACGGAGAGATCGGCTTCGACTCGGACGCCTACGTCCACTGTGGCGCGACCACGCTGAAGTTCGGGGCGACCAGCGTCGACTGGGCCGCCACGACCGGCACGATCGCGAGCGTCGAGATCACCATCCCCGGCGGCGCCAAGATCACGACCCCGAAGTGGGAGGTCGCCGACCCGACCGAGACCTGGGTCGGCGCCATCTCCGAGTGGAAGCTCGCCAAGAAGGCCGAGTTCATCGGCCTCAAGATCGAGGGGGTGGGGATCGCGATCGGCGCCGTCGGCGCCAAGGTCGAGACGGTGGGCGCCAAGGCGGAGAACAACGCCGCGCACCTGAAGAAGATCGTGGGGCAGTTCCGCACCGGTGGGTTCAAGGCTGGCATGAAGGCCGTCTGGTCGGCGGTCGCCGGCATGACCGCGATCGCCTGATCGTTCGCTCTCGTTCGCAGGGACACCGCTGCCCGCCGCGGGCGGCACGCATGAGGAGATTGAGATGTCGTTCGCCGAGCTCCGCTCCGACAAGCTGGGGGAGACCAGGGTCGTCGCCTTTCGCGGCGCCGAGGCCGTGTCGCAGCCCTACCGCTTCGACGTCTGGTTCACGACGCGCGAGCCCGTCGACCTCCAGGCGGCCGTACCGGCCCCGGCGAGCCTGCGGCTCGAGCGCGACGACGCCACCCACATGACCTTCCACGGCCTGTGCGCCTCGGTGGAGCTCCTGGCGCAGACGCCCGAGATGGCGCTCTACCACGCGACCCTGCGGCCCAAGCTGTGGCAGCTCGGCCTCACGCGCCACAGCAACGTCTACACGAAGAAGAAGGTCCCCGACATCATCAAGACCCTGCTCGAGGCGAGCGGCCTCACGTCCGCGGACTTCGTGCTCGAGCTCCAGGGCAGCTACCCCGAGGAGGAGCTCGTCATCCAGTACCAGGAGAGCAACCTCGATTTTCTCCAGCGCTGGATGGAGCACGAGGGCATCTACTACTACTTCGAGCACCCCGCGGACGGCAGCGCCGAGAAGCTCCACATCGTGGACCACAAGAGCGCCCACGAGGCCCTGCTCGCGCGCAAATTGCCCTACCACCCGCAGCTCGGCACGGACGAGAGCGCCGGGGAGTGCTTCGACTCCTTCGCCGTGGTGCAGAGCGCACTCGTCGGGCGCGTGAACCTGCGCGACTACGACTACCTGAAGCCCGCGCTCGACGTCTCGGCGAGCGCCGACGTCACGGCGCGCGGCTTCGGCGAGGTGAACGTGCACGCGGCGCGCTTCTTCGACCCCGACCAGGCCAAGCGCTACGCCAAGCTCCGCGCCGAGGAGCTCGCCTGTCGCGAGACGCTCTACCACGCCGTCGGCAACGGGCTCGGCCTGCGCTCGGGCTACACGGTGACGCTCGAGGACCACCCGAGCGACGCCTACAACGTCGACTACCTCGCGCTCGAGGTGCAGCACCACGGCAACCTGTTCGCCCGCGGCGAGGCGCAGAGCTTCGCCCGCCACGTGAAGCCGAAGTACGCCGAGGTGTACCGCGCCGAGGCCACGGCCATCATGGCGAGCACCCAGTACCGTGCGCCACGCGTGACGCCGCGACCGCGCGTGTGGGGCTACGAGAACGGCATCGTCGACGGCGAGGCCGAGAGCATCTACGCGCAGATCGACGCCGAGGGGCGCTACCTCGTGCGCTTCACCTTCGACGAGAGCGATCTCACGGACGGCAAGGCCTCGACCTTCGTGCGCATGATGCAACCGCACGGCGGCTCGACCGAGGGCTTCCACTTCCCCCTGCGCAAGGGCACCGAGGTGGTGTTCACCTTCCTCGGCGGCGACCCCGACCGCCCCGTCATCGCCGGCGTGGTGCCGAACGCCGAGACACCGAGCCCGATCACGGCCAAGAACCACACCCGCAACATGATCCGCACGGGCGGCGGCAATCACATCACCATCGAGGACAACAAGGGCGCGGAGTTCATCCACCTGTTCACGCCCAAGCTGACCGAGATGTTCCTCGGTGGGCCGACCTGCGACACCGACGCCGAGACCCAGCGCCACAAGTTCGGGGCGCCGCCCGAGGGCCAGGCCACCGCCTGCACGCAACAGGACGTGTCGACCTCCTTCTACCTCTACACGGACATGAACGCCGGCTTCAACGTCGAGACCGAGTGGTGGCAGAGCGTGAGCGGCGACATCCACATCTACGGCGGGGGCAAGCTGCTCGAGCAGTACGCGGGCCCCCACGTGTGGAACGTCGCCGGCAACTCGAGCCAGTGGTACGGCGCGTTCCTCGCCGTCGACGTCACGAACAACGAGGACCGACACGTGGTCGGCTGGTGGAACCTGAAGGCCGACGCCGGCGCCACCATCCGCTCGCCCCACATCCACGGCTTTGCCTCGACCGACGTGCTCATGAACGCCGACAGCCAGATGAAGCTGAAGGCGCCGCACGGAGAAATCGGCTTCGACTCGGACGCCTACATCCACTTCGGCGCGACGACGCTGAAGTTCGGCGCCACGAGCGTCGACTGGGGCGCCACGACCGGCACCATCGCGAGCGTCGAGCTGACCGTTCCGGGCGGCGTGAAGATCACGACGCCGAAGTGGGAAGTCACCGACCCGAACGAGAGCTGGATCGGCGCCATCTCCGAGTGGAACATCGCCAAGAAGGCGGAGTTCACGGGCTTCAAGATGGAAGGCGTCGGCATCAGCCTCGGCGCGACGCTCGTGAAGGTCGAGACGGTGGGCGCGAAGATGGAGAACAAGGCCGCGGAGATCAAGGAGATCGCCGCGACCTTCCGCTCCGGCGGCCCCAAGGCCGGCATGAAGGCCGTGTGGGCGGCCATCTCCGGCATGACCTCCTTCACCTGATGCCGGAGCGGGCATGAAGGTCGTCAAGCCGCAGCGTCTCGGCCTGCTCCAGCGCGTGGTCGAGCACCACCGCCAGGCGCGCCTGGTGGTGACCGGTCTCGCGTACCTGCCGCTCGCGGAGCCGCGGCACCTGCTCACCGAGATGAGCCTGTGGAAGGAGCTCGGCGAGGAGGTGCCGGGGGGCGTGGTCGACGAGGGGCTGCCGAAGCCGTGCGGCGAGGTGCTGGTGAGCGGTCGAGCGTGCGCGCCCGCCGGCACCAAGGTCGCGGCCACCTATGCACGGGTGCGCATCGGCTCCGTCGACAAGCGGCTCGCGGTCATCGGCGACCGCTACTGGAAGGGGGGCACGCCGAGCGAGCCCAAGCCCTTCGAGGTCATGCCCATCGACTGGGCGCACGCCTTCGGCGGCGAGGGCTTCCTCCACAACCCGAGCGGCAAGGGGCTCCGACCCACGCAGACCGACCACGGCGAGCTGCACTTCCTGCCGAACGTCGAGGACCCGAGGGCGCTCATCGTGGGGCGGCGCGATCAGCCGCGGCCGGCCGGCTTCGGCCCCTACGACGTCACGTGGCCGCAGCGTTTCGAGAAGGTCGGGACCTACGATCGGCGCTGGCTCGAGACGCTGTTCCCCGGGCCCGCCGTCGACTTCGACCCGCACTATTACAACACCGCGCCCGCGGACCAGCAGCTCGCGGGCTTCTTCGGCGGCGACGAGACCTTCCTGCTCGAGGGCATGCACCCCGAAGGGCGCATCGAGGGGCGCTTCGAGCGCTTCGTGATGCGCGCCTTCGTCACGCGCCGCGGCGAGCCGCCGCGCACCCTCACCGAGGTGCCGCTCCGGCTCGACACGATCCACTTCGTGCCGCACCTGCGGCGCGCCGTCCTGTCGTTCCGCGGCGTGTGCCCGGTGCGCGAGGACGACGCCGACGACATCGAGGTGCTGATGCTCGCCGCCGAGGACCCGAGCCAGCCGCGCGACGTCGCGCACTACCGGCGCGTGCTCGAGCTCCGCACCGACAAGGACAAGGCCGTGTTCGCCATCCTGAACGACCGCGACCTCATGCCCCCCGAGAGCGCGGGCTGGACGGCGCGCATCGACGCCGGCGACGTGGGCGAGATGCTGCACCTCGATCTGCCGGTGCTCGACAACCAGGCGCGCGGCCGCAAGCGCGCGCTCGACGAGGCGCGCGACAAGCTCGCCGCGGCTGGCTTCGACCCGGACGCACAGGGCGTGGCGTGGAGCGACCCGCTCGAGCTGCCGCCCGATCCGAACGACATCGAGGCCATCGCCGCCTTCGCCGAGAAGCTCGCGGCGCGCGGCGCCGAGGAGCGCAAGGCCGCCGCGCAGCAGCAGGCCGACATGGAGGCGCGCTCGCGCGAGAAGTTCAAGGAGCTCGGGCTCGACTGGGACGAGGAGGCCAAGAAGGCGGTCAGCGAGGGCGGCGGCCCCCCGACCTTCGTCGCCGACGAGCACCTGGCGATGCTGCACGACATGGCGCACCTGTCGGCCCACCTCGGCGCGCCGCTCGCGGAGCTCGAGCGCGATCTCACCGACCCGGCCTTCGAGCGCATGCTCCACGACGTCGAGGAGCAGCAGCGCGACAGCTACCGGCGCTACGCGCAGCTCATGCCCGCCGCGGGGCCGATCGACCCGGAGGCGCAGCTCTTGGCGCGGGGCCGCGTGCAGGCGGCCAAGGACTCGGGCACGAGCCTCGCCCGGGCGAACCTGACGCGCGTCGACCTCGCGGGCCTCGACCTCGCGGGGGTCGATTTTTCGGGTGCCCTGCTCGAGGGCGCGAGCTTCGCGGGGGCCGACCTCACCGGCTGCAACTTCGACAAGGCCGTGCTGGCGCGTGCCGACCTCACCGGCACGCGCGCCGCGGGCGCCAATCTCACGGGCGCGAACCTCGGTGCGGCGAAGCTCTGCCGCACCGATCTGTCCGGCGCGGTCCTCGACGGCACGGTGCTCTGGAAGGCGACGCTCGACGGCACCCTGCTCCGGGGGGCGCGCCTGCGCAACCTGCACTGGCTCGAGGTCGACATCGTCGCGGCCGACATGTCGGGCGTCGACGCCGAGAAGATGTTCCTGTGGAAGGTCGATCTGTCGCGCATCGTGTTCCGCGGCGCCCACCTCGAGCTGCTCATCTTCGTCGAGTGCAACGCGACCGGCACCGATTTCTCCGAGGGCGATCTGTCGCGCTGTCAGTTCTTCCAGACGCGCGGCGACGGGGCGCGCTTCACCGGCACGAAGTTCCACAAGGGCGTCATCACCTACGAGTCGTCGTTCGCGGGGGCGAGCTTCGCCGGCGCCGACCTCTCCGGCACGAACCTGCGCGGCACGGTGCTCACCGGCGCCGACTTCACCGGGGCGAAGCTCACCGGCGCCGACCTGTCGAAGTGCGCCCTCGCGGGGGGCAAGCTCTACCGCATCTCGGCGCGGCAGGCCCTGTGCGCGCGCACCGATTTCTCGGGCGCCGATCTGCGCGCCGCCGATTTGCTCGGTGCCATCCTGCAGAAGGCCGATCTGCGCGGCGCCGATCTGCGCGGCGCGAACCTGGCGCGCGCCGACATCTCGCGGGCGCGCTTCGACGGCAAGAGCAACATCGCCGACGCGCTCATGCTCGACACCCGCGTCGAGCCTCGCTACGTCGAGCCGAAGGCCGAGGAGGTGGAGGCGGATGGACCGCGCTAGCCTCGAGAACGCCGTGCACTTCGGCGAGGTCGTGCGGGGCGTCGAGCTCGCGGGGCTCGATCTGCGCGGCGCGAAGCTCGCCGGCGGCATCTTCCACCAGGTGTCGTTCCGCGGCGCCGAGCTCGCCGGGGCCAACCTGCGCGAGGTGAACCTGTCCCAGTGCGACTTCGTCGGCACCGACCTCGAGGGGGTCGACCTCGTGAACTCGCTCGTCTCGAGCTCGGACTTTCGCAACGCGCGCCTCGGCGGCGCCCTCCTCACGGCCGTCGGCTTTCACGGCAGCGACTTCACGGGCGCGTCGCTCGCGGGCGCCAAGCTGCCGCTCGTGGCCTTCATTCAGTGCGACCTCACGCGCGCCGACCTCGCGCGCAGCGAGATGGACCGGACGCAGATGCTCGAGGTGAAGATCCCGGAAATGTCGCTCGCCGGGGCCGAGCTCACGATGACCACCTTCTACCAGGCGGACTTCACGACGGCCGTGCTCGACGGCGTGCGCATGCACATGACCATCCTCGTCGAGTCGAAGTTCGGGGCGAAGTGCTTCGACGGCTTCGAGCTCGCGCGCTGCCAGTTCATGCTGTGCGACCTCGTGGGCGCGAGCTTTCGCGGCGCCAAGCTCCGCAACGCGAACTTCAAGGGCGCGAACCTCACGGGCGCCGACTTCGGCAAGGCGGACGCGAAGAACTGCCTCTTCTGCCAGGCGAACCTCTCGGACGCGCGCCTCGGCGGGGCCGACCTCCACCAGGCCATTTTCAACGAGGCGAACCTGACGCGTGCCGATCTCCGCAGCGCGACGCTCTACCAGGCGGTGTTTCACGACGCCTGCTGCGTCGAGACCGAGCTCGTGGGGGCGGACCTCACCTACGCCGACTTCTCGCGCGCCGATCTCACGCGCGCGGACTTCTCGAACGCCAAGCTCTACCGCGCGCGCTTCCACAAGACCAAGGAAGAGGGCACCGTGTTCACGAACCGGAGCACGGCGCTCGGCGACGACGAGAAGCAGGCGCGCGCCGAGGACTACGTTTCGAAGTACTGAGGAGACGTCGATGCCACTCACACAACGCAAGAGCGAGCCATCGGGAACCGTGGTGGCGGGCACCATCCTGCTGCGCGAGAACGACCTCTACGTCGTCGGGCTCGAGGGGCGGTCGCGCCGGCAAGTGAAGGCGCGGCGCGCCGCGAGCTGCCTCCTGGCGCCCGAGCCCCCGGACCGGGTGCTCGTCACGCTCGTGCCCGAGCCGTTCGTGCTCGCGGTCCTCGAGCGCACAGCGGGCCGACCGGCGCGCCTCGTGGTCGACGGCGACGCCACGCTCGCGGCGAGCGGCAAGCTCGAGCTCCGGGGCGAGACCGGCGCCTCGCTCGTGACGCCCGGCGAGGCGTCGATCGCGGCGCGCGCGCTCGAGGTGCACGCGCAGGAGGCGCGCGTCGGCATCGGCCGGCTGACGGCCCTGGCCGCGAGCGTGCTCGGACAGTTCGCAGAGCTGCGGGTGGTGTCGAAGTGCGCCGACTTCTTCGCCGACCAGCTGACGAGCCGCCTCGGGCGCTCGTTCCGCCACGTGGGCGGCGAGGACGCGGTGCGCGCCGGCACCATCGAGTACCGCGCCGAGGGGCAGGCGGCCCTGAAGGGCCAGAACACCGCGGTCGTGGCGCGCCAGATCGCGCGCATCGACGGCGAACAGATCTCGATCGGCTAGCGCAGGAGGACCGGCCATGTTCGCCAACTCGCAGATGATGGGCATCGACACCGGCTTTCCCGACGTGTGCCTGACGCCGACGCCGGCCGGACCGGTGCCGATCCCGTACCCGAACATCGCCACGGGCCCGATGGGCGTGCCCGCGGCCTACAACGTGCTCTTCATGTGCGCGCCGGCCCACAACATGGCGACCGTCGTGCCCCTGTCGAACGGCGACAACGCGGGCGTCGCGACCGGCGTCGCCTCGGGCATGGTGATGGGCCCGGACCGGCACCTGACGGCGGCCTTCACGGTGCTCGTGAGCTGCATGCCGGCCACGCGCCTCACGAGCGTGTCCCTGCAGAACTCCACCAACTGCCCGGGCGCGCGCATCGTCCCGAGCCAGGTGAAGGTGATTCTGCTCGCGCCGTAGGCGCCATGGGCGACGTTCCCATTGCCATGCGTGCCGAGGGCGCGTCGCCGTGGACTGCGGGAGGCGGCGCCGGTGGCGGGCCGGCCGTGTACGAGCCCGAATCCATCGCCCTTGCTACCTTCCTCGGAACCCCCGTGGCGGGCGCGGTGTTGTGGGCGTGGAACGAGCGCGTGGCCGGGCGACCGCTCCGCGCGGTCGTAGCGCTCCTGGTCGGGCTCGGGCTGACCGCCGCACTGTTCGCCCTGGCCCTGGTCCTCCCGTCCGATCTCTCGGCGATGATGCTGCTTGTGCACTCGGCCTTGGTGATGGGCGCGCGGGCGCTCGCCCGGCGCTGGCGCGAGGGAGAGCACGTCCGGCGGCGGCTCGCCGGCACGCGCAACGTCTCGCGCTGGGCGGCCGCGGGGCTCGGGCTCGCGGGGGCAGCGGCGGTCGCCGGAGCCGTGTTGGCGGTCGTCCTCGCGCAACAGCCGCCTTCCGTCGAGGTGCGGCCCGGCGCCCGCCTCTACTACCTGCCGGGCGTGACCGAGCAGGACGCGCGGCACGTCGCGGAGGTGCTGCGGCCGGGCGTGGCCGCGGGCACGAACGCCCTCGACCTCAGGTACTCCCAGACGCCCACCGGTCACGCGCTCTCGTTCGTCGTGGAGGCCGCGCGCGTGACCCCCGCGGTGCTCGAGCGGTTCCAGGATCTCGCCGACGGCCTGCACACCCGCATCGCGCGGGGCGAGGAGCTCGAGATTCGCCTCTGCGATGCCGCCTGGCAGAGGCACCACACGGTGACGGCGAAGTAGCCTCGACCGACGCCCCGCGCGGAACCTGGCCCACGAGGACGCCTTCTCGACTCGACGCGCGTGCCGTCCTTGCTCGCGCCCCAAGCGCACGCGGGCGCGCACGGGCGGGCGCCTCGGCGATAGGGACCGGCCGGCGCGCCGCGGAGCCGCGGAGCTGCGCCGCGATGGCGTCCACCACCGAACCGAAGTCGGCAGGGCCGCTCGCATGCCGCCACAAACCCCCTGTCTTGATTCAAGACGCGCCACTTATGGCGGCTCCGGGCGTGTTCGCGCGCTCGCGTGCCGCCACAAACCCCCTGTCTTGATTCAAGACGCGGCACTTATGGCGGCTCCGGGCGTGTTCGGCCGCTCGCTTGCCGCCACAAACCCCCTGTCTTGATTCAAGTCGCGCCACGGGTGGCGGCTCCGGGCGTGTTCGCGCGCTCGCGTGCGCGCGCCTCGGCGTTAGGGACCGGCCGGCGCGCCGCAGCGCTGCGCCGCGATGGCGTCCACCACCGAACCGCGGTCGGCAGCGAGGCGCAGCGAACCGCCCGGGCTCGCGGATTCCCTGGGCCGCGCCTCGTCGAGCATCTGCGTGGCGGCGCAGACCTACCGCCGCTGGGCGCGCGCCCACTGCTCGTAGCGCGCGTAGTGCCAGCGCCACGTGTCCCCGAGCCGCGGGTCGGCCGCCAGGCGCTGGCGCCACAGCTGATCGAGCTGGGCGCGCTGCGCCTCGTCGCGGATGTAGTAGCGCGCCTGGATCTGCGCCGTCCACGCGGGGTTGACCGCGCACTCGGCGCACAGGCCGGCATACTGCTCGAGGGTCAGCGCCTCGAGGTGCGCCGGCAGCT
>JACRDA010000461.1 GCA_016212965.1 Myxococcales bacterium
CCGCCTTCGTGCCGTCGTTCATGACCGCAATCAGCCACACCAGGCGGTCTTCGCGCAACCACGTATGCTCACACGATCATTTTGCACCGCGGCAGCATTCCACCGACGCGATCGAATGGCGCCGTGCCTGGATCTCGACCCCGTGGTGGAGGCCTCCCAGCGCTTCGTCGCGCTCGTGCGCGCCGTAGCGGCCCAGCCGTTCATCGGCAAGGCCGCGACCGTGGCCTTCGACGCGCGCACCGACGGCCTCGACGGCGAGGGCATGTGCATTCTGAAGGTGCAGACCGAACGCGAGCTCGCCTACGGCGGCTTCCTCGCGCACGACACGAAGGAGGTCCCCGCCTCGACCCCGGACTTCACGCCCTGCGCCCTCCACACGACCGTGCCGAGCGGCGCGAAATGGATCCTGTACGGGTTCTCGTACCGGGGCGGCGGCAGGGCGTGGGTGCGTGGCGGGACCGTGAAGTAGACGTGATGCGGCGGCACGAGAACCACGCGGCTCCCGCGCTCGGCGCCGGGGACACGCGCGGAGAGCACGCGGTTCGCCGCGGCCTACCGCTCCTCGCCCCTTCGCGTCACTGATTGTACGTCGACGTGAGGAACCCGTACCAGCGCGGATCGTTCGGGGTGCACCCGACCGTGTTGCGCGCGAGGTCGACCACGGTCAATTCGACGGCGGTGTTGCTGAAGTACTGCCCCCAGTAGCCGAAGGTGCAGTGGAAGCTCGCCATGTTCTCGGCGTCCGTGTAGACGGCTACCGGCGTTCCCGGATTGCCCGTGGCGAAAGCCACGGTCTTGGCCACGACGGCTCCGCTGGCATTGACGCCATAGCAGCTGATCGTGTTGCACATGCCGCCGCAGGAGCCGTCGTTGCTGCCGCCGAGGGCCTGAACCTGGAAGCCGCCGTTCGACCCGTCGCGAATGAGCTGGGCATAGCGCGACCTGGCCACGACCGACCCCGCGGGTACCGAGCCAGGAGAGCACGTCGACGTCGGCAGCGTGGCTCCCGACATGATCCTTCGAACAATCACGCCGCCCGGGCCGAGGGCCGGGTAATTGGGGCCATCCGTCGTTCCGGTCTCGCTCCCGAGTCGCAACGCGACGGGATCCCTCAGCAGGGTGGCCACGGTCACGGTCGTGCCGGTGTCGGTCACGTTCGAGTTGCCGAGGACGTTGGCGCTCGTGAACTTGGCCAGCGTGTTCGTGGTGCCGGTAGCGTTGGCCGCACCCTGCGGCCCGGTGGGACCGACGGCGCCGACCGCGCCGGCCGGACCCTGGGCACCCGTCGGGCCGACCGCGCCGTTCGCGCCGGCCGGTCCCGTGGGGCCGACGGCGCCGTTCGCGCCGGCCGGACCCTGGGCACCCGTCGGGCCGACGGCGCCGTTCGCGCCCGCCGGACCCTGGGCACCCGTCGGGCCGATGGCGCCGTTCGCGCCCGCCGGTCCCGTCGGGCCGATGGCGCCGTTCGCGCCCGCCGGTCCTGTCGGGCCGATGGCGCCGGTCGCGCCGGCCGGTCCCGTCGGGCCGAGGGCGCCGTTCGCGCCGGCCGGTCCCGTGGCTCCGGTCGCGCCGACGAGGCCGCTCGCGTCGCCCACCCAGTTGCCGTTGCTGTCGATGACGATCGCGCCGTTGACGCTGACCGAGCTCGGATGGATGTCGCCGTTCACGTCGCCCGCGAGCATCGCGTAGGGCACGCTGTTGACCTCGGCGCGGGGCGTCATCTCGGGGTCCGTGCCGACCTTGACGCCCAGGAAACGCGCCGAGCCGTCGAACACGGTCGTGTCGAGCGCGGTGGTCGTCCCGAGCGTCACCGAGAAGTACCCCTCGTCGAAGGTGATGTTGTGGGTTTCCGTCCAGATCGACGTCGCGGCGCCCGCGCTCGTGTAGATCGAGAAGGCGACGTCGAGCGCGCCCGTGACGGGTTGTCCATTCCCGTCGTAGAGGCGCCCCTGCTGCGTGATGGCCTGCGGCACCTGGGCCACAGCGTGGGTGGCGTACGCAGACGCGGCGATGGCCAAGCCCGATCCCAGCAAGCGTCGCAGCGCGGTCGTCCTCATGGAAAGCTCCTCCGTGGCGATCTCGAGTCCATGAGCCTATTTGGAAGCCGTCCGACTTACAATTGCCTTGCCGCCCGCCGCGTCGATTCACTCGGCCCCGGAGGCACGCCGGCACCCCCGACACCTCGACACCTCGCCGTTCTGCACGCCGCGCCGCCGTGCCACGCTAGGCGCTCGAGCCTCCCGTGCCCCCCGCACCCGCACCCGCAGCTGCTCCCGCGCCCGCTCCCGCACCCGCGCCCGCTCCCGCACCCGCGCCCGCTCCCGCCCCCGCCCCCGCTCCCCCGCCGCACGTCTACGCCCGCGCCCTGCCCTCGCGGCGCATGCGCCGCGTGGCGACGCTCGCGTTCCTGCGCGCCCGGACGCCGCACGTCTGGGTGACTCCGCTCGTCTGTGCGCTGAACGCGGCGGTGTTCGTCGCGGCGATCGTGATGGGGGTCGCGCCGCTCGCGCCCTCGGGCGACGATCTCATCGAGTGGGGCGCGAGCTTCGCGCCGCTCAACACCGACGGGGCGTGGTGGCGCCTCCTCACCTCGACGGTCACGCACGCGGGCCTCTGGCACCTCGGCAACAACCTCGTCGTGCTGGCGCTCGCGGGCCGGCTCGCCGAGCGGCTCGCCGGCAACACGACGTTCCTCGCGACCTACCTCGGGGCGGGCCTCGTGGGGGCGGCCACCGGCTCGGCCGCGCAGCCGCACGCGGCGGTCGTCGGCGCGTCCGGGGGTGTGCTCGGCGTCGTCGGCCTCCTGCTCGGGGTGTTCCTGCGGCGGCAGAGGGACCTCACGGAACAGGGCCTCCATCGCCAGGTCGGCGCGTATGCAGGCGTCTGTGCGGCGTCGCTCGGCGGCTCGTTCTGGCTCGCCGAGGCGAGCCTCGCGGCGCACCTCGGGGGCCTCGGACTCGGCGTCGCGGCGGGCCTCTTGCTCGGGCCCCGCCTCGAGCCGCGGCGCGGGCGGGCGAAGTGGGCGGCCTCGGTCGCACTCGCCTCGGTCGCCATCGCCGTCGGCATCACGCTCGGGACGCCGAGCGCCGCGGCCGCGGCCGAGCGCGGGCTCGCGCGCTTCGAGGCGCTCGAGCGCACGCTCGTGCCGCTCGCGGAGAGCGCGTTCGCGGCAGACACGACGGGCGGGCTCGCCGGGCCGGACGCCGACGGCTGCGCGCGCCTCGAGCGCGCGGTCTTCACCCCGTGGAACGCGGAGCGTGCGAGCCTCGAGGCCGTGCGCGACGTGCCGCGCGCGCTCGAGGGGCGCGTGCGGCGCGTGCTCGACTACATGCGCCTGCGCGCCGACGGCTGGCAGCTCCACTGCGAGGGCGTGCGCGACGGACGGACGGACCGGCTCGAGGCCGCCGCCGTCGCCCGCCGCATGGCCGACCACGAGGCCGAGGCGCTCGCGAGCGCGCGGCCGTAGCGCGGCTGGCGATTGGCGTGTGCGACCTGGCGCGCTGCGTCGCTCGTGGCTCGTGGGGTCCTGCCCCGTTGCCTCGGCGAGCTCCGACTCGACGCGGCGGAGCGACGTCACGCGGGGCCGCGAGCTCGCGGGGGCGCCAGCGCCGACGAGCCGCTCAGTCGGAGCCCTCCGGCTCATCGTCGCGAGCCCGTTGCATCCGGACGCGGCGCGCGCTCGCCCGCGCGCCGGCAGGGGACACCGGGGTACTCGCCAACGGCGCCCGCGCCGCGCGAACCGCCGCGCCCGGCGCCTCGCCGTCGTCAGCCACGGGCGGCTCCGCATCCGCGACCTCCGCCTGCGCGTCATCGGGCGGTGCGTCGGCCCAAGGCGGTCGTGTGTCCCGTGTTTCCACGAGCACGATCCGATCCTCCCCCACGGCGGCCACCGCTGCGAGGCGCGGAAGGGGAACCTCGGCGAAAACTTCGGTGACGTCGGCTGCCTGCTCCGGCTCGGCGCCCTCGGGCTCCGGTGGGGGCAAGAACGTCGCCCGGACGCGCCGCGAGACGAGCATGTAGACGCTCCAGAGCACGCCGGCCGCGACGGCCGCCGAGCCTGACGTGGCGCCCTTGTCGTCGCCTCCGAGGCCCAAGGCGTCGGTGCCTACCCGGTCAGCGGCGAGCGCCACGATCCACAGCGCCGTGTTGGCGATGAACATGACCGGGAACGAGCGCGACTTCGACCAGTACAGGAACGCGACCCACGTGGCCATGAGCAACATCGTGAGATTGCCGCACAGCTCCACCAGCAGGAGCGTGCCCAGGTGGGACCGGTAGCTCGGCAGCCCCGGCGTCGTGAGGAGGCCCCACGAGTGCGTCTCGAGCAGCGGCAGGACCTGGCTGATGTCGTAGCCGAGCCGCGGGCACGTGCGATTCCTGCGCCCAACCCTGGTCGGGCGAAGCGCAGCTTGACAGCCGCGGCGCACGTGCAATGAGCTGGGGCGATGCGGGCTGCGGTCTTGCGCTTCCTCGTCCTCTGCACCGCCGGCACGGCCGGGGCAACCTGCAGCATCCTGGCGGGACTCGACGACTACACGGTCGGCACCGGCACGCCGGACGCGGGCGCCGGCGCGGGCGGCACCGCGACTGGCACCGGTGGCTCGGGCGGCGCCGGCGGCTCCGGTGCCTCCGGCGGCGCGGGCGGCCTGGGCGGCTCCGGCGGCGGGCCCGTGGCGGGGCAGCACATCTGGAGCGCGAAGATCGGCGCCTTGGGCGTGCAGTCGGACCCGAGCCTCGACGTCGACGACGCGGGCAACGTGGTCCTCGCCGCGCGCTTCGGCGGGACCGTGGATCTCGGGTGTGCGGAGCAACCGGCGGCGACGACCACGAGCGACCTCCTGGTCGCGAAGCTCGGCCCCGGCGGCACCTGCGCCTGGGCCCACGGGTACGTGGGTGAGCAGATCCGCGCGCCGGTCGTGGCGGCGCTCTCGAGCGGCTCGATCGCCGTCACCGGCACCTTCACCGGCACGATGTCCCTGCCGCCGGACACGTACGGCCTCGACGCCGGCGCGACGAGCGCCGCCTACGTCGCGCGCTGGAGCAGCGCCGGCGCGCTCGGCTCGAGCCACGAGATCGGCTTCAACGGCGCCACGAGCGCGGGGGGGCTGGCCCCGGCCGCGGGCGAGAGCCTCACGGTCGTCGGCGACTACAACTCCTACGTCGATCTCGGCGACGGCCCGTGGCCCGTCGGGGTGGGGGGCACGGACGTCTTTCTCGCGAGCTACGGCCCGAGCGGGGCCTTCGTGAAGAGCGCGGGCCACGCCGCCGATGCGCTGCAGTTCACGACCGGCGCCGCCCGGAGCCCCGTCGACGGGAGCATCTTCATGGTGGGCTCCTTCAACGGGACGGCCGGTTTCGGCGCGACCCCGCTCGTGGCGCAGGCCGCGGACATCTTCGTCGCGAGCTTCGACGCCACGAGCCTCAGCGCCGCCACGGGCTGGGCCGTGAGGTTCGGTACCCCGGGCTCCGAGGTGGCGCCCACCGCCGTCGCCTCGGACACACAGGGCAACGTCGTGTTCGTCGGGACCTTCGTGCCGGCGCTCGAGATCGTGCCCGGCGACCCCATGAGCGCGACCGGCGGCGTCGACTTCTACGTGGCGAAGCTGTCCCCGACGGGCACGCCGCTCTGGTCGAAGTCGTTCGGAGGCGCCGGGAACGACCGGGCGAGCGACGTCGCCGTGGACGGCGCCGGCGACATCGTCGTCGTCGGTCACTCCGACGGCGCGTTCATGGTCGGGGCCGAGCAGGTGGCGAACGCGGGCGGCGACGACGCCTTCGTCGTCAAGCTCAATCCGGGCGGAGCCCCGCGCTGGGGGAGGTCCTTCGGCAGCAGCGGGGACCAGCGCGCCACCGCCGTGGCCGTCGACGCGAGCCGCAACATCCTCGTCGCGGGCGACTTCACGGGCGGCATCGACTTCGGCGGCACGCCGCTCTCCGCGAGCGACACCGACCTCTTCGTGGCCAAGCTCGGGCCGTGAGCTCGGGCAGCGAGCCCCGGGATCAGCCCGCCGCCTGCCGGTGCCAGCCCGCCGCGACCTCGCGCTCGCGGCGCGCGAGCTGCGCGGGCACCTGCGCGCAGCACACGCCACCGGGGCGGTCCATCTCGGCGATGCAGAGGTTGCAGGGCTCGCAGCCCGAGCGCTCGGCCTCGCCGCGCGCGTACTTGCCGGGCAAGCCCGGATCGTGGAGCAACGCGCGGCCGAGCGCCACGAGCTCGAAACCCTCGGCGAGCGCGCGCTCGAGGTCGGCGCGCGAGGTCACGCCGCCGAGGAGCGCGAGCGGCAGGCGCACGGCCGCCCGGACGCGGCGCGCGAGCGGCAGGAAGAAGAGCGGCTCGAAGGGGTAGGCGCGCACGAAGAGGGGGCCGAAGAGCGCGAGCGCGAGCTTCTGGGCGGCCTTCGGCTCGACCGAGATCATGGCGCGGAGCGGGCGCTCGCCGCGCAGGAGGAAGAAGGCCGAGCGACTCACCATGCCGCCCGAGAGCACGAGCGCCGAGGCGCCCCCGCGCTCGAGCGCCCGTGCGATCTCGAGGGCCTCGTCGATGTGGAGCCCGCCCGACACACCGTCGTCGAGGTTCATCTTGCAGAGCACGGGGAAGCCCGGGCCGAGCGCGGCCCGCACGGCCGCGAGGACGCGCAGCGGGAAGCGGAGCCGGTTGTCGAGGCTGCCGCCGTACGCGTCCGTGCGCCGGTTGGTGACGGGCGAGAGCAGCTGCGAGAGCAGGTAGCCGTGCCCGAAGTGGAGCTCGACGGCGTCGAAGCCGGCACGCCGCGCGCGCTCGGCGGTCGCGACGAAGTCGGCCTCGATGGCGCGCAGATCGGGCTCGCGCAGGGCGTACACGAAGGGAATGCCGGACAAGAGGCCGTACGGGTTCGCGGCGAAGGAGGGGCCGAGGGGCGCCCGCCGGCCGCGGAGGTCGCGGTTCTTGCTGAAGCCCCCGGCGTGCCCGATCTGCAGGGCTGCGGCGCCCCCCTCGGCGTGGACGGCGTCCGTCACCGCGGCGTAGGCCGGGACGGCGCGCTCGCTCATCACGAGCTGCTCGGAGAAGGTGCGCCCGTCGGGCGAGACCGCGCAGTAGGCGACGGTGGTGAGCGCCGTGCCGCCCGCCGCGAGCTCGCGGTGGTGGCGCACGAGCGCCGGCGTCGGCAGGCCCTCGTGCACCATGCCCTCGTAGGTCGCGGTCTTGACGATGCGATTGCGGAGCGTGAGCGAGCCGAGGCGGAAGGGCGTGAAGGGGGCGCTCGGCGCGAGCGGCCGGGCGGGCGCGGGCCGCGCAGGATCCGCGGGGCTCATGCCGCGTAGATCTCGCGCGCGTGCTCGGCCGGCGGGCGGCCGTTGTAGGGGCCCGAGAGCCGCAGGAGGAGCTGCCGCGACAGCGGGCTCGCGGCCCAGAGCAGCGGCCGGAGCGGCGCGAGCCGGCGCCCGAGTTCGCGCGCCACGTCCTCGAAGGAGTGGCGCTGGTAGTGGAGCCACGCCTCGCTCTCGGCGGTGTCGAGCCAGCAGGTGTAGTAGGGCATGTCGCCGAAGGCGCTCTCGGGCAGGCTCTTGATGGCGAGCGCCCGGAGCAGGAGCGCGATGAGATCGCGCTGGCGGATCTGGCAGCGCTTGCCGCCGCCCACGCAG
Organism: Myxococcales bacterium; assembly: GCA_016212965.1. Classification (GTDB taxonomy): domain Bacteria; phylum Myxococcota_A; class Polyangia; order Polyangiales; family Polyangiaceae; genus JACRDA01. The sequence continues at coordinate 7,624 of JACRDA010000461.1, forward strand.
AGCACCTTGCCGCGCGCCCGGGCGCAGCCGAGCGCCTCGACCTCGGCGCGCGCCGCGTCCGCGGCGTGCAGGATCTCCATCGGCTGACCGGGATCGACCTCGAACATGAGACGCAGGATCGCGGGATCGGTCGCCGAGGCGCTCGCCTCGATCGCGGCCGCGAGGCGCAGGATGGTCCACGGCACATCGCTCGCCTGGAGCAGGGCCTCGCACGCGAGCTTGTGCGAGGTGTAGTGGTCCGTCGCGACGACCGGGCTCGTGGCCGTGGCGAGCCCGCGCCGCCCGGCCTCGGGCCCGAACACGGTGTACGAGGACGGGTACACGAGCGGCACGGGTGCGCCGCGGAGCACCGCGAGCACGTTCTCGAGGCCCCCCACGTTGACGGCGCGTGCGCGCGCCGGGTTGCGCTCGGTCGCGGGCGGCAGCACGCCCGCGTTGTGGATGACGCCCGAGGCGTCGCGGAGCGCGCGCTCGACGTCGGCGGGCCGCGTGACATCGCCCCACGCGACCTCGAGCGCGCCCGGGTGCCTGCGCCGGAGGCGCGCGGCGACGAGCCGGTTCTGCGCGGTCGGCAGATCGAAGGCCCGGGCGGGCAGGCCGCGGGCGGCGAGCTCCGCGAGCACGGCGCGCCCGAGGGCGCCGAAGGCGCCGGTGACGACGACGGGCTTCATGGGACGAGCACCATTTCGACGCTAGCGGTCCGCGGGTCGGCGGCAGTATGAAGGGATGGCGTGTTGTATCGCATCACGAGGAGGGCTCATGCGTAGCGTCTACTTGACCTTGTCGTCCACCGTTCTCGCCACCGCGCTCGGCGCCTGCACCATCTACCAGACGGCGCCGCAGGGGCCGCCGCCTCCGCCTCCGCCCCCGGGTGCCGCGCCGGCCGCGCCCGCGCCGTCCTACCCGGGCTACGAGCTGCTCGGCACGCGCGTCGTCGCGATGACCATCGACCACGACACCCTGGCCGTGAACCCGACCAACGCCTACAAGGCGCTGCGCCTGCACGTCATGGGCAACGCGCTCGAGATGTTCGACGTGCGGGTCGTCTTCGGCAACGACGAGGAGTTCTCGCCGGACACGCGCCTCGTCTTCCAGGAAGGCGGCTGGTCGCGCGACCTCGATCTGCCCGGTGGGGCGCGTCACATCCGCGCCATCAAGTACAGCTACAAGAGCATCGGGCCGGGCGGGAACGCCACCGTGCACGCCTACGGCCGCCGGTGAACGGTGGGCGCGCGCGCCGGGCGTGAAGCGCGCTGGGCGCGCCCGGACGGTCGGCGTCACGGCCGTGCGCCCGCGCGGGCCACGCTCGGGCGCATGCTACGCTCGCGTGGCGTACCCCCGACCGCCCCCCAGCGACCCCGCACGGCCCGGCTCGCGCTCGCGCTGACGGCGCTCGCGGGCTGCGCGACGCGCGCGGTGCCGCCTCCCGAGGTCGCCGAGCGGCTGGTGCGCGCGGCCGACGCCGAGGAGACGCTCGACATCGCCGTGGTGCCGGGCGATCCGCGCCCCTGCGCCTCGCTCCACCACCGCGACGAGGGCTGCAGCGCGCTCGAGGCGAGCTGCCCCGCGTACCCTGCCCTCCGTGCCGCCGGCATCGTGAGCTTCACCTGCGAGCCGTGTCCCGCGCCGGACGGCTGCGGCGACTGGGCGACGCGCGTCGACGTGGCCGTGACCGAGCGCGGGCGCGCCATCGCGGCCGAGTGGAAGCCCGCGACGTTCTTCGGGCGTCCGAGCTACCTCGCGCCCGTGGCCAGGCGCGCGTTCGTGCGGCTCGACGACATCGAGGCCCTCGAGAGCGGCGACTACGCAGTCGCGTACACCTACCGCTGGCAAGAGACGGCGACGGCGCAGGCGCTGCGCGCGTCCGCGCCTGTTCCGGCGGCGGCGCCCGACGGTCCGCAGACGAGCTCGCTCGGCCTGCGCTTCGACCGCGCGACCCGTGCCTGGCAGGCGCTGCCGCGCGGCCGCGGCCACGACTCGCACGCGGGTGGCTTCTACTGGCGCTAGCGCGGGCGCTCGGGTGCGGCCGCCACCTCCGAACGGCGGGTGCGCCGTGGCTGCGCACGGCGCGCACGCGTTGCGCGCGGCGCGACCACAAGACCCCGTGTTTTCGATGAGTTGCAGGTCCCAACGGCCGGAACGTTCCTTGCCGGTCGGCGGATATGGACACTCGCACCGCCGTCGATCGCTTCCTCGCCGGTCACCGCATCGCCGTCGTGGGCGTGTCGCGGCGCAAGGAGGACTTCAGCCGCGTGCTCTTCCAGGAGCTCGCGGGGCGCGGCTACGACGTCGTGCCGGTGCACCCGAGCGCCGGCAAGATCGACGGGCGCCACGCCTACGCGCGCGTGGGAGACGTCCCGGGCGCGCTCGACGGGGCCCTCGTGATGACCTCGGCGAAGCAGGCCGCGGAGGTCGTGCGCGACTGCGGCGCGGCGGGGGTGCCGCGCGTCTGGCTCTTCCGCGCGGCGGGCGAGGGCGCCGTGAGCCCCGAGGCGCTCCGCTACTGCCGCGAGCGCGACATCGAGGTCGTGCCGGGCGAGTGTCCGTTCATGTTCTTCGGCGGGTCCGTGCACGCCCTGCACCGCGCCGCGCGCCGGGTCGCGGGGACGTTCCCGCTGTGCGCGGCGGAGCGCGCCCGCGCCGCCCGCGCCACCAAGCGCCTGCTGGCGGCGCTGCTCGCGCTCGAGCTCTTCGTCGCCATCGGGGCGCTCGTCGGCGGCGGCAGCATGTTGGCCGAGCCGGACGGCACGCCCATGGGCCTCCCGCCGCCGAGCGAGCTCGCCGGGCTCGGCTTCGCGAGCTACTTCGTCCCGGGCCTCGTCCTCTTCGTGGCGAACGGCATCCTGCCCCTCGCCGTCATCGGCGGCTCGCTGCTCGCCCGGCCAGAGCCCGGCGCGGGCCGCGGCGGAGCCATGGCACACGGCCACGCGCTCGTGGGCGCCGTCCTCGTCGGCTGGATCGCGGTGCAGGTGCTGATGCTCGGGTGGATCCACTTCCTGCAGCCCGTGCTGCTCGCCGTCGGCGTCGCGCTGCTCGTGCTCGGGTCGGTGTACCGCGCGCGCACGCGCACGCGGCCGAGCCGAGAGCTCGCGCACGCGCAGGCCGAGGCCGCGACCGCGAGCTGAAGCGAGCGCGCAGGCAGAGGGGCGCGCGCGGCTCGGATCTGCCCGCCGCGGTCGTGGGGTGCTACGAATCGGCCATGGCGCTCGATTTCCCCCACGTGTTCGGCGACAACTCGAAGAGCATCGGCAAGACGCCGCTCGTGCGCGTCGGGCGCGTGCTCGACGGCGGCCAGGCGACGGTGCTCGCCAAGATCGAGGGCCGCAACCCCGCCTACTCGGTCAAGTGCCGCATCGGCGCGGCGATGGTCTGGGACGCCGAGGCGCGCGGTCTGCTCGGCCCGGGCAAGGCCGTGGTCGAGGCCACGAGCGGCAACACGGGCATCGCGCTCGCGTTCGCGTGCGCCTCGCGCGGCATCGAGTGCATCCTGACGATGCCCGAGACCATGAGCCTCGAGCGCCGCAAGGTGCTCGTGGCCTTCGGCGCCAAGCTGCTGCTCACGCCCGGCGCGCAGGGCATGAAGGGCGCGATCGCCAGGGCCGAGGCGCTCGCGGCGGCCGAGCCCGGGCGCTACGTGCTCATGCGCCAGTTCGACAACCCGGCCAACCCGCAGATCCACGAGACCACCACCGGCCCCGAGATCTGGGACGACACGGGCGGCGCCGTCGACGTCTTCGTCGCCGGCGTGGGCACCGGCGGCACGCTGACCGGCGTGAGCCGCTACTTCGAGCGCGTGCGGGGCAAGGCCCTGCATTCGGTGGCGGTCGAGCCCGCGACCTCGCCGGTCATCGCGCAGACGCTCGCCGGGCAGGCGCTCACGCCGCAGCCGCACAAGATCCAGGGCCTCGGCGCCGGCTTCGTGCCGAAGAATCTCGAGCTCGCGCTCGTCGACGAGGTCGCCGCGGTGTCGAGCGAGGACGCGATCGCCATGGCGCGCCGGCTGGTGCGCGAGGAGGGCATCCTCGCGGGCGTGTCGTGCGGCGCCGCCATGTTCGCCGCCGCGCGGCTCGCGCGCGAGCCACGCTGGGCGGGCAAGACCATCGTCGTCGTGCTCCCCGACTCGGGGGAGCGCTACCTGTCGGGCCCGCTCTTCGAGGGCATGTTCGACGAGATCGTGGCCGCGAAGGGCGTGTGAGGCGGACATGAACGACGCCACCGACCCACCGAGCGAGCTCCGCCGGATCGCCGCGGGCCTCATCGACAGCTACCGTCGCGACGACCGCGCCCAGCACATCGGCCGGCACTTCGTGCCCTCGCGCGACGCCATCATCGAGCTCCTGCACATGCTGCTCGAGCTGCTCTACCCCGGCTTCCGGGGCCGGCAGGATCTCGACGAGGAGAACCTCGAGTTCCACACCGGCAACCTCGTCTCCGCCGTGCGCGACGCCCTCGAGCAGCAGATCGAGCGCTGCCTGTGTCACCAGGACGAGGCGGCGATCGTGAGCGAGCGCGGCGCGGGCGCGGGCGCGGGAGCGCACGCCGCGCGGCGCCTCGATGTACCGCGGTGCCGCGAGGACGGCCGCGCCGTCGCGTCGCGCTTCCTCGCCGGGCTGCCGACCATCCGCGGCAAGCTGATGCTGGACGTGCAGGCTGCCTTCGACGGCGATCCAGCGGCCGGCAGCGTCGACGAGATCATCCTCGCCTACCCGGGCCTGCTGGCCGTGAGCGTGCAGCGCCTGGCGCACGAGCTGCACACGCTCGGGGTGCCGCTCATGCCGCGCATCATGAGCGAGTGGGCGCACACCCAGACCGGCTGCGACATCCACCCGGGAGCCGAGATCGGCGACAGCTTCTTCATCGACCACGCCACCGGCGTCGTCGTCGGCGAGACCGCGACCATCGGCGCGCGCGTGAAGCTCTACCAGGGCGTGACGCTGGGCGCGCTGTCCCTGCCGCACGCCGCCCGCGGCGCCCGCGGCGCCAAGCGCCACCCCACGGTCGAGGACGACGTCACGATCTACGCCAACGCCACGGTGCTCGGCGGCGACACGGTCATCGGCCAGGGCAGCGTCATCGGCGGCGGCGTGTTCATCACGCGCAGCGTGCCGCCCGGGCAGCGCGTCGCGCTCGAGGCGCCGCGGCTGCGCGTCGCGAGCCGCCGTCAGCCCGACGGCGCGCCGCCGGCGCCCCACGATTTCTTCGATTTCGAGATCTGAAGATCGGCGACGAGAAGCTACCACCCGAGCTCAGCGACCGCAGTCGGCGAGGTCCGCCGTCCGCACGGAGAAGCGCGCGGGCGCGACGGGCGCGGCCCGCAGGGCCGAGCCGGCTCCCCGCCTCGACGCTCCCGCCCGCGTTCGCCATCGTCAGACCATGCTCTCCCCGCTCCCAGCGAGCGGCGGAGCCGCGCCCCGCTGAAGCGACCTCGCGCGCGCCGCTCTATCGTCGTGATGGTCGCGCGCCGAAAGGACACCGAAGCGGAGCTGGGTGGCTCGCGCGATCGCCGTCGCATCCCACAACCCTGCCCCCGCACCGGCGAGAGCGCCCACGACGAGCCGCCGCGCGACCCCCCGAGTCCGAGCCGGCCGCTGCCGGCGCGATCCGCGTTCAGTCGGCGACGCTGCAGCACTCGGGCGGCGTCTCGGTGCGGAAGAACGAGACGGCGGCCGCCACGGCGCGCTCGCGCGGGATCGTGTCGCGCCGTGGGACCTCGAGCTCGATGCCGCAGGCGCATTCGAAGCTCTCGTAGCCCGGGGCGGCCTCCGCGTCGCACGCGTGCCGTCCGGGCTCGCACGCGCGGGGCTCGTAGGCGAGCCAGCCGCGCTCCGCGTTCGTGTGCAGCGTGAGCGCGTCCTCCTCGTAGCGTGTCATCCGCAGATGGCCGAAGGTCCGTGCGCCGAGCGCGGCGAGGAGGCGCTCGAGGGCGTCGACGGCTCCGGAGGCGAGCGTGTGGCGCGCGTGATTCACCTCGATGGACCAGGCGGCGCCTCCGAAACGGAGCCAGGCTTCGCGCGGAATTTTCTGCTCGAGGCCGAGCTCGGCGACCTGGGTGTTCCCCTCGGAGCGATGGCCCGTCAAGGTGACGGGTCCGGCGTAGAAATAGGCGTCATCGCCGGGCAGGCGTACGAAGAGGTGGGTCGGGAGCGGGTCGCTCGGCGGAGCGTCCGCCCACACCGGGGCGTCGTTCCGGAGCTCGCCGCGGTAATCGCTCGTGCGGATGCGCCAGCGAAACGACGAAGGTGAGGCGAAGCATGAACCGCCGGAGCCGCGCGTCGCGGTGACGGCGCACGCGATCGCCCGCGGCGCGAGGAGGAGCGCCCCGTCGCAGGCGACCACGGCTCCGTCGACTCCGCCGAACGCGGCCACGGCCTCGTCGCGCGTGTAGGACCGATGGCGGACGAGCTCGGGCGCGGGCACGGCGACGAGCGGAGGCAACACCGTCCAGGTCACGAGGGACGCCGTCGAGGGCGATGGCCGATGGGGGACGGTCGCGCCGAGGCCGTACTCCTCGACCCAGCGCGCCTGCGCGCTGCGCGCCGTGAGCGCGGCAGCGACGATCTCGGCGTCGTCCTCGAGTCTCGCGAGTCTCTCGAGGCGGCGCCGGAGCTCGTCGAGGGCGTCGATGCGAAACCACGAGCGCTCGAGGCTCCGGGCCGGCGCGTCGGCGCGGTGCTCGGCGTAGAGCGCCTCGGCCTCGGCGGCCAGCTCGGCGGCGAGGGCCCGCGGCTCGAGCGCGCCCTGGGCGCTGCGGATGGCGGCAAGCTCGGGCTCGTAGGCGTCGAGGCGCCCGCCGATGATCTCGATGTTGCGGTCGTTCGTCGCGCTCGCGTGCCCCGCGTCGCGTAGCGTGGCCATCGCGGCGCGGAGGTCGCGGAGCTCCGCGACGATGCGCGCGAGCAGGTCGGGGCTGCGCGTGAGCCGCGCGCGTCCGGCGAAGTAGCGAGTGTAGAGGGCCATCTGCCAATTCGCGGCTTCGGCGTAGTGCCCGACGCGCGTGTGCTCGGTCCCCTCGCTTCGCGCCCGCTCCACGCCTGCGATCTCGGCGTCGTAGCGCGCGATCGCGTGGCCGAGGAAGGCGACTTCGCTGCGCGCGTAGGCGACGAACTGCGCGCCCGCGCTCGAGCGCGTCAGGGCGTGCTCGCCGCTCAGGGTATGCACCTGCGGCAGATCGGCGCCGCGCACGACGACGAGCCGCCGCTCTCTTATCTCGGTCAGCGTGCGCGAGAGCTCGAGCAAGAAGCCGCGATCGCGCGTAGCCGCCGGCTGTCGCGACAGATGGCGCGCGTGGCGCTCGAAGACGAGCGCCGTGCTTCGGCTCTCCATGGGGCCGAAGTACTCGGCGTCGCGGACGCCGCGCGCTACCTCGACGAGCGCCTCGTAGAACGTGAGCCGCAGCGCGACCGCGCTCTCGAGGAGCGTCTCCCCGCCGGCCGCTGCCTTCGGGGCGGCGGCTCGCAGGCGCGCGACGACCGCGTGGAGCGACGCAGCGTCGCGGAGACGGGAGCCCTCCCCGAGGTGGGCGGCGTCGATGTCGCGGAGCTCGCGCTCGATGTCGTCGCGTCCCGCCATGACCCCCATTCAAGCAGGCCGCCACCGAGGCCGTCTAGCTCACCGCAGCGGACATGGCGACTTGGACGAGCGCGCGTGGACGACTGTCAGAGTCATCTTCGGCGCGCGCTTGGTCGGACGGCTCCTGAGGCGCCCGGCCGCCACCGGGAGGTAGCCAAGCGCCGCCGACGGCGTATACCTCTGGCCATGAGCTCCGTTCGTGTCCTGCCCTGGCTCGCCTTCGCGGCGCTCGGCTGCGCGGCGCAGGCCGGTGCCTTGCCGAGCGACGCCTCCGTGCCGAGCGCGCCTCCAGCGCCCGTCGCGACCGGCGCGACCGGCTCGCTCCCCACGCCCGTCGTCGAGGTCGAGCTGCCTCCGGTCGAGGCCGAGCCACCGGAGGCGGCGCTCGACGACGCCGCGACCGACGAGGCGGAGACCACGGACGACACCGTCGCCGGACGCCTCGAGCCCTGCCAGCCCGGCGAGAGCTGCGGGGCCTTCGCGAGCCTGCTCGGCGAGGCGCACGGCGTCGCGCTCGCCGACGCGCTCACAGGCGCCTTTGGCGCGAGTGGCATCAGTGGCATCGGCAACGGGCCGGGCACCGGCGGGCTCGGCCTCGGAGGCGGCGGCACCGGGACCGGCACCATCGGGCTCGGCTCGCTCGGCACCCTCGGGCACGGCACCGGCACGGGGACGGGCCCGGGCTACGGCACCAGCGCGGCGAGGCTCCAGGGCTCCACCCGACCGAGCTCAGCGGTGCGCCCCGGCGCCGCGACCGCGGTCGGCTCGATGGATCCGGCCATCGCGCAGCGCATCGTGCGGCGGCACACGGCGAAGATGCGCTACTGCTACGAGCGCGCGCTCCTCACGAGCCCGAACCTCGAGGCGCGGCTCGTCGCGGCGTTCACCATCGGAGCGGACGGCGCGGTGAAGGCGGCCTCCGCCGACGGCAGCGGCCCCGCCGAGCTCAAGGCCTGCATCCGGGGCGTGCTCGCGGGCATGACCTTCCCGCAGCCGACCGGCGGGGGCATCGTGACCGTGCGCTACCCGTTCACGTTCACGAGCGCGACCCCGCCCACGCCCACGCCCACGCCCACGCCCACGCCCTGAACCCTGAGCCGCGCAGCGTCCGACGCTGGGCCGCTGCCCAAGTCGGACGGGGTCCACCGAGCGCGTCCGTGGTGACCTGCTCGCGCCCGGCCCAGCGGGACGGCGCGGTTCGGTCAACCTCGGGCCGCGAACGGGTTCTCGAGGACCACGCCGCCGAAGCGCTGCCCCGGGTTGAGATCCTCGGTATACAGCCGGGAGCACCCCGCCTCGATCGCCGCCTGCACGACGGCGGCATCCCAGAACGACAGGTGCGCCTTCTGGTGAAGCTCGACCGCCGCGACGAGCAACTCCGGAGTGTTCTCGACGACCTGCCAGGTCAGGTACTCGCGAACGATCTCCAGCGCCTTGGCCGGACGCAAGGGCCTCTTCGGCTTCTTCGTGACGGCGACGTAGAATTCCTGGAGGACCTGAACGCTCACGACCCCTTGCCGGCTGTTCCAGAGCTCCACGAGCAGGTCGCGCGCGACCCGGTGCTTGGGCCCCGCGTCGCGGTCCTCCGCGTACACCAGCACGCTGGTGTCAACGAAGCTTCTCACGGTCATGAACCTCCTCGCGCGTCCAGGGAGTGCCGACGCCGAGCGATTGGCGGCGGCCAAGGCGGCGTAGCGCCGACTCCTTGGCCCTGGCGTAGCCGCGTTGCTGCTCGACGAGGTGGCCGAGCTCGCGGCGGAGCAACGCCGAGACGGACAGGCCCTCCTGCGCCGCGAGGATGCGCGCCTCGCGCAGGGTGTCGTCGTCGATGGTCAGGGTGATGTTGCGGCCTGAGCTCACGTGTTTACGTGTGCCACGTTTTTCACGTGGTGACCAAGGCAGCGGCCCCGCCGAGCTCGAGGCCTGCATCCGGGGCGTGCTGTCGGGCATGACCTTCCCGCAGCCGACCGGCGGGGGCATCGTGACCGTGCGCTACCCGTTCACGTTCACGAGCGCGACCCCGCCGCCGCCCACGCCCACGCCCTGAGCGCGCACGCCTAGGCGCCGAGCGCGAGGCGCCAGGCACCGGGCACGTGGGCGTCGATCACGGCGCCGGGCAGATCGACCCAGGCCGGCGCCCGATCGAGCACCCACGAGTCGCTCGACGCCACCGGCAGCCCGAGCGCGACGAGCTCGCGGTCGGGGTTGTCCGAGAGCGAGACCGTGTGGAGGCAGCGCTGCGACGCGAGCTCCCGGGTGAGCAAGGCCGCGAGGCGCCCGCTGTTCGACACCGGGCGGTCGAGGTACCAGCACGCCGCCCCGAGACCCCACGCGTCGCACACGGCGCCCACGCGGGAGACGGCGCGCGCCGTCTCGTCGACGCGGCGCCAGGTGCCGTGCAGGCTCGCGAGATCGCGGCAGGCCCCGTCGCGGCAGTCGAGCACGAGCGCGCCCGACAGGGCGCTCTCGACGGTGATGAGCACGTTGTAGCCGTCGACGGCGAGCCGCGGGACGGCGGGCGGCACCGGCAAGCGGCGCAGGGCGCGCGCGTCGCGGTCGGCGTCGCTGCACGCGCCGCGCCGCAGGGCCTGCCGCTGGCGCGCGGTGAGCGCGTGCCGGTCTCCGACGAGCTTCAGCGCCGAGTCGGGTGCGTAGCCGCGTCCGAGCAGCCAGGACAGCTCCGACACCGCCGTGCGGAGCGCGCGCTCGACCTCGGCGCCGAACCACTCCGCATCGTGGGCGTGAGGGCCGCGGTGGCGACGCGTGTCGGGCATCGCGGCGAGCGTGCCACAGGTCCCGCGGCGCGCGGAGCGGCGTAACCGCCCGTCCCGCGGCGGCGTATGCTGGAGCCGGGAACGCTGCGTGCGCCGGACGGCTCCGGCGGCACGGGCCGGCCACGGCTGCGTCGTGCAGGCGGTACCGGCGATCGAGGTGGACGCCCATGAAGCTGCGCCCGAAGGAGCCCCCGAGCTCCGAGCTCACCCCCGAGAAGCTGTACCTGCGGCGACGCGAGTGGCTGAAGCAGGCCGGCCTCTTCGTCGGCGCGAGCGCCGTCTGGGGCGGCTCGCTCGTGGCCCTCATGAACCGCGGCGCGGCCGACCCGCCGGACGTCGAGGTGCCCGTCGGCCCCGATCCGCTCGCGGGGCGCGCGCGCGCGGAGCCCCCGGCCGACTTCGACACCGACGAGCCCCGGACCCCGTTCGAGAAGGTCACGACCCACAACAACTACTACGAGCTCGGCCTGCGCAAGACCGACCCGGCGCGCCACGCCGGCAGCCTGCGGACCCGGCCGTGGACGCTCGAGGTCGGAGGCGAGCTCGCGCGTCCGCGGCGCCTCGACCTCGACGAGGTGCTCGGCTGGTTCGCGCTCGAGGAGCGCGTCTACCGCATGCGCTGCGTCGAGGCCTGGTCGATGGTGATCCCCTGGCTCGGCTTCCCGCTCGGCGCGCTCGTGAAGCGCCTCGAGCCGACCTCGCGCGCCCGCTACGTCGAGCTGACGACGCTGATGGACCCCGAGCAGCTCCCCGGGCAGCGCGACGACGTGCTGCCGTGGCCGTACGTCGAGGCCCTCCGCATGGACGAGGCCATGCACCCGCTCACGCTCCTCGCGGTCGGTCTCTACGGCCGCGCGCTGCCGGGCCAGAACGGCGCGCCGCTCCGCCTGGTCGTCCCGTGGAAGTACGGCTTCAAGGGCGTGAAATCGATCGTGCGCCTGCGACTCGTCGAGGAGTGGCCCCGCACGACCTGGAACGAGGCCGCCCCGGACGAGTACGGCTTTTACGCGAACGTGAACCCTGCGGTCGACCACCCGCGCTGGAGCCAGGCGAGCGAGCGGCGCATCGGCGAGTCGGGGCGCCGACCGACCCTGCCCTTCATCGGCTACGCCGAGCACGTGGCGGGCCTGTACGCGGACCTCGATCTGCGCCGGCACTTCTGAGGAGGCAGCGTGGCGAATCCCCGGTCCTGGCTCGAGCCCGCGGTCGTCGCCGGCTCGCTCGCGCCCTTCGTTCTGCTCGGCGTGCGCGCCCTCGGCGGCACGCTCGGCGCCGATCCGGTCGCCGAGCTCCTGAACCAGCTCGGCCTGGTGACGCTCGTGTTCCTCGTCGCCTCGCTCGCCTGCACGCCGCTCAAGATCCTGCTCGGCTGGAAGTGGCCCATCGCCGTCCGGCGCACGCTCGGCCTGTTCGCGTTCTTCTCGGCGCTCGCGCACTTCCTCGTCTACCTGGTGCTCGACCGCGAGCTCGCGCTCGGCGCCGTCGTGGCGGACGTCACCGAGCGGCCCTTCGTCACCGTGGGCTTCGCGGCGCTCGTCGTGCTCGTGCCGCTCGCCGTGACCTCGACGAAGCGCGCCCTGCAGCGGCTCGGGCCCCGGCGCTGGCGCTGGCTGCACCGGCTGGCCTACGTCGCGGGCGTGCTCGGCGTCGTGCACTTCTTCATCCGGGTGAAGAAGGACACGACCGAGCCGCTCGTGTACGGCGCCGTGCTCGGGCTCCTGTTCGCGGTGCGCCTCGGCGACGCCGTGCAGAAGCAGCTGCGGCAGCGCGCGGCGCGACGCCGGACTTTGTCGTGAATCGTGCCGCCGCCGCACTACCATGAGCGCATGAGCCGCACGCGCCTCCGCGCCTCGCTCGCCCTCGTCGCCGTGCTCGGCGCAGCGGGGGCCTGCGCCGACGGCAGCGCCGGCGCGGGTGGCGGCGGCGGCGCCACCGGCACGACGACGCAGACCGGCGAGTGCAGCCACGCGAGCGATTGCCCCGGGAGCGACTCGACCTGCGCCTACCGGGTGTGCGGGTTCGGCCTCTGCGACATGATCTACGCGCCGGTGCTCACGACCTGTAGCGAGGACGGCGGCCTCGTGTGCGACGGCTCCGGACGGTGCGTCGAGTGCGCGCCCGGGGCGGCGTGCACGACGGGCATCTGTCAGGACGGCCTGTGCGTGGCGGCGCACTGCGGCGACGGGGCCCCGAACGGCAGCGAGACGGACGTCGACTGCGGCGGCGATTGCGGCCCGTGTGCCGACGGACTGCACTGCGTCGCCGGCGACGACTGCCAGAGCGGGGTGTGCGTCAACACGGTGTGCGCCGCCCCGAGCTGCGGCGACGGACACGTCAACGGCGCCGAGGCGTGCGACGACGCCAACGTCGCAGCCTTCGACGGTTGCTACGCGTGCCGCGCCGACGCCCCGCACCTGCTCCTGAGCGAGGTCGTCGTGGCGCCGACCGGCGACGAGCTCGTCGAGATCTACAATCCGACCGCCGCCAGCGTGAGCCTCGAGCGCGTCTACCTCGCCGACTACGGCGGCTACCACGCCATCACGGTCGGCGGCGGCGCCCCTGTGGCGAGCGATTTCCGCATCCACTTCCCCGCCGGCGCCAGCCTCGGCGCCCGCGCCTTCGCGGTCGTGTCGCTGCACGGGGCGGCCGGCTTCGCGGCGAGCTACGGCAAGGCCCCGGACTACGACTGCGACCCCGCCGACGCCGGGGCACCCGACATGCTCGGCGAGCACGGCTCGACCTCGGGGCTCACCAACACGGACGAGATGCTCGTGCTCTTCGGCTGGGACGGGCAGTCGGCCCTCGTGGACGACCTCGACTACGTGCTCTACGGCAGCGCCGTCCACGCGGCCGACAAGAGCGGGATCACCCTGAGCGGCCAGAGCTACGCGGCCGACACGCCCGCGGCCGCGCAGAGCGTCGCGCCCGCGCCGGCGGCGGGCTCGAGCCTGCAGCGCTGCGACTCGAGCGAGGGCGCGGAGAAGGCCTTCGGCGGCAACGGCCTCGCGGGCCACGACGAGACGAGCGAGCCCTGCGCCGCGACGTGGAAGACGCTCGTAGCGCGCACGCCGGGCGCGGCGCCACCCGCCGGCGCCTGCCCTTGACCCGGGCTGCGCGCCGTGTCCGGCAGTTGACGGCGCGGGGCCCGGGCAGCAGGCTCGGCGCCATGCAATCACGCTTCTTCGGGCTCGGCTGCGCGCTCGGGCTCGCTCTTTCTGCTTGCGGGGGCAAGGCCGTGATCGACGCCGCCGGAGGCGCCGGCGGGTCCGCCCCCCCGCCGAGCTGCGCGGAGCTCGAGCAAGACCTGCTCGCGAAGAACGACGCTGCGCAGAGCTGCAACCCGCTGCTCGGCGTCGTGCAGTGCAGCGGCACGGCGACCATCCACGACACCTGCGCGTGCTCGCAGGTGGCCAACGAGCTCGAGGCCGCGGCGGTCGCCGCCGCGACGCAGGCCTACCAGGCCTGGACGGCCGCCGGCTGCGGACCCTACGACTGCGGCACGCCCTGCAACACGATCGGGCCGAGCGGCTGCCAGCCCGACGCCACGCCCGGCGGCGGGCACTGCGGCGACCTCGTGTTCTAGGCAAGGACCCAGAACGAGCCAACCACGGAGCTCGGCACGGGCGCCGAGCCGCGCGGTTTGCCAGGGCAGTAACTCGATCCTCGCGACCACCGCGAGTCGGTGGAGACAGCGTCGCCGAGCGAGAGAAGAGAGGAGATGAACAGGAAGCCGGTAGGGCGGGC
>JACRDA010000462.1 GCA_016212965.1 Myxococcales bacterium
CCGCCGAGCGCCCTCCGGGCCCACCCCGGCCGGCTCCGGCGCGTGCCGCGGCGCCGCGCCCGCCGCGGGTCGGGCTGGCGGGCGAGCGCGCCTCGCCCCCCGAGGGCCCGACGGCGTCGCCGTGCTCTTCGCGCAGCACGCGCAGCTCGTCGCGCAAGCGCGCCGCCTTCTCGAACTCGAGGCTCTCGGCCGCCGCGAACATCTGCTGGCGCAGGCTCTCGACGTGCTCGGCGAGGTCGGCCTCGCTCTCCTTTTCGCCCTTGCCAGGGCGCGGCCGGCTCGGGCCGCCGTCGCGCCCGACCGCGTAGTAGTCGCGGTTGCCGCTCGTCGGCGACATGTCGTGGATGGCCTTGATGACCGTGGTCGGCGTGATGCCGTGCGCCTCGTTGTACGCGACCTGGATGGCGCGGCGCCGGTTCGTCTCGCCGATCGCCTGGGCCATGGCGTCCGTCTCGCGGTCGGCGAACATGAGCACGGTCCCGCGCACGTTGCGCGCCGCCCGGCCGATGGTCTGGATGAGCGAGCGCCCGCTCCGGAGGAAGCCCTCCTTGTCGGCGTCGAGGATGGCGACGAGCGACACCTCGGGCAGATCGAGCCCCTCGCGCAACAGGTTGATGCCGACGAGCACGTCGAACTCGCCGCGCCGGAGGTCGCGCAGGATTTCCACGCGCTCGAGCGTGTCGATGTCGGAGTGCAGATAGCGAACACGCACCCCGAGCTCGGCGTAGTACTCGGTGAGATCCTCGGCCATGCGCTTGGTCAGCGTCGTGACGAGCACGCGCTCGCCGACCTTCACGCGCTCGCGGATGTGGAGCAGCAGCTCGTCGACCTGGCCCTGCACCGGGCGGACGACGATCGCGGGGTCGACGAGGCCCGTCGGGCGGATGATCTGCTCCACTACGACGCCCTTCGTGTGCTCGAGCTCGTAGGCGCCCGGCGTGGCGCTCACGAACAGGACGCGCCGGAAGTACCCCTCGAGCTCCTCGAAGCGCAGCGGCCGGTTGTCGAGCGCGCTCGGCAGCCGGAAGCCGTGCTCGACCAGGGTCTCCTTGCGCGAGCGGTCGCCCTTGTACATGGAGCCGAGCTGCGGCACCGTCTGGTGCGACTCGTCGATGATGAGCAGATAGTCCTTCGGAAAGTAGTCGATGAGCGTCGGCGGCGGCTCGCCCGCGCGCCGGCCCGAGATGTGGCGCGAGTAGTTCTCGATGCCGTTGCAGAAGCCCATCTGCTCGAGCATCTCGAGGTCGTAGGCCGTGCGCTCCGAGAGCCGCTGCTTCTCGAGCAGGCGCGCGTTGCGATCGAGCTCGCCGAGTCGCTCGTGGAGCTCCGCGCGGATCGACTCGATGGCGCGCGCGCGCTGCTCGCGCTCGGTCACGTAGTGCGAGCCCGGAAAGATGGCGTAGCGCTCGAGCTCGCCCTTCACGCGCCCGCGCAGGGGGTCGATCTCGCGGATGGCCTCGATCTCGTCGCCCCACAGCTCGACCCGGATGGCGGTCGCCTCCTCGTAGGCCGGAAAGATCTCGATGACGTCGCCGCGCACGCGGAAGGTGCCGCGGTGGAAATCGACGTCGTTGCGGTCGTACTGGATGTCGACGAGCTTGCGCAGGAGGTCGTCGCGCGCGAGCTCTGCACCCTTGACGAGCTCGATCAGCATGCCGCGGTAGCTCTCGGCCGAGCCCATGCCGTAGATGCAGCTCACCGACGCCACGATGATGACGTCCTCGCGCGACAGGAGGGCGTGCGTCGCCGCATGGCGCATGCGGTCGATGGCGTCGTTGATGATGGCGTCCTTCTCGATGAAGGTATCCGTCGAGGGGATGTACGCCTCGGGCTGGTAGTAGTCGTAGTAGCTGACGAAGTAGTGGACGGCGTTGTGCGGGAAGAGCTCGCGCATCTCGCCGTAGAGCTGCGCCGCGAGCGTCTTGTTGGGCGCGACGATGAGCGCCGGCCGGCCGTAGTGCTCGATGACCTTGGCCGCGGTGAAGGTCTTGCCGCTGCCCGTCACGCCGAGCAGGCACTGGAAGCGCTCGGAGCGCTCGAGCCCCGCGCAGAGCTCGGCGATGGCGGTCGGCTGATCGCCGCGCGGCTCGAGCTCGGTGACGAGGCGGAAAGGCCCGGGCATGGAACAGAGAACGGTAGTGGGTCGCGGGACGACCGGCAAGGGCGGTCCGCGCCTGGTGCGGGGGCCCGCGTGTGCTACGGGAGCGCTCCGTCATGGTCATGGCACCGAGCTCGCCCCGAGCACCGCACCCGTACGCCGACTTTCTCGACCGCGTCTTGAAGCCCGCGCGCTACACGGGCGGCGAGGCCGGGGTCGCGCGGCGCGACTGGGCGTCGGCCGAGGCGCGCGTGTGTCTCTGCTTTCCCGACATCTACGACATCGGGATGAGCCACCTCGGCCTTCGCATCCTCTACCGCATCCTCAACGACGATCCGCGCACGCTCGCCGAGCGTTGCTACGCGCCGTGGAAGGACGTCGAGGCGGAGCTCCGGGCGCGCGGGCTCCCGCTCGTGTCGCTCGAGAGCTACCGGCCGCTTCGCGACTTCGACGTGGTCGGCTTCTCGCTCCAGTTCGAGCTCACCTACACGAACGTCCTCAACATGCTCGAGCTCGGCGGGCTCGCCGTCCGGAGCGCCGACCGCGGCGAGGACGCCCCGCTCGTCGTCGCCGGCGGCCCGAACGCCACCCACCCCGAGCCGCTCGCGCCCTTCATCGACGCCTTCGTCGTCGGCGACGGCGAGGCGAAGTCGACCGAGCTCGCGCTCGCCTGGGTGCGCCTCCGGGCCGAGGGCCAGTCGCGGCGCGAGCGCCTGCGCGCGCTCGCGCGGCTCGGCGGCGTCTACGTGCCGGCGCTCTACGGGGCCTCGCCCGAGCCGGCCACCGGTCTCCTCGTCGTGGATCCTCCCACCGAGGCCGACGCCGCGGCCGGCGTACCGTTCCCGGTGAAGCGCACCATGGTGCGCCTCGCGGACTATCCGTTCCCCGACCACGGGCCGACGGGCGGCCCCGAGGCAATCTTCGAGCGCACATCCATCGAGATCACGCGCGGCTGCACCGAGGGCTGCCGCTTCTGCCAGGCGGGCATGATCTACCGGCCCGTGCAGGAGCGCGATCCCGAGGAGGTGCTCGCCACCGTGCTCTCGGCCGTCGCGAAGAGCGGCAACGACGAGGTGTCGTTGACGGCGCTCTCGACCGCCGACGTCTCGTACATCCACCCGCTCATCCAGAAGCTCGCCCCGAAGCTCGCGGCCGAGCGCGTGTCGCTCTCGGTCTCGTCGCTCCGCGCCTACGGGCTCGCGCCGGAGCTGCTCGACGAGCTCGCGCGCGTGCGCGCTGGCGGGCTCACCTTCGCGCCCGAGGCCGGCTCGCAGCGCATGCGCGACGTCGTCAACAAGAACGTCACCGAGGCGCAGCTCGAGGAGTCGGCCGAGCGCATCTTTTCCCGCGGCTTCACCAAGATGAAGCTCTACTTCATGATCGGCCTGCCGACCGAGGAGGACTCGGACGTGCGCGGCATCGCCGAGACCGGGATCCGCGCCGCCGGCACGGGACGGCGCGCGGCGCGGGCGGGCGGTCACAACGAGGGTCGCGTGGAGGTGACGGTCTCGGCCTCGACCCACGTGCCGAAGCCCCACACGCCGTTCCAGTGGGCCGCGATGGACCCGCTCGCCGAGGTCGAGCGCAAGCAGGGCCTGCTGCGGGAGGTCCTGCGCGAGGCCGCCCAGGGTCAGGACCGCCGTGCGGCCCGGGCCGTGCGCCTCCGCACCCACGCCGCGGACGGGAGCGTGCTCGAGGGCATTCTCGCGCGCGGCGACCGGCGCATCGCGGACGTCATCGAGCACGCCTGGCGCGCGGGCGCGCGCTTCGACTCGTGGGACGACGAGCTGCGCCTGCCGCTCTGGGAGCAGGCGCTCGCGGCTCACGACGTCGAGCAAGGCCGCTACCTCGGCACGCTCCCCGTCACGGCGCGTCTGCCCTGGAGCCACATCGACGTCGGCCTCGAGGACGGCTTTCTCGCGCGCGAGTACCGGCGCGCGCTCGCGAACCGCCTCTCGCCGCCCTGCGGCAAGGTGGCGGGCGCCTTCGTGCACCCGAGCCACGTCGAGGACGCCCTCGCCGAGAAGAAGCGCCTCG
>JACRDA010000484.1 GCA_016212965.1 Myxococcales bacterium
CCGGGGCACTACCACGAGGGCCTCGTCGCGCGGGAGCTCGGCGACCCGGCGCGCGCCCGCGCCATCTTCGAGGCGATCGTCCAGAAGAAGCGCAAGGCGGCCCCGCTCGCCGCGGCCGCGCTCGAGCGCCTCGCCGAGCCCCGCCCCGCCCGAGCGCCCCGAGCCGACGCGCGCGCCGAGCTCGGAGCCGCCGACGCCCTCTGCGCGGCGGGGCGCGACGACGAGGCACGCGCCGCGTACCGCGCCTGCCTGCGCAAGGATCCCCTCGAGGCCGCGGCCGCCCTCGGGCTCGGCGCGCTCCTGCTCGGCCCGGCCGGCGACGGGCCCGCGGCGCGGTCCGCGCGGCACGCCCCCCTGGGCCTTGCGCGAGCTCTTCCTCGCGCAGGGCTTCGTCGTGCGGCGCTGCGAGGCGACGCTCGCCGGCATCCGCGCGCTCGTCGACCGAGGCATCCCGGTCGTGCTCGAGGAGGCGTACTCGACGACCTCGCACGTGACCCTCGCGATCGGCTACGACGACGATCTCGAGCTCCTCCTCGTGCAGGATCCGATGCAGCTCGGCCCGCGCGAGACGCCCTACGAGGAGCTCGACCGGCTGCGCGGCGTGTTCGGCCACGGCGCCCTCGTGGTCGTGCCCGCGGACGACGCCGCGCGCCGCGCCGCGCTCGACGAGCTCGGCGTCGTCGACAGCCCGAGCGTGCTCGCGACGGAGGACGGCCTGCGGCACCTGCGGGCGCGCGAGTGGGACGCCGCCCGCGCGTGCTTCGAGCGCGCCCTCGAGCTCGCCCCCGAGCGCGAGCTCGGCGCGATCGGGCGGCTCGAGGCCGCGCTCGGCCGGCTCGCCGCCGACGGGAGCCCCGCGGACGGCCTCGCCGCGGTGACCGCGCTCGTCGAGGCGGCACGGACGCGCGTCTCCGGAGCCGAGTGGCCGCGGCAGTTCTCGGGCCGGCTCGCCCTCCGGGCCGGCCGCCTCGCCGAGGCACGCGACGACTTCCGCGCCGCCCACGAGCGCGACCCCGGTGACGCCGACAACGTCTGGTACCTCGGGCAATGTGCGGCCGCCGCGGGCGAGCACGAGCGGGCGGTGGAGCTCTTCCACGCGGCATTGCTGCGCGACCCCGGTCACGTCGAGGCCCACGAGTCGCTCGCCGCGGCGTACCTCGATCAGAAGCGGCGTGACCGTGCGCGGCACTTCGTCGAGCTCGCGCTCGCGCTCGACCCCGACGACGCCCGGAACCACGAGAACCAGGGCCTCTACCACGAGCTCGCCGGGCGCTCCGGCGAGGCCCTGGCGTGCTTCGACCGCGCGCTCGCGCGCGACCCCGGCAACGCGCGCGCCGCGGTGGCGCGCGGCCGCTGCCTCGTGTCGCTCGGGCGCCGCGGCGACGCCGACGCCGCCTTCGCGCGCGCGCTCGAGCTCGCACCGGGCAACGATCGGCTGCGCGTGCAGATCGGCGCCGTGCTGTTCGAGCTCGACGACGTGAAGGGCGCGTGGGCGGTCGTGTCGCCGGCGCTCGAGCGCGCGACGCAGGTGGCCCCGGTGTGCGCGCTCGCGGGAGCGTGTCTGTTCCGGCTCGAGCGCCCCGACGAGGCGGAGCCGCTCCTGCGCCAGGCGCTCGCGGAGGTGCCCGACTACGCCTTTGCAGCGCACGAGCTCGGCCGCGGCCTGCTCGCGGCCGGGCGCTTCGACCGGGCGCTCGCCCTCTTCGAGGAGCGACGCCTGCGCGAGCCCGATGCGCCGCGCCACGCGCTCGACGCCTGCGACGCGCTGCTCGCGCTCGGCCGGAAGGAGGAGGCGTGTCGCACGGCCACCGGCGTGCTCGAGCGCCTCGGCGCGTTCCCCGAGCTCGTGCGACGCGTGGCCAAGCTCCTGCACGACGCCGGCCGCTTCGCCGACGGGCGCCACGCCTTCGAGGAGCCCATCGAGCGCGCGCTCGACCAGGGCAAGATCGACCGCCCGCTCGTGCGCGCCTACGGCGCCTTCCTCGCCGCCGTGGGCGACGAGCGCGCGGCGTACGTCTGGACCCGCATCGAGACGGGCTACGGCCTGCTCGGCCGGCCCGAGGCGCTCGCCCTGTTCGAGGAGCTCCGGGCGAGCGAGCCCGGCGATCTGCGCCACGAGGAGAACTGCATCCTCGCGCTCGAGGCCATGGGCCAGCCGGAGCAGGCGCTCGAGCGCTCGCTCAGGCTGCTCGAGGCGACCGGCTGGAAGAGCCCGCGCCTCCTGCGCCGCCACTACCAGCTCGGGTGGCGCAACGGCCTGCACAAGGGGGGCACGGGGAAGGTGTGGGAGCAGGCGCTCGAGCGCAACCCCGACGATCTCGCGATCATCGAGGGACTCGTGCAGCACCAGGCCGACATGGGCTTCGGCGACTCGCACTACGCCGTGTGGTGGAAGAAGAAGCTCGAGGAGCTGCGCCGCACCAAGGCGGGCGTCGAGGGGGGCGGCGCCGTCTAGGTGGCTTCAGGCTACCGGCTTCAGGCTTCAGGCACGGAGGCCGCGGCGTGGATCCCTGTGGCCTCGCCGGTGGCTTCAGGCGACCGGCTTCAGGCATCAGGCACAGAGGCCGCGGCGTGGATCCCTGTGGCCTCCCGCTCTCGCGCCCGAAGCCTGGAGCCTGGAGCCTGGAGGCTGTAGTCGCGCTCGCTCAGCGGTTCGCGGCCCACAGCTGCAGGGCGGCGGCGACACAGCCGGCGAGCGCGCGCCACGCGCTCGCCACGGCGCTCGCCGCGAGCACGCGCGACGCTTGTTCGAGCGAGCCGCGCACCACGGGGACGCGCTCGCGCCCCTGCCGGTAGCGCTGCCCCATGAGCGTGCGACCGTAGAGCTCCGCGCCGAGCCCGACGTCGGTGTGTCGTGCCGTCTCGGCCACCTCGGCGTCGAGCTCCTCGAGCGAGGCCGTGAGGGCGGTGAGCCGGGTGAGGCGGCGGCGCGCGAGCAGATCCGCGCCGGTCAGGCCCAGGAGTCCGAGCGCGAGCGCGGCCGTGACGGTCGCCACCGGCTCGGTGGCGAAGCGCGACGGATCGCGGGGGTGCAGGAACCAGTTCGGCAGAACCGCGAGCGACTCGACCGCGAGCACGAGGCCGAAGGCGCCCCACACCGCGCGCCGGTCGGATGCGGCCACGATCGAGCCGAGGCGCGCGCGCCCGGCGGCCCGCGCCTTGTACACGACCCAGAGGCAACCGGGCAGGATCGCGAGGGCACAGAGCGCGCCAACCCCCATCGAGGCGATGGCGCTCTCGCGCTGGTACATGCGGCCGGCGTTCGCCACGTAGCCGAGCACGCCGGCGACGAGCATCCCGGCCGCGACCCACACGGCCCCGAGGCCGAGCCAGCGGCGGCGGAACGGGTGCCGCGGCGGCCGGAGGTCGGTGTCGAGCTCGCGCGGCACCGGCGCCGGCGGGGGAAGCGCGCAGAAGCGCGCCAGGGTCCCGACCGGCGCGGCGCAGAGGAGCACGGCGAGGAACGCGCCGACACGCACGTCTTCGAGCCCGTAGCGGAGGCCCGTGGTCACGACGAGGAACGCGGACAGCGCCGCTCCGAGCGCGAACGGCAGCTCGAGCCGGGGCAGCCGGCGCGCGAGCTCGGGCGCGGAGCCGTCGAACGCGGGGGGCGTCGGGGGCTCGACCGCGGCATCCATGTGGAGCGTCGGACACGCCCGCGCGGCAGATGTTCCCGCCGCGACGGCGAGACCGTGCCCCGAGCTTCACCCGGGACAGGTGCCGTCGGCGTAGTAGGGCAGTTCGGCCTTGATCGCCTCGCACTCGCCGAGGCACGGCTGGAGCGTCGGATCGCTGCACGGGCGGAAGATCCCGCCGAACCCGAGCGTGGGGCACTCGAGGGGCATGCCCCAGCAGTGCCCGGTGTGGGTGAGCGCGCCACACGCACCCGCGGTCGTGGCGTAGAGGTCGCAGCTGAGCGCGCCCGGGCACGGTTCCGCGAGCATGTCGCTGCAGGCGAGGGGCGCCGCGCACTCGCCCGGCGCCGCCACGGCCGCGCCGAAGCTCGCCGCCACGGTTGCGTTCCAGTAGTTGGCGCCGTTGCAGCCGCACACGGGCGCGCGGCTCGGGCTCTCGCTCGCCCCGAGCGGCACGCAGTGCCCCTCTGCGCAGCCGGGCGCGTCGCAGTAGTGGTCGGCGCTGCACGGGTTGCCGCTCGGTGACCAGGTGCAGCTGGCCCCGCCGCCCGAGCCCCCGGCTCCGCCCACGAGCCCTCCACCGCCGCCGTGGCCGACGGCGGTCGTGGTGGTGCCGCTGCTCGCCTCGGACTTGCAGCAGAGGACCGCGAGGATGGCGGTCACCCCAAGGCGTACGGTCCGCATGGTCCTCATGCCCCACCTCCGCACGAGTCGCCCCCCACGCGCCCGACGGACCGTTGGGCCGCTCGGTCGCGGGCGCTCGGACACACCGGGACGCGCCCGGTGGGCCGCGATCTCGGTAGCAAGGATGGGCACGCCGGCGCGGGGCGCAAGGGCGGCCGACCGCCCGCGAGACAGCCGCCCGCGTTTCGGATAGACACTGCCGAGGACAGGTCCCGCGCGTGTTCTGCCTCACCTGCCCCACCGATCCCCGCTGGGCGCCCTGCGCCGCGGACGCGCTCGACCGCGTGCTCGTGGACCACGCCCACTGCGAGATGAAGGCCGCGTCGAGCGCGCTCTCGCTCTCGGCGCGCTGCCTCGACGCGCCGCACGCCGTCCTGCCGCTCGTCGCGCTCGCCCGCGAAGAGCTCGAGCACTTCGAGCGCGTCCTCGTGGAGCTCGAGCGGCGGGGCCTGGCGCTCGGCCCGCCGCCCGTGGACGCCTACGCCGCCGAACTGCGCCGGCGGGCGCGGACGAGCTGCCGCGGCGACGCGACGAAGTACGTGCTCTCGGACCGGCTGCTCGTCGGGGCGCTCATCGAGGCCCGGAGCTGCGAGCGCTTCAAGCTCCTCGCCGAAGAGCTCGAGCGACGCGGCCACGACGCCGAGGCCGCGCTGTACCGCGAGCTCCTCGCGAGCGAGGCGCGCCACTACACCACGCTGCGGCAGCTCGCCATCGACGTGCGCGGCGACGAGCCCGCGACGCTCCGGCGACTCGGCGAGCTGGCGCGCCTGGAGGGCGAGATCGTGGCCTCGCTCCCGGTCGAGGCCGCCATTCACGGCTGACGCGCGCGGTCAGCGGCGCTGCGGGCCGGCGTTGGCCCGCGGGAACGCCTCGCGGAGCGCGCCGGCCGGGTTCGAGTCGTCGGCGCCGAGGGCGAACTCCCGTGCCGCCGACGTGGTGACGAAGGGGCCGCCGAGCTCCTCGCTCTGCTCCTCCTCGAGCAGGTCGGGCAAAGACGCCTCGCCGGAGGTCGCACTTCGCACGAACTCCTCGGCGAGCTCCTCGGCGAGGTCCACCCGGGTGTGGGAGGGGGCCTCGTCCGTGTCGGGCAGAAACGCGCGCCCCGAGTCGGGACGGCCCTGCGCGTGCGCGTGTCGGTGGCGTACCTTCGGGGTCTTCACGGCAGCTACCTCCATGTGGAATGTAACGCGCCGAAACGCGGACGCTACTGCCCGCGCCGCTTGCCCGGTCGCCGTGGCCGCGCGACCATCCCCGGCCATGAGCCGGCTCCGCCCCGAACAGATCGACGACCTCGTGCACGCGCGCCTCGCGGACCCGTTCACGCTGCTCGGGCCCCAGCCGGGCGACGGGGTGGTGCGGGCGAGCGTGCCGAGCTGCGACGCCCTATGGCTCGTGCCCGAAGGTGGCGAGCCCCTCGCGATGGCGCGCATCGACTGGCGCGGCGTCTTCGAGCTCGAGCTCGCCCCCGTGCCGGTGCGCTACGAGCTCGAGCTCGCGGTGCCGGGCGGGCGCCACCGCCTGCGCGACCCCTACGCCTTCGGCCCCGTGCTCGGGGCGCTCGATCTGCACCTCATCGCGGAAGGCAAGCACCTCGAGCTCTGGCGCATGCTCGGGGCGCGCGTGATCGAGCACGAGGGCGTGCGGGGCACCGCCTTCTCCGTGCTCGCGCCGTCGGCCGCGCGCGTCAGCGTGGTCGGCGACTGGAACGGCTGGAACGGGCGCCGCCATGCGATGCGTCGCCGCGGACCCGGCGTCTGGGAGATCTTCCTGCCCGACCTCGGCGCAGGTGCGCTCTACAAGTACGAGATCCTGACGGCCAAGGGCGCCGTGCTCACGAAGAGCGACCCGCTCGGTCGCGCGATGGAGCTGCGGCCCGGCAACGCCTCGCGCGTCACCGACAGCCGCTTCGCGTGGACCGACGCGGAGCACCTCGCGGCGCGCGCCGCGGCCCCCGCCGAGCGCCGGCCCCTGGCGGTCTACGAGGTGCACCTCGGCTCGTGGCGCCACAGGAAGCCGGGCGAGCCCCCGCGCGCGGGCGCGGAGGCGGCGATCGACCCCGAGGACGAGCTGCCCGAGAAGTGGCTCGGCTACCGCGAGCTCGCGAGCGTGCTCGTCGACTACGTGGCGGACCTCGGCTTCACGCACCTCGAGCTCCTGCCGGTGATGGAGCACCCCTACGACGGCTCGTGGGGCTACCAGGTCGGCGGCTACTACGCGCCCACGAGCCGCTACGGCAGCCCCGACGACTTCCGCTACTTCGTCGACCGGTGCCACGCGCGCGGCCTCGGCGTCATCCTCGACTGGGTGCCGGCGCACTTTCCCAAGGACGCCTGGGCGCTCGGGCGCTTCGACGGCACGGCCTTCTACGAGCACGCGGACCCGCGCCAGGGCGAGCACAAGCAGTGGGGCACGTACATCTTCGACTATGGCCGGCCCGCGACGAAGAACTTCCTCGTCGCCAACGCGCTCTACTGGCTCGAGGAGTTCCACGTGGACGGGCTGCGCTGCGACGCCGTGGCCTCGATGCTCTACCTCGACTACGCCTCCGAGAACGAGTGGGACTGGGTGCCCAACGAGCTCGGCGGCAACGAGAACCTGCCGGCGGTGAAGTTCGTGCGCGAGCTCACCGACGCCGTGCACACGCGACACCCCGGCGCGCTCGTCATCGCCGAGGAGTCGACGAGCTGGCCGGGCGTCACGCAGCGCACCGCCACGGGCGGGCTCGGCTTCGACTTCAAATGGAACCTCGGCTGGATGCACGACACCTTGAAGTACATGCGCTTCGATCCGGTGTTCCGGAGCTTCCACCACCACCTCATCACCTTCGGGCTCATGTACGCCTTCTCGGAGCGCTACGTCCTGCCGCTGTCGCACGACGAGGTGGTGCACCTGAAGAAGTCGCTGCTCTCGAAGATGGCGGGCGACCGCTGGCGCATGTTCGCCAACCTGCGCGAGCTCTACGCGCACATGTGGGCGCACCCCGGCAAGAAGCTGCTCTTCATGGGCGGGGAAATCGGCCAGTGGGACGAGTGGATCGAGTCGCGCGAGCTCGACTGGAAGCTCCTCGACGACCCCCATCACGCGGGGCTCTCGAAGCTGCTCCGCGATCTCAACCGCGTCTACCGCAAGTATCCCGCGCTGTTCGACGCGGACCACGACTGGAGCGGTTTTCGCTGGGTCGACGCGAACGACAACATGCAGAGCGTCGCCTCCTACCTGCGGATCCCGACGGCGGGTCGCAAGTACGTCGAGCGCCCCGACGGGCGCCCCGAGACCGAGCCGCCGCCCCCGCCGCCGAGCGTGCCCGGCGAGCCCCCCGCAGCCGGTGCGGCGCCGCGCCCGAGCGCGCCCGGACGCATTCCCGGCGATCGGCCGAGCGCGCCCTACGCCTCGACGCCGCACCCGCGCGCCCGCCGCGATCCGGCCGACGCGGGGCGCGCCTTCCGACCGCAGAGCGCCGAGCGCGGTACACCCGCGACGGAGGCCACGAAGGCGGCGCCGGCGCCCCGGCCCCGCACGCGCGCCGCGGCGCCGCCGTCGCTCGCGCTCGCCGACGACGAGCGCTACGTCGTGTGCGTCGTGAACTTCACGCCGGTGCCGCGGCACGGCTACCGCATCGGCGTCCCGCTCGCGTGTCGCCACGCGGAGATCCTGAACACCGACGCGACCGCCTACGGTGGGACCGGGCTCGGCAACATGGGAGCCGTCGCCGCGCAGCCGGTGCCCTGCCACGGCTTCGCCCAGTCGCTCGAGCTGACGCTGCCGCCGCTCGCTGCGCTGTGGCTGGTGCCGGAGGGTCCGGTCGCGCCGCGCTGAGGGACGCGCTCAGACTCGTGTTTCGCCCTTTCGGGCGAAACACTCGTGGCTTCAGGCGACGGGCTTCAGCCTGCAGGGGATGCGCCCGACCCGCGTCGCACGAAACGGGTGGGCCGACGCGGGCTACCGACCACAGCCTCCGGCCTCCAGGCTCCAGGGCCTTGGGAGGGAGAGCGGGAGGCCACAGGGATCCACACCGCAGCTTCTGGGCCTGAAGCCTGAAGCCCGAAGCCTGAAGCCACCGGCACACTGGAGCCGAGCTCGCTCTAGAAGCGGCCGGTCACACCGACCGCGCCGGGGCCGAGCGTCAGGTCTGCGCTCGCCCCGGCGGGCTCCTGCGGCGCGGGCGCGAGCGCGACCAGCGTGATGCCGGTCACGAGCGCGACGCCGCCGAGGACGAGGCTCACCGTCGTGCCGATGCGCTCGGTGTTGTAGGTGCTCGCGTCGGAGTGGTACTCGGGCGGGCACTGCAGATCCGACTTGCAGGCCGTGTCGGCGGAGAGGTCGCTCTTCCGCTTCACGGCGTCGAGGCCGAGCCCGAGCGCGACGACCCCGGCCGCGGCGCCGAGACCGATGGTGACGCCGCCGGCGATGGTGAGGGCGCTCGGGCCGGCCTCGGGCGGGGCCGGCGGTGGCCGGGGAGCGGGCACGGGACCGGGGACCGGACCGGGGACCGGAGTCGGCACGACGCCTGCCGTGCCCGCCGGCAGCGCGAGCGGGACATCCTTGTGCTCGCGCTCGGCGAGGGTCACCTCGGCCACGACCACCTGACCGCCCGACCGCGCCTCGATCTTGTGGGTGCCGGGGTCGATGAGCTGCTTGGCGCCGACGAGCGCAGCCATGACGGTCGCCCCGTCGATGCTGACGGCGAGGTCCGCACCGCCGTTCGTGACCCGGAGCGTGACGCTCGGGATGCGCGGCATGAGCGCGGCGTTCTCCGCCTCGGCGTCGCGCTGCGCCTGCGCGTGGAGGTCGGTGGCGGTCGCGGGCAACGGCAGGCGCGTCACGCCGATGTAGCGCTCGGACGCCTCGACCCAGCGGTCGAGCTTCACGAGCGTGCGCGCCAACATGAGGCCGATGGTCGGCACCTGCACGACCTTGTAGGCGGTATCGAAGCGCTCGAAGGCCGCCTTGAAGTTGCCGGCCTGGTAGAGCCCGTCCCCTTCCTCTGCGAGCCGCCGCGCCGTGCCGCGCGCCGCGTCGGTGACCGGCTGCTGGGCCGTCGCGAGCGACGGCGCGGCGACGAAGGCGAGCGCAAGCAAGGCACCCACGAGCCGACAGAGCGTTCTCTTCTTCATGGTCAGATGCCGTACTTGTCCTTGGGGGGTGGCGGGGGCTGGGTCGCGCCGGTCGCGATCGGTGGCGGAGGTGGGGGCGCGGCGCTCGGCCGCACGGTCGCGACGCCGCCGGGACGCGACGGGACCGAAGCGGACGCGGACGCGCTGGCGCTCGCCGACGCCGACGCGGCGGCGCTCGACGCCGGCTCGACGGGCGCATGCGAGAAGGCGGTGGTGGCGCTCGCGAGGGCCGGCGACACGGATCGGCCCGCGGGGCCCGACGCGAGCTCCGTCGCCTCGGGCGTCGCGCTCGGGCGCGGCGGGCCGCCGGACGACGACACCGCGACCGCGACGGCCGTGAGGACGCCGCCGAGCGCGAGCCCGACCGCCGCAAACGCGACCCTACGCCCGGAGCCACGGGTCGGGGACCGGCTCCAGGTCGCGGCGGTCTGCACGCCGACCTGGCTCTTGGCCGCCACGGGCCCCGAGTCCGCCGGGGGCTCCGTGGGCGAGCCCTCGTGGCTCGCAAGCGTCTCGGCGTCGTGGTCATGCCGGGGGCCCGCGGAGATGACCACGCGGCTCGCCGCGGGATCGGACAGGCGCGCGGCCTCCGCCCCGCCAGCGTACGGCCACAACGCATCGCGGAGCTCGGCGACCGTCTGGTAGCGCTGCTCGCGATCGCGCTCGACGGCGCGTGCGACGACGGCGGAGAGGCCGGCCGGTATCCCCGGTCGCTTGACGTGCACCGGTGCCAGCGGCTCCTCGCGGATCTTGGAGAAGATCTCCCCGATGGTCTCGCCGTCGAAGGCGCCCTCGCCGGTCAGCAGCTCCCACAGGATGACCCCGAGCGCCCAGATGTCGGAGCGCGCGTCCGCCGACTTGGTGCTGCGCACCTGCTCGGGCGACATGTACGCGGGCGAGCCGAGCATGGCGCGCGTGTTGGTCAGTCGCGCGGCGATGCCCTCGCCGGTCGAGACCTTCGAGATGCCGAAGTCGAGCACCTTCACGCGCGGCGCACCGCCCCCGCGCGTCTCGAGGAAGAGGTTCGAGGGCTTGAGATCGCGGTGCACGATGCCCGCGGCGTGTGCCTCGCCGATCGCCTCGAGCGCCTGCAAGAGGTAGCTCACCGCCTCGGTCGCAGGCAGCGCCCCGCGCGACGCCACCGCCGAGAGATCGCTCCCCTCGAGGAACTCCATCGCCAGGTAGGGCAGCCCCTCGTGGGTGCCCACGTCGAGGACCTTCACCACGTGGTCGCTCCGCAGCTTCGCAGCCGCGCGCGCCTCGCGCAGGAAGCGCTCGACGGCGTCCGAGTCGGCGGTGATCTCCGGGAGCATCACCTTCACGGCGACGCGCTGCTCGAGCACCTCGTGCCGCGCCTCGTACACGACGCCCATGCCGCCGGCCTGCAAGACCTTGCCGAGGCGGTAGCGCTCGCCGACGAGCGTGCCGGGCGCGATGGGCGTGGGAGGGGGCTCGTCAGCCATGTGGGGCGCGGTCCGCTCCGGAGTGTACTCGATCTGTTCGCCTTGCGCGCAAGCACCGCGCCGTCGGAACCGAGCCCGCGCCTCGGGTCCACCCATGGAGGGCAGGCACCTACCGTGGTACGGGAGCATTCATGAGCGGCGAAGGTTCGGGACGGCGCGGCGGGGGCTCCGACATCGGCCCGCCGCAGCCCACGAGCGTGATGGCCTACGCGGTCCAGACGCGCACCTGCACCTACCTCCTCGACGACGCGGGCATCTGCCACTGGATCATGGCGCCCGCGGGCGTCGTGCCGAGCCACGTGCAGCAGTGCATCGGGGCGCAGTTCGTCGCGTGCCTCGCGTTCGACACGCCCGGCGGGCTCGTGCCGGAGCTCACCGTCGGGGCCCGCGCCCTCTTCGTCCGCCACGTCGAGGACCGGCTCGTGCTGCTGCGAACCGGCCCCATCCTCGCCCTCGAGGACCAGCGCGAGAGCTCGGAAGATCTCGGGCGGGTGGAGCTGCCGCGCGCCACGCCGTCCGCGCGCGGTCCCTACGCCGCCACCCCCGACTCGACACCCACGGCCCTCCGGCGCCCGCCACGGCAAGAGTACGGCCGCCGTGACGGCGCACCCGTCGTGTCCGAGCGCCCGACCTTCGGCCGCCCCGTCGTCGAGTCGAGCGGCGACGAGCAGACGATCAGCGTGACCTACCGACCGCGCTGACGCGTCGCCGGTCAGGCGTTCATCACGGCGCCCTCGGGCACGTCCGCCGCGATGCGCCGCGTCCGCTCCTTCAGAAAGGCGATGACCTCGGCGTCCGTGCGCGTGTCGCCGGGCAGGCGCACGAAGCGGCGTGCCAGCACGTCGTAGCGGCCCAGGAACAGCAGCACCGAGACCATGAAGAAGTCGAGGCGCTCGAACACCACGCAGCCCTCCTTCTTGTACCGGTCGATGTGGTCGAGGAAGTCCTTCGGCATCTCGGTCCAGTGGCGGTTCTGCTTCACGTGGTGGCCGATGTGGTAGCCGTCGTTGAAGCAGCGCTTGTTGTACGCGACGTTGATGCAGGTGATCGAGTTCGCGTAGCTGTCACCGGGCCGCGACGCGTCGATGAAGGCGTGCTGGCCCCAGTTGCCGATCATCATCATGAAGCGCACGGCCACGTACGGGAACAGGAACAGCACCAGGGTCGGGCGCCAGTCCACGAACATGAGCCCCACGATGGCGCCGACGTGCACGAGATCCGACACGACGGCGCGCCACGCGAGATTCGTGCGCCCGCGCGACACGAGGTAGCGGGTGATCTCGACCTGGATGAAGAGAAAGAAGCGAAAGAAGTAGACGAGCCAGTGGAGGAAGCTGTCGCGCTGGTAGCGCATCGTCGACGAGAGGTCGGCGCGCAGGTTGTTCTCCACGTGGTGCATCGCCACGTGGTGCTCCATGTAGCCGGTCGGGATGCCGAAGAGCGCGCTCATCAGGTACGGGTGGGCCCGGTTCATGAAACGGTGCTTCTTGATGAACGGTCGGTGCATCGTGTTGTGCAGCATCAAGATGACCGGCGGGGCCAGCAGCGGCAGCTGCACGAGCGACACCAGGGCCGCGAGCCACCACGTGAAGTACACGTAGAGCAGCGCGACGAGCGGCAGCATGATGCCCACGCTACGCAACGTCAGGCGCACGAACACCGCGTCCCGCGGGTCGTAGAGCAGCCCGACGACCCAGCGCTGGAAGGCGCTCGGCGCGTAGCCCGGGACGGATGTCGGATCGGTGACCTCTAGCGTTCCCATGCGATCTGGCCGCCTACGATGGATCGGGCGCGGCGAGCAAGCCAGCCCTGCGCGTCGATTGGCCGAGCGAGGGCGGGAGGCCGACCATTGACGCGGCGCGTCATGAGCGCTCGCTCCGCGTCCGCACCGCGGGTCCGCGGGCCCTCGAATCAACCGTGTCGGTCGATCGCCGCCGCAACGCCGGGTGCCGCCATGGCGAGCCGTCCTGCATCGAGTAGCTCGCGGCCTCCCCGACGTCCATGACGACGACGCACCCGGCATGGACGAGCATGTTCGGCTCCGCGCCCACGCTGGTAGGCAGCTCGGCGGCCCACAAGCGCCCGCCGTCCACGTAGCTCAAGCAGAGCATCGTTCGCTTGCCGATGTAGAAGGCACGGCCCGCTTCGACGATGAGCCGGCACCCGCGGCGGATGCGCGTGCGAAGCTCCATGTTTCATCTCACGCCGAGGTCGATCCCAGCGCAAGTGCCACAAGAGGTGTTGGCCCCTGGGCCCGAGCCGCGCTACGAGAGCCCCTTCGTGTCCACGATCCGGATCCACCGCCACCACGCCGAGGGCTCGACCGCGGTGCGCCGCAAGGCCGAGAACATCGCGCGCCGCATCGCCGCACGCCACGCGGTGAGCTGGCGCTGGCAGGGGGACTCGCTCGAGCTCGAGGCGCCGACGGGGCTCGCGAGCGGCACGCGCGGTCGCGTGACCATCGGCGAGGGGGACGTCGCCATCGAGATCGAGCTGCCGCTGCTGCTCCGCCCGATGCGCCGCATGGTCGAGCGCGAGGTGAGCGCCAAGCTCGACGCGGCGCTTTCCACCTAGCGCGCGGACCCGGCGTGCGCCCCCTCTGCTTGACCCGCCATCGCCGGAGCTGGCAAGCTGGCGGCGCACCCCAGCTCCGCCGCCTCCGGCCGCCCTCGTGGCGACTCCGGGCGCGGCGGCCGGGCCGGCACTCATCATGACGAAGGAACATTCACCGCAGCGCTACCGCGTCCTCGAGCGGCTCGCCTCCGGCGGCATGGCCGAGGTCTTCTTGGCGGAGAGCGCGGGCATCGAGGGCTTCAAGAAGCTCGTCGCCATCAAGCGCGTCCTGCCGCACCTGTCGCAGAAGAAGCGCTTCATCGCGATGTTCCTCGACGAGGCGCGCCTGGCCGCACACCTGTCGCACTCCAACGTCGTGCAGGTGTTCGACATCGGCGTCGGCGACCAGACGTACTTCATCGTCATGGAGTACGTGGACGGCTCCGACCTGAAGGGGGTCATCAAGTACCAGAAGGACCTGAACCGACCCTTCCCCATCGAAGCCGCCATCTACATCACGACGCGCATCTGCGAGGGCCTGTCCTACGCCCACGAGCGCACGGGAACGGGCGACGAGCCGCTCAACCTCGTCCACCGCGACATCTCACCGCCCAACGTGCTCATCTCCAAGCACGGCGAGGTGAAGATCGTGGATTTTGGCCTCGCCAAGGCCTCCACGCAGCTCGAGAAGAGCGAGGCCGGCATCATCAAGGGCAAATTCAGCTACCTGTCGCCCGAGGCCGCGGAAGGCAAGGAGGTCGATCGCCGCGCGGATGTGTTCGCCGTCGGCATCATGCTGTGGGAGATGCTCGCCGGGCGGCGCCTGTTCGTCGGCGCGAGCGACTACGAGACGGTCAAGCTCGTGCAGCGCGCCGAGGTGCCGCCCATCAGCTCCATCAACCCGGGGGCCGGCAAGCCGCTCGACTCCATCCTGGCCCGGGCGCTCGCGCGCGACGCGGACAAGCGTTACGACTCGGCGCGCATGCTCGGGCAGGACCTCACCCGGTACCTGTTCAAGCTGGGCAAGCCGGTCAGCGCCTTCGACATCGCCGAGCTCGTGCACGGCGTCATGCAGAACAGGAAGCGCCCCGAGGGCGAGGGCGTGTCGATCATCGACAAGCTCATCTCGGAGACACTGTTCGAGTTCACGTCCCTCACCGACGACGACCGCAACAAGGGGGGCAAGGCGGGCGAGGCGAAGCAGCCGCTCAGCCTCGGCGCACTCGACGACTTCAGCGGCTGGCGCGACGGCGCCGCGAAGCGCGACGGCGGCAAGGGCGGCGACGACGCGATGCGCGGCGCGCTCGCCTCGCTCGAGGACGGCAATCTCGCCGCGCTCGAAGACGGCAACCTCGCCGCGCTCGAGGACGAGCCCACGCCGGGGCGCCCGAGCGGCGAGCGGATCAGCGTGACGGCGGGCGACGGGCGCGTGAGCGCCGTGCCCGCGAGCGGGAGCGGCGCGGGGGCGCGCGATGTGGGCAGCGAGCTCGCGCAGCCGTCGAGCCGCACGCCCGCGAGCTACACGCCGAGCGAGCCGCTGGCCAAGAAGGGCCTCTCCTCGACGGTGAAGGTGCTCATCGTCCTCTGCCTCGCGGCCGCGGCCGCCGCCGTCGTCATTCTGAGCGGCGTGTTCAAGTCCGCGCCCTGAGGCGGCGGCGCCTGCGCTACGCACGGATCGATGCGCACCGCCGAGGAGCGCGCGGGCTTCATCCGCGAGCACACCGAGCTCGCGCCGGTGCCGCTCGTGCCGGAGCTCCGGCTCCACCTCGCCACGGAGGTGACGGCGCTCTGGGAGGCGACCGAGGCCTGGCTGCGAGCGCACGATCTGCCGCCGCCGTTCTGGGCCTTCGCCTGGGCCGGCGGGCAGGCGCTCGCGCGCTGCCTCCTCGATCGCCCGGAGCTCGTGCACGGGCGACGCGTCCTCGACTTCGGCGCAGGCAGCGGGCTCGTGGCCATCGCCGCGCTCCGCGCCGGCGCCACCTGCGCCGTGGCGACCGACATCGACGACTTCGCCCTCGCGGCATGCACGCTCAACGCCGCGGCGAACGGCGTCGCGCTGGCGACCGACGCGCGCGACGTGTCGGACGCGTCGCTCGAGGACATCGACGTCGTGCTCGTCGGCGACATGTTCTACGAGCGCACACCCTCGGCGCGCTTCGAGCCGTGGCTGCGCGCGCTCGCCGCCGCGGGCAAGACGGTGCTCGCGGGCGAGCCGGGCCGCGCCTTCGCGCCGGCCGGCCTCGTGCTGGAGGCGAGCTACGAGGTGCCGACCAGCCTCGACCTCGAGGGGCGCACGAGCCGCACCGGGCGGGTGTGGCGCGTGCCGGGGTGAGCAGCCGACCGCCACACTGCCCGGAAGGTCGGAGACGAGCTCGGTAGCTGGTGACCTAGAGCGCCACCTTGGCGTGCGGCTTCAAGAGGTTCGTCCAAGCCTTGTCCTTCTTCTTGTACTCGTCCTCGCAGCGCCGTCCGCGTTCCACCGGCAGCGGCGCCGGCACGTAGCGCGGCCCGAAGGTCTCGGGGTTGCTCCCCACCAGCGTGCAGAGGATGTTGAAGAAGCGCTGCTCGCCGAAGGCGTGCTCGTCCCACATCTTCGGCTGGTCGCCCGCCTTGCCGAGCTGGTACATCGCGACCGCGCCCGATTCGATGATGTCGGGGCGCTCGACGTCGATGAGCAAGAGGGTCGCGAAGTCGTCGGCGACGTTCTCTTCGCCGCCGGTCACGCCGAGCTCGAGCTCACCTATCATCACGTGGCCGAGCTCGTGCAGGAAGCTGAAGAGCACCGCCTCGCGGGTGACCTTCGAGGCCTGCTCGTCGTCGACGTCGAGCGCCTTGACCTGCTTGTAGATGTGCTCGGGCAGCTCGAAGCACAGGATGAGGGCATGGCGGTCCGGGTCGTAGAAGGCGTTGGCCTGGTCGCACTCCTCGGTGCGCACCGGCACGTCGCGCGGCAGCGCGACGACCTTGTTCACGAGCTCGATCACCGCCGGGATCTCGGCGGGCGCGACGTACTCGCGCAGCTGCGCCAAGCGCGGGTTCTTGGGCGGCTGGTAGTCGAACACGAGCTTGCCCGTGTCCTTGGTCGTGGGCGCCGAGCCGCCCAGGGTGCCCGACGCCGCCGGGGTCCAGGTCGCCGTCGCGCTCGCGGTGCCGCCGGCCGCGGTCGCGCCGCTCGCCGACGCGGCGGGCGCCCCGCTCTCGGGCTTCTTGTTGCAGCCGGCCGCGAGCGCGACCGCGCCCGCGAGCACGACGATCCGCTCGCACCACCCCGCGCGCCGGGGCACGCGCCACTTCGTCTTCATGTCGGGACGGTCCACGGAGGCACGATACAATAGCTGCGGCGCCGCGCGC
Organism: Myxococcales bacterium; assembly: GCA_016212965.1. Classification (GTDB taxonomy): domain Bacteria; phylum Myxococcota_A; class Polyangia; order Polyangiales; family Polyangiaceae; genus JACRDA01. The sequence goes on from JACRDA010000484.1 coordinate 16,801, forward strand.
ACCACCGCAGCGCTCACTCGCAGTAGCTCGCGGGCGGCACCGGGGGCTCGAACGGCACGGCGCCCGCCGCCTCCGCGACCGTCCCGCCCACGTCGTCGATGGCGTAGATCCGCGCGCCGGGGCCTACGCCGAGCTGCAGCTCCTCGAAGGCGGTGAGGTAGCTGTAGCCGGTGTCGATGGCGCCGTCCGGCGAGCGGTACTCCACGAGGAAGGTCTTGCGGCCGCTCGGGCTCGTGCCGCACTCGACGCAGTAGTGGGCGTAGGGATCGCCCGCCGTGGGTGCGTCGTCGACGAGCGCACCGCTCGTCGACCCGACGAAGACCGCACCGTCCGCCGGGGCATCGGTGACGACCGGCGTGTCGGACGGCACGACGAGCACCAGCCGGTCCACGCCCGGGTCGTCCCAGAGCGCCGTGTCCCACCCGCCGCCGCCGAAGAAGTTCGGCCCGAGCCAGGCCGTCGTCTGCACCACCTCGCCGACGTACCAGACGGCCACGTCGTCGCCACGGCCACCCATCACGCGAAAGTCGTGGGCGTTGCCGCGGATGACGACGAGGTCGTCGCCGTCGCCGGGGTCGAGCACCGAGGTCACGCCCCCGGCGCCGTTGCCGAGGTCGATGCCGGCCCGGTCCCAGTCGCGCACGAACACCCAGTCGCTTCCGGGCCCCGTGTGGAGGGTCGTGGTCGTGATGGCGAAGCTGCCGTCGGCGTGACTGCCGCAGCCCGCGATGACGAGGTCGTCGTCGCGGAGCGCGCCCGCCGCGGTGGAGCCCGTGCGGAAGTCGAGCGACCACGAGGCGTCGAACACGAGCACGTCCGGACCGTCCGCGAGCTCGCCACTGCCGTAGCTGTGAATCGCGCCCGCCGCGCCGAGCCGGATGACGTCGGTGCCGCTCGAGCCCTCGAAGTAGGCCGCGGCCCCGCTCCAGTCGACGTCGGCCACGAGGCCCTGAAAGGTCCAACCGTAGGCGCGGCCCGAGCCGTCCACGCGCAGCGCGAAGTCGCCGAGGTTGTCGTGGAAGTTGCGCCAGTTCGCGAGGTCGTCGCTCGGGTCGTCCCAGTCCCACGCCCCCGGCGGCAGGACCGGCGTCGGCTGCCCCTGTCCGTCGGCGTGCCCGTCGAAGTACTCGTCGTCGTAGAGCCCGGCGAGCGGGAAGTCGCCCGCGCCCGGCGACCAGGAGCCGTTCCACGAGTGCTCGTTCGGCACGGGGAAGCCGCTGCCGTTGCCGGCCGCGCCGCCCGCGCCGGTGCCGGTGCCGCCCGCCCCACCCGTGCCGCCGGCCCCGGCCGCGTCGTCTCCGCAACCAGCCGCCCAGGCGAAGAGGGCGACCGCGAGGCAAACGCGCGCTCCCCGGACCGTCTCGCTCGCAGCCATCGCCCCAGGCTACGCCCGCGCGCCGGGCGCTCGCCACCGCCGTGATGGTACCCTGCAGCCGTGCCGAGCCCCCCCGCGCCCGCCCCGAGCCCGCTCTTCGCGCCTCCGCCCGTGAGCGAGCCCGCGGCCGTCGCGAGCGCGCGCGCTGCGGCCCGCGCCTTCGCGCGCCGGGAGGTCGCCCCACGCGCGCTCCGCGTGCACCGCGAGGCGGGCGGCCCCCACGCGCTCGGGGCGATCGACTGGGCCTTCGTGCGCGCCGCGCGGGACGCGGGCCTGCTCTGGGGGCTCGTGCCGGGAGCGCTCGGCGGGGGCGGCCGACGCTCGAGCGAGCTCGCTGCCGAAACGGAGGAGCTGTGTGCGGCGTGCGGCGGGCTCGGCCTCTTGCTCGGGGCCAACAGCCTCGGGCTCGCAGGGCCGCTCTTCGCGCTCGACGCCGACGTGTGGTGGCGCGTCGTCGCACCGGCCGCCCGCGACCGCTCCGCCCCGAGGCCGCCGCTCTTCGCCTGGGCGATCACCGAGAGCGGCAGCGGCACCGAGGTGCAGGACGCGCGCGGCATGGGCTTCGTGCGCGCGCCGCTCCGCGCCACGCGCGTGCCGGGAGGCTACCGCCTCGACGGGCGCAAGGTCTTCACGTCGAACGGCTCGGTCGCCCGGTACGTGTGCGTCCACGCCGCGATCGACGGCACCTCGGCGCTCGAGGGCTGGACGGCGTTCGTCGTCGACACCCGCACGCCGGGCTTCACGGCCGTGCGCGACGAGCACAAGCTCGGCCAGCGCGCGAGCCCGGCCACCGAGATCGCCTTCGAGGGCGTCCACGTCCCCACGCGGGACCGGCTCGGATCCGAGGGCGCGGGCTTCGCGCTCACCGAGCTCATCCTCGCGGCCTCGCGCGGCCCGGTGGGTGCCATCGCGGTCGGCATCGCGCGCGGCGCGCTCGAGGCGGCGATCGGCGCCGTGACGCGCCTGCCACCCGAGCACCCCTGTTCGGTCGCGCAGCCCTGGGTGCGAGACCGCATCGGCGACGCCTCGATGAAGCTCGCGGCTGGCAGGCTCGCCTACCTCGACGCCGCGAGCGGCTTCGACCGCGACCTCATGCCCCCGGCACGTCTCGAGCCGGTGGCGCTCCACGCGGCGCGGCTCGCCGCCGGCGTCGTGCCGAGCGCCGCCCTCAAGCGCGCGTCGGGCAAGCTCCTCGACGCGCTCTTCGCGCGCATCTACGGGGACGGCTCGCTCGCCGCGCAGCTGTGCCGCGCGTCGAGCGCCAAGGCCTTGTGCGCCGACCTCGCGATGGAGGTGTGCGACCGCATGTGCGAGCTCGTACCGCCCGACGCGCCCGAGCGGGCGCTCGTCGACAAGGCGCTCTGCGACGTGAAGCTCACGCAGATCTACGAGGGCACGAACCAGCTCAACCGCCTCACCGTGGCGGACGTGGTGCTCGGCGGGCGCGCTCGCGGCGCGGGTCAGTGGTAGGTCGCGAGCCCGACGACGCGCAGCACGCGCCCGCAGGTCGAGGAGCCGACGTTGCCGAGGCAGCCGTCCTCGAGCTCGAAGCGAGTCTTGCCGGCGGCGAGCGAGCGCAGGACGCCGTCGGTCAGGTCGTGGCCGCCGTCGCGGCAGCTGGAGTCGCCGCACGGGAGCACGAACAGCGCCGGTGCGCTGTCGACGACGACCAGGCGCACGTGCTTGGTCTCGGTGCTGACGGAGCCCGAACGCCGCTCCTCGACCTCGAGACGCAGCGTGGCGAGGGCGGGCAGGCGCTCGTGCAGGCGCGGCGCCTCGTCCTCCCGCCGGCGCCGCTCGTTGAAGCGCAGCGAAGCGTCGGTCATGCGTCGCGTCATGGTGCCTCCTCCGCTTGCTGGGGCTGCGGGCCCGGGACGATGCCAGCCAGGGCCGGGTCGCCGCCATCGGCCGCGTCTGCCGTCGCGGGCTTCTCGTCGCGACGCAGCTTGCGCTTCTCCTCCTTGGCGCGCTGCTTCTCCTGGCGACTCCGCTCCTTACGCCGCTTCTCGGCGCCGGGATTGCTCATGGTGCACCTACATCGGTCTCGGGCTCGGCAAACGCGAGCCACGCTTCACGGGCGCTCGCATAGGTGGCCCGCGCCGCCCACTCGAGCTCGTCGCGGCTCAGCGGGGCGAGCTGACGCGCCCCGCTCGTGGTGTCGAAGTACCACCGCACCCGCAGCCGCGCCTCGCTCAGCGTGCCCGGCCACCCGCCCGCCACCGCCCGGCGCTGTTGCTGGAACTCCTCGCGCGAGGTCGACGCCCAACCGGCGCCGAGCGCGAGGGCGCGCTCACGCAGACGCGCGCGGCGAGCGAGCTCGCGCGGCGCACCGACCTCTCGGTCCGTGGTGCTCACGACTGCGAGCGGCGCTGGCTCATACCGGGTATCCGTCCGTTCACGACTCGACATCGGCACCGTTCCGGCACCTGCCTGCCCTCCGACGAGTCGCGTCATCGGAGGGCACAGAAGCGCCGCAATGTCGGGCGCTTCCACACGTTGCGCCGCCCGAGGTGCGAGCCGTCGCGATCTCGAGAGCCGAGGTCCGCGGCAGTCGCCGGAGAACGTAGCGTGAGCCGCAGAGGTGTAGCGCATGGGGACCGATCGCGCAACCGGTCCCCGCCGGGCCGGCAGGCTTCTTGCGTTCACGGGGCACGGCCCCCCCGGCTCGGCGAAGAATGGCGTGTGAATTCGAGCCTCGAGGCTCCGTGCCCCGCCCCGTCACGGTGCGGTCACGCGGGCTTCGCCGCCGCCTTCACGCGGGCCTCGAGCTTCTCGTACAGGCGCTCCACGGCGGTTCCGACGTCCTTCGACACGTGGCGGTGGCCGCGACCGAACTCGATGCCCGTGACGTCGCGCCGCGACCACCTCTGGGTGAGGAAGACGTCGCGGTCGCCGCACACCTCGCAACGGTAGAGGCCCATCCACGGGTGGACGGCGAGCGGGCGCCGGTGCTCGCCCTCGAGCACGTAGAGGCGCTGGGTCTCGAGCGGCGCGCCGTGCTCGAAGGACTCGGTGCGAAAGGCGCGGAAGGCGCCGCGACAGCTCAGCACCGAGTACTGGAAGGTGCCGTCGCGGAAGCCCATGCCCTGCACGTGGACCAGCGGGTGCGTGCGCAGGAAGTCGAGCGACTCGAGCAGGAAGGTCACCTTGGGCGTCAGCGTCGTCACGAGCGCGGTCGCCGCCGTGTCGTCGAGCGCCGCCTCGGAGCCGTGCTTGATGGCGTTGCGGGTGGCGATGATCTCGGAGAGGGTGCCCATCACCGACGACGTCTTGCCGCGATTGCGGAAGAACCAGCCGTGGAGCGCCGCGGCGAGGCCGCCGCGACCGTGGGTGTCGACGAGGAAGCGCAGCGCGTCCTGCAGGAAGCGGTGCATCGACCCGAGCGTGCCGCCCCGCAGCAGCATGAGGTCGATCTCGGCCGAGGTCGGCTCGCCGTCGAGGTAGAGCGCCTTGACGAGCGCCGACTGGTACATGAGCACCGTCTCGGTGAGCTCGAGCATGCGCCGCAGCCGCGTGCCCGGGTCGGCCGCGAACTCCATCTCCTGCGCCACGAGCGCGATGGGGTGCGGGTACTCCTCCTCGATGATCTCGTGGAGATCGGGCGCGAGGCGCCGCGCCTCCTGGTCGATGGCGACGACGCGCTCGGTGGTCTCGCGCAGCCGCGTGACCAGACAGGCGATGATGCGCAGGGGAATGGAGACGTGCTGCCGCACGAGCCGCTCGAACGCCTCGCGGGAGAGCTCGAGCAGCGTCGTGCGCTCGTCGCCGATCCGCGCGCTCGCCGAGCGGCACACGTCGCCGAAGAGCGCCATCTCGCCGAAGAACTGCCCGGGACCGAGCGCCGCGAGTCGGAGCGGCGCGCCGTCGGGCACCTGGCGCTCGAGCACGACCTGCCCGAGCGCGACCACGTACATGCAGTCGCCCGGATCCTGCTCGCGGAAGAGCAGCTCGCCGGGGCTCGCGGTGTAGAGCGTGGTCACGGCGGCGAGCTCCGCGAGCTCCTCCGGCCCAAGGCCGGCGAAGAGCGTCACGCCCTCGAGCCACTGCACCACCGCGACTTCGGCCTCGGCCACTTCCGCACACTCCTTCGCGCGAGCCTAGGCGCGTCGCGCCGGGCGCATCAACGGCGCCGTGCCCGCCCCTGATCCCGCGCAAGCGCGGCGGCTTCTGGCTGCAGGCTCCGGACTTCAGGAGGAAGCTCGTCCCGAGCCGACCTCCGGTTGCTCACCCGGCGGGTGCGAGTCTTCCCGTTGGGTGCGGGGCTCTCCAGCCCGGAGTCTGAAGCCGGGAGCCTGGAGCCCCAGATGCGGGGCCAGAACCTTGCCGCCGGATTAGGGGCCCGCGCCCGCCCAGTGTCCGGCCGGCGCTCAGGCCTGCGCCGCGCTCTCGGTCTCGAAGGCCTCGTCGGGCTCGAGCGCGTCGAGCACGTGGCGCACGTCGCGCGGTGCGCAGCCGAGCAGACGCGCCAGCTTCTCGCGCGGCGGCGGGTCGGCGGGACCGGAGCGCAGCCACAGCCCGGCGACCCGCTCGCACACGTCGGCGCGGACGGCGCGCCGCCCGAGCAGCACGTAGCCGGCCGCGAGCAGCGCGGACCGCTCGGCGTCGCGCGCCGCCGCGAAGGAGGGCACGCCCGGACGCTGCGGCGCGCTCGCCGTGCCGTGGAACACCGCGACGAGCGCCGCGCGCTCGCCGAGCGCCCGCGACTCCTGCGCGCTCCGCAGGTAGAGCACGCGCGCGCCGAGCGTGACGCCGAGCACGGCGAGCTCCGCGACCTCGCCCGGGGCGAGGGCGGCGCGCTGCAGCGCCGCCGTCCGGGCGTCGACCGTGCCGAGCCCCTGCTCGAGCTGGTCGGCGATGCCCTTGCGCGCGGCGGACGGCACGCGCGCGGGGTCCGGCCGGACCACGGCCACGAGCCCCTCGACGACGTCGCGCACGAAGGCCGCGAGGCGGCGCTGCACGCGCAGGCGCGCCCCCTGGCCGACCTGGTCGAGGCCCGCGAGCCGCACCTCGGGGCGGAGCAGCGTGGCGCCCCGCACGAGGCGGCCGACCTCGCGCCCCTCGAAGGCGACGCGCGCCTCGCCGCGCTCGGCGAGCTCGAGCCGGAAGCGCTCGTGCGGGGCGGCGACGAGCGCCTCGAGCCATGCGCTCTCGGAGTGCCGCCCCGCCCCGGGCCGCGGGTCGGCCTGCAGGGCGCGCCGCTCGGCGAGCGCCGCGACGGGATGCGACGGATCGGGCACCGAGACGGCGCCGCGCTGCGAGGCGCGCGGCGCGGGGCTGGGCGCCGCGACGGACCCGGCCCCCGGCTCGGAGCGCGCGCCGGCGCCTGCGAGGCGGGGCCGCGTCGCCGGCATGCCGCGCACACGGGAGCGACGCTTGCCCCGGCGGTCCACGAAGCGCAGCACGAGCCGCGCGTGCAGGGCGTCGCTCAGCCGGTCCTCCACCGCCCGCGTGCGCGCCTGCCACTCCGCGGGCTCGGCGAGCCAGCCCGGCTGGTGCGCCAGGTAGGTGAAGGTCCGGATCGCGGCGATGCGCGCCAGCAAGTCGTCGACGTCGCCCTCGGGCTCGTCGATGGCCCGGACCCGCGGCGCGATCCAGTCGCTGTCGAGCACGGCGCGCGGCCCCGCGAGCGTGACGAACACGTCGGCGAGCAGCGCCGCGTGCGACTCGAGCAGGAGCTTGCGGAAGTCGGGCACGCGGCACACCTGCCAGAGCAGCTCGACGGCCTCGGGCCGCGTGGCCTTCGCGCGCACCTCGGGCAGGAGCGCGAGCCGGCCGAGCACGGCGCTGTCCTCCGCGTCCTCGACGAGGCGCAGGCGCCGCGACGGGGGCGGGCGCCGCAGCGAGGCCCCGAGCGCGGCGAGCGAGCTCGTGTCGAGGTCGGGGTTGCGCCACCACAGCCGCTCGACCGGGGCGAAGCGGTGCCCCTCGACGGCCTGGGCGAAGGGGTCCGGCAGCTCGAGCGGCGCCACGGTGCCGAAGGTGCCGTCGCGCAGGTAGCGGCCGGCGCGGCCGGCGATCTGCCCGAGCTCGGCGCCCTCGAGCGGGCGCGGCTCGTGGCCGTCGAACTTGCGCAGGGCGGCGAAGGCCACGTGATCGACGTCGAGGTTGAGCCCCATGCCGATGGCGTCCGTCGCGACGAGGAAGTCGACCTCGCCCGCCTGGAACATCGCGACCTGCGCGTTGCGCGTGCGCGGCGACAGGGCGCCGAGCACCACCGCCGCGCCACCCCGCAGCGCGCACAGGCGCTCGGCCAGCTCGTGCACCTGCTCGATGGAGAACGCGACGACGGCGCTCCGCGGCGGCAGGTGCGAGAGCTTGCTCGCGCCCGCGAAGCCGAGGCGCGAGAGGCGCGGATACTCGCTCACGCGCGCGGTCGGGACGAGCTCGGCGGCGAGCCCGCGCATCGTTCCGGCGCCGAGCAGCCACGTCTCGCGCCGGCCGCGCGCGCCGAGCAGGCGCGCGGTGAACACGTGCCCGCGCTGCGCGTCGGCCGCGAGCTGCACCTCGTCGACCGCGAGGAAGTCGACCTCGACCGAGAGCGGCATGGCCTCGACCGTGCACACCCAGTAGTCCGGGCGCCGCGGCACGCGCTTCTCCTCGCCCGTGACGAGCGCCACGCGCGCCTCGCCGATGCGCGCCGTCAACCGGTCGTACACCTCGCGCGCCAGGAGGCGCAGCGGCAGCCCGATCATGCCCGTCGGGTGCTCCAGCATGCGCTCGACCGCCCGGTGGGTCTTGCCGGTGTTGGTCGGGCCGAGCACGGCCGTGAGGGCGCTCGCGTCGATCACGTCACCATCGTCCTGCTACGCTTGTGCCACGCCCCACGGCCGAGGAGCACACATGTCCCTCATTTTCTACTATGGCTCGGGCTCGCCGTTCGCCTGGAAAGTCTGGCTCACCCTCGAGCACAAAGCCCTGGCCTACGAGCAGAAAGTGCTGTCGTTCGACGCCGGCGACCTCGCGCGCCCGGAGTACCTGGCCGTCAACCCGCGCGGCAAGGTGCCCGCAATCGTGGACGACGGCTTTGCGCTCTGGGAGTCGAGCGCCATCGTCGAGTACCTCGAGGAGCGCTACCCCGAGCGACCCGTGCTGCCGGCCGAGCTCTACGCCCGGGCGCGCGCGCGCCGCGTCGCGGCCGAGGCCGACCACTACCTCTACCCGGCGATCCGCAAGCTGCTCGCGCTCGGGCTGCGCAAGGACGCGACCGGCGCGCGGCACGCCGCCGCGATCCACGAAGCCGTCCTGGAGCTCGGGCCCGAGATCGCGCGCTTCGTCGCGGCGCTCGGCGATCAGCCCTTCTTCGCGGGCTCCCTGTCGGTCGCCGACTTCGCCTGCTACCCACACCTGCGCATGCTGCGGCGCATGGACGAGCGCCAGCCGCAGCACCGTGTGGGCAGGCTCCTCGGGCCGGACCTCGCCGCCTGGATGGCGCGCGTCGAGGAGCTGCCCTACTTCGCCAGCACCCTGCCCCCGCACTGGAAGGGTTGACCGTGCGCGCCCACACCGGATCGCCCCACGCTCTGGCGGCGCTGGCGGCGCTGGCGGCGCTGGCGGTGCTCGCGGCGCTCACGGCCTGCCGCGACGCGGTCGGACCGACGCCGCTGTCGCCAACTCGACCCCTGGTGACGCCCGCCGCGACGCAGGTCACGAGCGCGCCGACCGCGGCGCAGCCGAGCGCACGGCCGACTCCGGTGTCTTCCGCGCCACCCTCGGGCACGCCCACCACGAGCTGCGCCTGGACGCCCGCCCCGGCCGGGCACAGCGAGACGCGGGCGACCTACCCAGGGGCAGGCTGCGAGCTCGCGCCCGCGAGCCCGGAGGCCTGGCGCACGGTCGTCGAGGTCAAGATCGTCGAGGTGTCGCTCGAGGCGCGCGGCACCGTGCTCCGCTTCGTGCTGCTCGACGGACAGGGCCGACGTGTGGTGCCGCTCGGGCGCGCGGTCGGCTACGACGTCGTGCTCGCCACCCGCCAGAAGGGAGAGGGCGAGCTGACGGCCGAGCTCGTGCGCGAGGGCGTGCACGAGCTCGTGCTGGGGCGCGGCGTCCGACCGAAGCCGTGCGCGCTCGGCATCACCGTGACCTTCCACAACGGCCAGGCGACCCTCGAGGACTGGGTCGACGACTGGCTCTACGAGTGCTGAGCGCGGGCGGACGCCGCGAACGCCGGCGCCGCCCGGGACGGCCCGAGCGCGCTTGACGGAGCGGCGCGCCCGGAGAAAGTTGAGGGACGGTGTCGAATCAAGCGCTCGTCCTGCCGACCGCCGCCGTCCTCGTGCAGCGCGCGGGGCTCGTGCGCTCAGCCGGGCGCGGTGCCGCGGTCGGCAGTGCCGCCGCGCTCGCCGGCACGATCGCCTTCGCCGCAGCGGGCGCGGCCGGGCCGGCGGTGGCGTTCGGCGCCGTTCACCTCGCGTCGCTCGCCGCGGCCGTGTTCCTGCTCGCGGCGCGGAGTCGCCCGCCGTCCGAGCAGCGCGGGCACCCCGGTCAGATCCGCGTCGGCGCCGGCGAGCTCGAGATCGCCACGGCCGCGCGCCACCACCGCTTCCCGACGACCGAGGTCGAGGGCGGCTGGATCGAGTGGCACGGCGCCTGGCCGTACGCGGTGATGCAGCTCCGCGATCGGTCACTCGTCTACGTGCAGACCCACACCCACGCGCAGGCGAGCGCCCTCATCGCCGCGACCGGTGCGCGCCAGCGGGCCGTGGCCATGCGCGCGCGCCGCTCGCGCATCGACCACCCGCGGACCATCGGCTGTGTCGCGGTCGCCTCGGCGTACCTGTGTGTGCCCCTGCTCATCGGGGCGTTCTTCGTGCGCGCCGGGCGCGACAACCCGATGCCGGCCATCGTGCTCGGCATCGTCGTGTTCGCGAGCCTCGCCATCGGCCTCTTGGCCCGCTTCCCGAGCACGCGCGTCGTGGTGGGCACGGACGGCATCGAGCTCAAGCGCCCGCTGTCGCGCCGGCGCTTCATCCCCTACTCCGAGCTCACCCGTGTCACCCTCGAGGGCCCCACGATCCGGCCCTACCTGCGCTTCGAGCGCGCCCGCGAGGCCCCGATCGATCTGCGCGTGGCGAGCTACCTCGAGGGCGAGACCCTGTGCTCGCGCATCCGGGAGGCGATGGCGGGCGCCGGGACGCGCTCCACCTTCGACGTCGCGGCGCTCGACCGGGGCAGCCTGTCGCTCGGGGAGTGGCGCGCGAGCCTCGCGAGGCTCCTGGCGCGCTCGGCGGGCTACCGCCAGCGCGTCGTAGAGGCGCTCGATCTGGCCCAGGCGGCCGAGAGCGCCGCCGTGACGCCGTCGCGCCGCGTGGCCGCAGCGCTCGCCCTGTCGAGCTCCGGCGACGAGAACCTGCGCCAGCGGGTGCGCATCGCGGCCGAGGGCTGCGCCAACCCCGCGGTCAAGCGCGCGCTCCTCGCGGCGGCCGAGGGGGAGGTCGACGAGGCCACGCTCGAGCAGCTGAGCCGCGAAGAGGCGCGGGCCTGATACCCCGGGGGGCCGGCTGCGGCGCGAGCGGGGGAAGAGTTCGGGCGGCGCGCCGTATGTAGGCATGCCGTGCTCGCTCGGAGACAACTCGTCCGCTCGCAGCGACTCGTGCCCGGTCGGCGCAAGCGCGTGATCGAGGCCCTGTGCTTCGTGCGCGACTCGGCGCCGGCCATCGACCCGGACGAGCCGCTCGGGGGCCAGCTCTGGGGCACCGTGCGCACCCTCGCGGAGGGCGCGGCGCTGCTCGGACCGGGTGCCCTGCGCATCTTCCTCGCGCCGCTCGCCGGGCTCGCCCCTCGGGTGGTCCGTGAGCTCTCGGGGCGCCCGGCCCGCCACCGGACCGAGCCCGAGCTGTGCCTGCACCTGCTGTCGTTCCTCGAGCTGTGCCGGCTCGGCGGCTTCGCGCTACCGGCCGGGTCCGAGCGCGCCGAGCGCGCTGCCCTCCTCGAGCTCGGTCGCCACGGCCGGGCCCTCGACGAGACCGAGCACCTCGAGGCGTTGCTCCTCGCGCTCGCGGGCGGCGCGCTCGAGGCCCTGCCCGGGCTCGTCTTCGGCCGCCGGCCGGCCTGCCCTGCGCCGGGCACCGAGCCCCTGCACGACGCGGCGAGCTTCGCGAGGCTGCTCGCCATCGCCGTGCTCACCAAGGCCCCGCCCGCCGAGGTGCTGCCCGCCTGGCGGCGCTTCGTCGGCGCGTTCCCGGCCGCCGTCGGCCCCGGCCTGCTGCACTGGGGGCATCTGGTGCACGCGGCAACGACCTACTACCGACACCTCGAGGGGCGTCCGGCGGCCGACGTCGTGCCCGCCCTGCACGCGCTCGTCGTCTCGACTCGAACCTAGCGTCCGAGCGCCTCGTCGTACACCGCCGCCGTGAGCGCGGCGCTGCGTTGCCACGTGAAGCCGCGGGCGCGCTCGAGCCCGCGCTGAGCCAGCTCGCGCCGCAGCCCGGGCAGGCAGAGCATGCGCCGCATCTGGCGGGCCATGTCCGGGACGTCGTCGGGGTCCGCGAGCAGGGCGGCGTCGCCGGCCACCTCCGCCATCGCGGAGCGATTCGAGGTGAGGACCGGGCAGCCACAGGCCATCGCCTCGAGCAGCGGCAGGCCGAAGCCCTCGACGCGCGAACAGAAGGCGAGGCAGGTCGCGGTGTGCAAGAGCGCCCGGAGATCCGCGTCGCTCACGTGGGGCAGCACGACGAGCTGCGGGCCGACGCCGAGGCGCCCGGCGAGCGCGACGATGCGGCGGCGCTCGCCGTAGCGCGCGACGATCACCATGCGCGCCGCGGGGCTGGCGGCGCGCGCCCGGGCAAAGGCGCGGAGCATGCCGCCCTGGTTCTTGTTGTGCGACAGGCCGCCGAGGGCGAGCACGAAGGGCGCGGAGCCGACGAGCACCGCCGCACGCCGCTCGGCCGCGGGCCGATCGCCGCAGGGCCGGAACTCGGGCCCCACGCCGTGGTGCACCACGCGCAGCTTGTCGCGGCAGAACGGGAAGCGCGCCGCGACCGCATCCGCCGTGGCCCGGCTCACCGCGATGAGCCGCCCGGCCCGGCGCAGCGACTCGGGAATGGCGACCCGGAAGAAGGCGTACTCCGCGCACCACACGGGGAAAGGACGGATCGACCCGCGCGCGCCCTCGAAGGGGATGAGGTCGTGCAGCGTCATCACCGTCGCGCAGCCGAGGCCGCGCGGCAGCACGTGGTACGCGCTGTGGAACAGATCCGCAGGCTCGGGCCCGAGGCACCGGGGCAGGAGCAGGGTCGAGCGCAGGCCGTAGGGCCACGCGTCGAAGCGCGCCACCCGGTCCGCAGCCAGAGCCCCCTCGTCGCCGGGCCTGCGGACCAGGAGCCGGAGGACGAGGTCGGGGCGGAGCGCCGCGAGCGCGCGAAAGAGGTCCGAGGTGTAGCGGCCGATGCCGCTCTGCCGAGCCCCGAGGTGGCGCGCGTCGAGCATCACGGACGGCATGGGCGCGCCTGGCTCGTCACCACGACCTCGACCATCCTAGATCATCGAGCGCGGTTCCGGATCCGGCACGGCCTCCTTGCGCCTCACCGAGCTCCGTGGCTTACGGGAGGGATGTCGCTCTGCGACCTACGGGACGGCCCCGACCCCCGCATCCTCGGCTGCATCCTCGGGCTCGGCCTTTCGGGCTGTGCTCCGGCGGCGCCGCCCCCACCCGTCGCCCCGCTGCCGGCGCCGCCCAGCGCCGCGCCGGCGCCCGTGCCCACGCCTCCCGACGCGCGCGAGGTGCCCGATCCGGGTGGCGGCCCGCCGCGGCTCGCCGACGCGGAGACGGCGGCGCTGCGCGAGCGCTGCGCGCTCCTCGAGGCGCAGTCCTTCGCGGGCGTGCACGACGCGCGGGTCGCGGTCGAGGAGGGCTACTACGCCGACCCGCGCGCGCAGCCGGACGACGCGGCCGCACTCGCGCTCGCGCTGAAGGCCGTCGCGCGGCCGCCGGACGGCATGCCCGCGGCCGATCACGCGGCCTGCGTCCCGATCTACCAGAAGCGCTTCGCGCGCCTGCTGTGGGAGCTCGAGCCCGCCGAGGACGCGGCGCGCGACGCCGTGAAGGCCTGCCAGCAGGCAGCGGCGAGCGCGCACGGCACCTCCCGCCCCGAGGACGAGCCGGGCGCCCCGCCCGGCGCCCCCTTCTGCCGCTCGGCGCGCCCCGTGCCGGCCGGCCTCGCCGAGCTGCCCTACGCGTCGACGGTCGCCGACTGGGACACGGACGGCTGGGGCTGCCTCGGTTTTCGCGTGCGTGCGACGCAGCCCTTCCAGCTCGCGTACACGAGCGACGCGCGCAGCTTCGCGTGCGTGGCGCGCTTCGAGCCGCGCCACGGCGGGCCCACGGTGGAGCTGCGCCTCGGGGGCGAGCTCGACCGCGGCGCACTGCGGCTCGACAAAGAGGTGGCGCGGCGGCGCATCGAGCTGCTCGCGCCCTGAGAGCGCCACGACGCACCGCGGTTCCGCTCCGGTCCGGGCCCCGCTAGGGTCCGAGCATGTCCGACGGCGCGCGCGCTCGGCCCGGCTCGGCGCCCCCGGGGCTGCCGGAGGGTCCCGTGTCGGCGGCGGGCGTCGGCATCCCGCCGCAGCCCGCGCGCGGCGCGGCGTCGTGGCTGCCGGGGCTGTGGGTGGTGCGCCACTACCAGCGCGCCTGGCTCGCGAAGGACGTCGTGGCCGGCCTCGTGCTCTCGGCGTTGCTCGTGCCGGCGGGCATGGGCTACGCGACGGCGTCGGGCCTTCCCGCCGTCACCGGGCTCTACGCCACCATCGTGCCGCTCGTGGCGTACGCCGTCTTCGGGCCGTCGCGCATCATGGTGCTCGGGCCGGACTCGGGGCTCGCGGCGCTCGTCGCCGCGGCCGTGGTCGATCTCTCGGCCGGCGACCCGGAGCGGGCCGTCTCGCTCGCGTCGCTGCTCGCGATCCTGACGGGGCTGCTCTGCATCGGCGCGGGCTTCGCGCGGGCGGGCTTCCTCACCGATCTACTCTCGAAGCCGGTCCGCGTCGGCTACATGAACGGCATCGCGCTCACGGTCGTCGTGAGCCAGGCGCCCAAGCTGCTCGGCTTCTCGGTCAGCGCGACCGGCGTCGTCGACGGTGTCGCCGGTGCCGTCCAGGGGATCGGCGAGGGGCGCGTCAAGGTCGAGGCGCTCGCGATCGGCGGCGCCTCCCTCGCACTCATCCTCGGCCTGCGCGCCCTCGTGCCGAAGCTGCCCGGCGTCCTCTTCGCGGTCATCCTGGCCACGGTGGCGGTCGCCCTGCTCGGCTACGAGGAGCGCATCAGCGTCGTCGGCCCCGTGCCGCGCGGCGTGCCGCTACCGGCGCTCCCGGACGTAAGCCTGTCCGACGCTGGCAAGCTCGTCGTCGCCGCGGTCGGGATCGCGCTCGTGTCCTTCGCCGACACGAGCGTCTTGTCGCGCACCTACGCCGGCCGCGCCGGCTACCGCGTCGATCCGAACCGCGAGCTCATCGGCCTCGGCATCGCCAACCTGGCCGGCGGCTTCTTCCGCGGCTTCCCCGTGAGCAGCAGCTCCTCGCGCACGCCGGTCGCGGAGTCGGCCGGGTCGAAGACCCAGCTCACCGGCGTCGTCGGCGCGCTCGTCATCGTGCTCCTGCTCGTCGCGGCGCCCGGTCTCATCCGCCACATGCCGACGGCGGCGCTCGCGGCCGTGGTCATCGCCGCCGTCGTGCGGCTGTTCGATTTCCGCGCCCTCGCGGTCTTCTTCCGCGTCCGGCGCTCCGACTTCGTGCTGTCCATGCTCGCCTTCCTGGCGGTCGCCTCGCTGGGCGTCATCCCGGGCATCGCCGTGGCGGTCGGCGTCTCCTTGCTCGACTTCGTGCGCCGCGCGTGGTGGCCGCACGACGCCGTGCTCGGCCGCGCCGAGGGCGTGAAGGGCTACCACGACGTCACGCGCTATCCGGACGCGCGCCAGGTGCCGGGGCTGCTGCTCTACCGCTGGGACGCGCCGCTCTTCTTCGCCAACGCCGACACCTTCCGCGGGCGCATCCTCGACAACGTCGACGGCGCACGCGAGCGCGTGCGCTGGGTCGTCGTCGCCGCCGAGCCCCTCACCGACGTCGACACGACCGCGGCCGAGATGATCCAGGAGCTCGACGGCGAGCTCGCGGCGCGCGGCGTCGAGCTCGCCTTCGCGGAGCTGAAGGATCCGGTCAAGGACCGGCTCCACCGCTACGGGCTGAAGGCCAAGATCGGCCACGACTTCTTCTTCCCCACCCTCGGCGTGGCCGTGAAGGCGTACCTCGAGCGGAACCGGGTGATCTGGGTCGACTGGGAGCACGGCGACGGCGGATGACGCCCAGCGACGAGCCGACGTCGTCTCACGGCCCGACGCGCCCGAGCGAGCGTGTCGCGACGACCGCGAGGCCCTCCTCGCCGAGCAGCGCTTCCAAGAGCACTTCCCCCGCGCGCACGGGCGCGCGCACGCGCAGCCGGTGGATCGCGGCGACGGCCTCGAGCACGCGATCGCGCGGCACCGGCCGCGTCACCTTCACGGGCAGCCGGGCCGAGCGCGCGCCCTCGATGGCGACGGTGGTCGAGAGCTGCCGGCGCGGATCGATGAGCTCCTCGGCCGCGTACTTCGCGCCGCGGTCGCAGGTCGCGCCCGCGAGCTCGACGATGTCGCGCCCCTCGTGCGTCAGCCGCAGCGCGCAGCCGATGGGACACGCGATGCAGGTGAGCGTGGTCGTCACCGGGCTCACGGCTCGGCTCCGGCGAGGTGCGGGCCCGCGGGCTCACCGAGGAGGTCGATGCGCAGGGCCTCGCCGTGGAAGCGGTCGAGGACATCGGGCTTGATGCGGAAGGTGATCATCTCGGCGGGCGTGACGAAGCCGAGCTTGCGACGCACGAGGTCGCCGACCCGGATGGCGGCCGGTCGCAGCGGCCGCTCGGAGCGCAGGTAGATCGTGTGCTCGCGCCCGGGCGCGAGCGTGTGCGGCACGCAGTAGCGGACGTTGTCGCCAGGCACGACGCGGATGTTGTCGCGCGGCCGCTTCACGCCCCCCGCGAGCTCGCCGGCGAAGCGCCCGGCGAGCAGCGCCTCCTCGGTGACGTAGTCGCAGAGATCGTGGACGTGGAGCACGTTGCCGCAGGCGAACACGCCGGGCAGGCTCGTCTCGAGGGTCGACGACACGCGCGGCCCCTGCGTCACGACGTCGAGCTCGACGCCGAGCCCCTGCGACAGCTCGTTCTCGGGCACGAGCCCGATCGACAGGAGCAGCGTGTCGCAGGCGACCTCCCGGCAGCGCGAGAGATCGGGGGCGAGGTCGGCCCCGACCGGCGCCACGGTGATCTTGTCGACCCGGTCCTGGCCGTGGATCTCGACCACCGTGGTCGACAGGTGCAGCGGGATGCCGAAGTCCCCGAGGCACTGCACGACGTTGCGCGTGAGCCCGTTCGAGAAGGGCATGAGCTCGAACACCCCGACCACCTCGCAGCCCTCGAGCGTCAGGCGGCGCGCCATGATGAGGCCGATGTCGCCCGAGCCCAGAATGGCGACGCGCCGGCCCGGGAGCAGGCCCATCACGTTGACGAAGCGCTGGGCGAGGCCCGCCGTGAGCACGCCGGCAGGCCGGGTGCCGGGGATGTGGAGCGCGCCGCGCGTGCGCTCGCGGCAGCCCATCGCGAGCACCATCGCCCGCGAGCGCACCGTGCGGATGCCGTGGCCCTCGCGCATGACGCGGACGCGCCGCGTCCCGTCGCTGTCGAGGCCGGCGCCCGAGACGTAGGCCGAGCCCACGACGTCGATGTCTCGGTCGAGGGCGCGCGCCACGAAGCGCTCGGCGTACTCCGGCCCCGTCAGCTCCTCCTTGAAGTAGTGCAGGCCGAAGCCCGCGTGGATGCACTGCAGCAGGATCCCGCCCGCCTCGTCCTCGCGGTCCACGACGAGCACGCGCGTGGCGCCGGCGTCGCGCGCCCCGATCGCGGCCGCGAGCCCGGCCGGCCCGCCGCCGACCACCACCACGTCGTAGTCGCCCTCCATGCGGCCGAGCACGGTCAGGCCTCCTGCTCCGCGCCCATCGGGAGCGCGATCCACGAGCCGCCGCCGCGCTTGGTGACGGCGTGCAGCGGGACGCCGAGCCGCCGCGCCAGGATCTCCATCGCGCGCGGGGTGCAGAAGCCCCCCTGGCAGCGGCCCATCCCGGCGCGGGTGCGGAACTTGAGGCCGTCGAGCGTGCGCGCGCCGTGGTCGACCGCGTCGTCGATCTCGGCCTCGGTCACGAGCTCGCAGCGACACACCACGCGCGCGAAGCGCGGGTCGCGCGCGGCAAGCGCCTCCTGAACCTCGGGCGCGAGGTGGGCGAAGCGCGCCGGGGCGCGAACCTCGGGCGCGAAGTCCGGCTTCGCGACGAGCGCGAGTCCCTCGGCCGCGAGGAGGTCGCGCACGTGCTCGGCGATGGCCGGCGCCGCGGTGAGCCCCGGCGACTGGATGCCCGCCACGTTGACGAAGCCGCGCACCGACGTCGGGCCGATGACGAAGTCGTTGCCGTCGGCCACGGCGCGCAGCCCGGCAAAGGCGGTGATGGCGTCGCGCGGGTCGATGCTCGGACAGAGCCGCCGCACGAACGCGAACACCTCTCGGGCGCCGCGCGCCGTCGTGGCGACGTCGTCGCGGTCGAGAACGTCCTCGGCGGTGGGGCCGACCATGATGGTGCCGTCGAAGGTGGGGATGATGAGCGTCCCCTTGGTCTTCGGGCTCGGCACGGGAAAGACGAGGCGCCGCACGAGCCCGAGGAGGCGCTTGTCGAGCATGTACTCCTCGCCCTTGCGCGGCGTGATGGTGAAGGTCGCTGCTCCGGCGAGCGCGGCGACACGGTCCGAGGCCACGCCGGCGCAGTTGAGGACGAAGCGACCGCGAAACACGCCCCGCGGGGTGTGCGCGGCGAGGCCGTCGCCGTCGGCCGCGAGCGCGGTGACCGGGCAGTCGACGGCGAGCTCGACGCCGTTCCGCGCTGCGCTCTCCACGAGCGCGAACACGAGCTCGTAGGGGTTGATGACGCCGGCGGACGGCGCGTGCAGGGCGCCCCGGAGCTCGCGCGACAGGTTCGGCTCCTCGCGGCGCAGCCGCGCCGGGTCCCACAGCTCGAGGCCCGGCACCCCCTTGGCGTCGCCCTGGGCCTTCAGCCGCTCGAGCGCCACGAGGTCGGCGGGCTCGAGCGCGACGTTGAGCTGGCCGATGCGGCGGAAGCCGAAGTGCAGCTCCGCCGCGAGCCGGTCGTAGAGGGCGTTGCCGCGCACGACGAGGCGCCCCTTCAGGGTGGCGGACGAGGTGTCGTGACCGGGGTGGATGATGCCGCTGTTGGTCTTGCTCGTGCCGAAGCCGACCTCGGCCTGCCGCTCGAGCAGCGCGATGCGCAGGCGGAAGCGCGACAGCTCGCGCGCGATCGCGGCGCCCACCACCCCGCCCCCGATGACGACCACGTCGTAGCGCTCCGACATGCGGCTCCTCGGTCGCCCGCGCGCGCGGCACGGCGCGGCCATCTTCACACGTTGGCGCCGAAGCGCAACGGCCCCGCGTCCACGCGCGCCGCCGGCGCCAACGTGAGGTAACCTGGGCCGGTCGAGTCCCATGCGGTCCACGCCGCCAGCGCCCCAAAGGTCCGGGCCGACCATCCCGGTGCGTTCGCCCGGGTACGCGTCCCCGGTGCACGAGTCGTCCGCGGGCGCGGCGGCCCCCATGCGCGCCGCCCTCGACGCCGAGCTCGCGCGGCTCGAACGCGTGGCCTCGCGCGTGCTGTCGCTGATGGCGCTCGCCAGCACCGCGCTCGGCCTGGTGATCGGCCTCACGCTCTCGGCGCCGCTCGGTCTCGGCCTCGCGGCGCTCGGCGCGCCGCTGGCGCTCTGGTTCTTCGCCTTCGGGCACGCCCTCAGCCGCGGACGCGTCGGCCCGAAGCTGCGGGTCGTCGGGACGCTCGTCGAGGCGGCCATGCCCTGGGTCGCCTTCGTCATCACGGCGCAGCGCCAGGGGCCGCTCTACGCGCTCGCGTCGTGGGTGCCACCGAGCCTGTTCTTCGCGCTCGTCATCCTGTCGCTCGCGCGCCTGCGCCCGCGCGCCTGCCTGATCCACGGGGCGATCGGCGCGGTGGCGCTGCCCACGCTCTACCTCGCCCTGCTGCATCCCGAGCTGCCGGCCGACGGCGGCGAGCTGCTCTTCGCCGGGCCCTGGATGCAGCTCAGCCGCGCCTTCACGATGCTGCTCGCCGGCGGCCTGTCCGCCATGCTCGCGCGCGGCCTGCGGCGCGCCATCGGTCGCGCCGGGAGCCACGTGCGCGCCCAGGACCTCTTCGGCAAGTACCGGCTCACGCGCGAGATCGCGCAGGGCGGCATGGGCGTCGTGTACGAGGCGCTCTACTGCCCGGAGGGCGGTTTCGAGCGGCGCGTCGCCGTCAAGCGCGTGCACCCGCACCTCGCGGCGACGGCGCGCTTCGTGGCTGCGTTTCGCGAGGAGGCGCGGCTGTCCGCGTGCCTCGCGCACCCGGGCATCGTGCAGGTGCTCGACTTCGGGCGCATCGACGACTCGTACTTCCTCGTGCTCGAGTACGTCGAGGGCATCACGCTCGGCGCGTTGATGCGGCGCGTGCGCAGCGCCGGGCTCGAGCTGCCCCCGGAGCTCGTCGGCCACGTGCTGCGCGAGCTGCTCCTGGCGCTCGCCCACGCACACGAGGGCGCCCGCGACCCGGACGGGCACCCGCTGCGGGTCGTGCACCGCGACCTGTGTCCGCCGAACGTGCTCGTGTCGCGCAACGGCGAGGTCAAGATCACCGACTTCGGCATCGCGCGCAGCCTGTCCGACGCCGCCGCCTCGCTCACCAAACACGTCGACGGGCACACCGGCTACATGGCGCCCGAGCAGGCGCGCGCGGAGCCCTTCGACGCGCGCGCCGATCTGTTCCCGCTCGGCGTGATCGCGTGGGAGCTCTTCGGGCAGCGGCCGCTGTTCGCCTCCGACAGCGACGCGGCGTCGCTCGCCGCCCTCCTCGCCGCCCCGGTGGTGCCCATCAGCGCGCTACGCCCGGACCTCGACCCCGCCTGGGACGAGTTGCTCGCGCGCGCCCTCGCGCGCGACCCGGCCGAGCGCTTCGCGCGGGCCACCGACATGCTCCACGCGCTCGACGCCATCCCGGGCTCGTGCGCGCCGGCCGGCGCCGAGCGCCTCGGCAAGCTCCTGCGGGAGCTCGCGGACGTCCCGAGCATGCTGCCCCCGCGCCCGGACGCGGTCACGGCCGTCGCGTGAAGCGCGCGGGTCGGCGGCGCGCCGTGCGCGTGACTCGGTGTACGATGCGCCGATGCCGAGCCTGCTCGAACGGGCCCTGAGATCGACGGCGCCGCTCGGGCCGTGCCTCGCGAGCCTCGGCGCCTGCGCCGCGCCCGTCCCTCCGACGGTCGCGCAGCCGACGCCGCACGCACCGGAGCCCGCGCCTCCGGCCGCGCCACCGCCGATCGATTTCGTCCTGTCACCGGTCTGCGGAGCCGACGGCGAGCCGACGGCGCTCGACGTGCAAGTGTCGCTCGAGCCCTGGAGCGCCGAGCCCCCGGTGTTCCGGATCGCCGATCCCGAGAACGGCACCCCCCCGGCGCGCGAGCGCGTCCTCGGGCTCGCGCTGTCGGACGCGGCGGGCGAGCTGCCCTACGCAGTTACCGAGGGTCCGGATCCGGCCGACCAGGAGCGACGCCTGTTCGTGAAGGGCGCGCGACCGGCGGAGGGCAGGCTGACGCTGCGCTATCGGGCACGCTCGATCGCCACGTCGGACAAGGGGGCGCCGTTCGGCCTGCGCCACGACGAGCACGGCCTGGGGGGCACGGCGGACGGCTTCCTCGTGGCGCCGTCGATCGCCGCGGAGCGCACGCTGCGCGTCCGCTGGGCCATCGCGGCGTCGTGCCAGCCCGACCTCGAGCCCCTGAGCGCGCTCGGTCCGGGCCCGAGCCCGGCCGTGCTCGTCGCCCCGCCCGACGCCCTGCGCCAGGCGGGCTTCTTCCTCGCACGCCCCGAGCTCGTGACCGTCGACGCGGGGAACCTCCACATCGCGTTCGCGTTCATCGGCCGCTTCGCCTTCGACACGCGCGCCGCGGCCCGTTACGCGGCCGCCGTGCTCGGCGCCGAGCGCGCGGCCTTCGGCGACGACGACCCGACCCCGTTCTACGCGTTCATGCGCGTGCTTCCGGAGCTCACGACGCGCGTGACCGGGGGCGGGAACGCCTACGGCTACACCTCGGTCGCGGGACCTGAGGCAGTGTGGGACGCGCGCATGCGCGACCACCTCGCCCACGAGCTCTTGCACCACTGGGTCGGCGTCCGGCTGTGGCTTCGGGACGCGGACGGGGTGAGCGGGTACTGGCTGTCCGAGGGGTTCACGGTCCACTACTCGCGCGTCGTGCCACTCCGCGCCGGGCTCCTGCCGCCAGCGGAGTTCCTGCAGCAGCTCGACAGAACGTGGAGATCGCTCCACGAGAGCCCCCACCGCGGCGCCTCCAACCGGGCGATCGAGGACGCGCTCGACCGCGGGATCGGCGACCCCGTCATCGGGCGCATTCCCTACTGGCGCGGCGCGCTCTACGCCGCCGAGCTCGACGCCGCGATCCGGCAGGCGTCCGCGGGCAAACGCTCGCTCGACGTCGTGATGCGCGAGCTGTTCCACCTCGCCCGGACGGCACCGCGGAACTCGGCCGGCTACGCCGAGCTACCGGAGAGCGCGTTCCGCGACCGCGTGGCGGCCGAGCTCGGGCCGGCCGGGGTCGAGCGCTTCGACGCCGTCATCCGGCGCGGCGAGCCCCCATCGCCGCCGGGCCATGCCTTCGGGCCCTGCTTCGACCGGCGCGAGCCGACGCCGGGCGCCGTCGAGTGGTTCCGGGTCGAGGGCGTGCCCGACGAGCGCTGCGGGGAGCCGGGCGTCGCCCGGTGACGGCGGCGAGCGGCGCAGGGGCGGCGTCTCGCGCCGCGCGTTGCACCGACCGCTCGTTCCTGCGAGCATCACCAGCGATGCGTGCTCCCTTCGCCGTTCCGCTCGCGCTCGCCGCCATCGCCGCCTGCTCGGTCGCCAATGCGCCCTCCGAGGTGAAGCCGGGCACCGGCGGGGCGCCCGCCTGCAGCGCACCCGAGGAGCTGTGCGGCTCCGCCTGCGTCGACACCGCGAGCGACCCGGCTCACTGCGGCGACTGCGCGACGGCGTGCGTGGGCGACCAAGCGTGCGTGCAGGGCTCGTGCGTGCTCCAGTGCGGCGCCCTGACGCCGTGCGGGGTCGAGTGCATCGACACGTGGAGCGACCCCACCCACTGCGGGACCTGCACCAACGTCTGTCCCGACGCCCCGAACGCCAGCGCGACCTGCGCCGGGGCGATCTGCGGCATCGAGTGCGCCAACGGCTTCCGGGACTGCACCGGCGGGCCCGCGGACGGCTGCGAGACGCACACGGACGCCGACCCCCTGAACTGCAACGGGTGCGGCACGGTGTGTCCCGCCGTGGCGAACGGCACGCCGGGTTGCGCGGGCGGGGCGTGCGGCGTCGGCGGCTGCGAGCTCGGGTTCGGCGACTGCAACCTCGTGCCCGACGACGGCTGCGAGGCCGACTTCTCGAGCGACCCGAGCCACTGCAGCGACTGCAACTTGCCGTGCGGTCCCAACGCACCCCAGTGCGTCGGCGGCAGCTGCACCGCCGTCGACCTCACGGGCGTGTTCGCGAGCTACACCTCCGACGGTCGCAACGTGCACATCTGGAAGACGCCCGGCCCGTGCGTGGACCTCGCGCTCTACACGAGCTTCTGCCAGAGCCACGGCCTGACCTGGTGGCGGCCGACCTCGCAGCCGGACGCCCAGCAGCTCGTCGATTTCGCGTGGAGCCTCGACCAGGCGGTCACCTGGGTCCAGGTGCACGGCCTCGTGACCGGCCTCGGGACGATCGGCGGCTACGCCGTGGCCGTGGGCGACCCGAGCTGCTGCGCCGGACACGACGGGAGCGCGTTCGCGGCGTTCCGGCAGAACGCCTGCTCGTTCTGCGAGCCGGCGACGGGCGCGTGCACGCTCGGTCCCCAGAACACCGGCAACCAGAGCTGCTGCTGGGACAAGAGCAACCCCTACGACTGGTTCGCCTGCCAGGAGTGACCGCCCGGAGCCGGGCCCGCCGCCTCGTCGCGGGCCACAAAAACGCGAAGCCCCGCGCTCGCTCTCGCGAGGCGGGGCTTCACTCGGGCCGGTCGCTCAGTAGCGACGGCCGCCGCCGCCACCGCCGCCGCCGCCCGGACGACGGCCGCCGCCGCCGCCACCGGTGCGCTCCTCGGCCTCGTTGACCTTGAGGGAGCGCCCGTCGACGGTCGCGCCGTTCATGGACGCGATGGCCTTCTGAGCGGCCTCCTGCGTGCCCATGGTGACGAAGCCGAAGCCGCGCGACTGACCGCTGTCGCGGTCCGACACGAGGTGCACGTCCGTGACCTCGCCGAAGGGCGAGAAAGCGTCGCGCAGCGTGTCCGCGTTCGACTGGAAAGAGAGATTGCCTACGTAGAGCCGGTTACCCATGATGTCTTCTCGATTCGAGCGTGATGTCGCAGCGGAGGATGAGCGATCCCGAGAATCGAGAGTCGGCGTCTTCGTACGCGTCGAACGTCAGCGCGGCGTCTTATAACCGATTTCTGGACCGGTGCAAGCGCCGCCGCCTCGCATGCGCACCCGGCCCGGGCAAGTGCCCGAAACTCTGGTGGGGGGCGTCGGCCTCGGGATTCCTCGTTCCGCGCGGCGCTGCCGTTGGCGCGGCTTGCCGCGGCGCCGGCGCGGGACTAAAGGTGGCTCGCCGCTGTAAGTATCGAAAACGCTTGCATAAATCAACCCCGCAAGCGCGTCAGCGAGCGCTCGAAGGAGAGGCCATGAACACCACGACGGCGACGATCATCTGGACGCAGATCGACGAGGCGCCCGCCCTGGCATCGTACTCGTTTCTGCCGATCGTCCAGGCCTTCACGAAGGGCACGGGCGTCAGCGTCGAGACGCGCGACATCTCGCTCGCGGGGCGCATCCTCGCCAACTTTCCCGAGAAGCTGACGGCCGCGCAGCGCGTCCCCGACTGCCTCGCCCAGCTCGGCGAGCTCACGCAGAAGCCCGAGGCCAACATCATCAAGCTGCCCAACATCTCGGCCTCGATCCCGCAGCTCAGGGCGGCCATCAAGGAGCTCCGGGAGCACGGCTACGACGTGCCGGACTACCCGGAGAGCCCGAAGGACGACGCCGAGAAGGCTCTGCAGGCCCGCTTCGCGAAGGTGCTCGGCAGCGCCGTCAACCCGGTGCTCCGCGAGGGCAACTCGGATCGCCGCTCGCCCTTGTCGGTCAAGGCGTTCTCGAAGACGCACCCGCACAAGCTCGGTGCCTGGAGCCGTGACTCGAAGACGCACATCGCGCACATGGACCGCGGCGACTTCTACGGCAGCGAGACCTCGACCACCGTCCCGAAGGCGACCGAGGTGCGCTTCGAGCACGTGGCCGCCGACGGCACGGTCACCGTCCTGAAGCAGAAGCTCGGCCTGCTCGCCGGTGAGATCCTCGACTCGTCGGTGCTGAGCGCCAGCGCGCTGCGCAAGTTCTACGCGGCCCAGATCGACGACGCCAAGAAGAGCGGCGTGCTCCTGTCGCTGCACCTCAAGTGCACGATGATGAAGATCTCCGACCCGGTCATGTTCGGCCACGCCGTGAGCGTCTTCTTCGAGACCGTCTTCGCGAAGCACGCCGCCACGTTCGCGGCGCTCGGCGTCAACCCGAACAACGGCCTGGCCGACCTCTACGCGAAGATCCAGAGCCTGCCGGCCGACCAGAAGGCGCAGATCGAGGCCGACATCCAGGCGGTGTACCCGACCCGCCCGGCGCTCGCGATGGTCGACTCGGACAAGGGCATCACGAATCTGCACGTGCCGAACGACATCATCGTCGACGCCTCGATGCCGGTCGTGATCCGCGAGTCGGGCAAGATGTGGGGCCCGGACGGCAAGCTCGCGGACACGAAGGCGATGCTCCCCGACCGCTGCTACGCGGGGATCTACCAGGCCATCATCGAGGACTGCCGGCAGCACGGCGCCCTCGATCCGGCCACGATGGGCAGCGTGCCGAACGTCGGCCTCATGGCGCAGAAGGCCGAGGAGTACGGCTCGCACGACAAGACCTTCGTGGCCGCGAGCGCCGGCACGATCCGCATTGTCGACGAGGCGACGGGCGCGACGCTGCTCGAGCAGAAGGTCGAGGCTGGCGACATCTACCGCGCGTGTCAGACCAAGGACATCCCCGTCCGCGACTGGGTCAAGCTGTGCGTCCGGCGCGCCCGCGCGACCGGCGCGCCGGCCGTGTTCTGGCTCGACCGGAACCGCCGCCACGACGCGCAGGTGATCGCGAAGGTCGAGACCTACCTCAAGGATCACGACACGAAGGGCCTCGAGATCCGCATCCTGCCCCCGGTCGAGGCGATGAAGTACTCGCTCGAGCGCATCCGCAAGGGCCAGGACACCATCTCGGTCACGGGCAACGTGCTCCGTGACTACCTGACCGACCTCTTCCCCATCCTCGAGATCGGCACCTCGGCCAAGATGCTCTCGGTCGTGCCGCTGCTCGCGGGCGGCGGGCTGTTCGAGACCGGCGCCGGCGGCTCGGCCCCGAAGCACGTGCAGCAGTTCCAGAAGGAGGGCTACCTCCGCTGGGACTCGCTCGGCGAGTTCTCGGCCCTCTCGGCCTCGCTCGAGCACATCGGCGCCACCTTCCACAACGAGCGCGCGGCGCTCCTGGCCGAGACGCTCGACCAGGCGATCGGCCAATTCCTCGACCACAACCGGTCGCCGGCCCGCAAGGTGGGCCAGATCGACAACCGCGGCAGCCACTTCTACCTGGCGATGTACTGGGCCGAGGCGCTCGCCGCGCAGGCGAAGGACAAGGAGCTCGCGGCGCGCTTCGCGGGCGTGGCGAAGGCGCTCGTCGAGAACGAGGCGCAGATCAACGCCGAGCTCCTCGGCGCGCAAGGCAAGCCCGTGGACATGGGCGGCTACTACCAGCCCGACCCGGTGAAGACCGCCCGGGCGATGCGCCCGAGCGCGACGCTGAACGCGATCATCGACGCGCTCGCGTAGCGCGGGGCGGGACCGCCCGGGCCCGTGTAGCGGTGCTGCGGCGTTCGCCCCGGGCGCACGCCGCGGCGCGCTCGGCTCACCACGCAAGCACGCTCAGCGTCACGCGATCGACCGTGCCCTCGTCGATGTCGTCCCCGTCGGCGAAGCACACCCGCCAGTCGCCCACCGCCTCGAGTCCCCGGAAGTCGGCGAAGGCCGTGCCCGGACCGGTGCCGGGGCTCGGATGGCAATCGCAGCGGGTGTCGTCGCGGCACACGACCGCGCTGCCGCCGATGTCCTTGCCCATGTCCTCGGCACTGGCCGGGGCCCCGTCGCGGAAGCGGATCGGGTAGCCCGTGACGAGGTCCGAGTCGTCGCCGTTGGGGCTCTCGTTGTAGTCGTCCGAGGCCTCGGCCACGCCGGGGCGGTTGAACACCGTGAGCACGGCGGTGGTGTTCGGGCTGACCACCTTCATGATGAGGTCGCCGACGTAGGGGTGCGCGACGGCGATCTCCACCTCGACCGCCTGGACGACGTGGTGCCCGAGATCCGGGACGGGCACGGTGACGCAGTCCATCGTGGCGAGCGAGCCGTCGTAGTGGTTGGCCGAGTCGTTGACCGTGAGCCCGAGC
>JACRDA010000460.1 GCA_016212965.1 Myxococcales bacterium
CGCGCCGCATGTGATGCTGTTCGTTATGTTGGTCCTGGCCATTTGGCTCGGCATCGCGGCCGCCCTACGCGGCGTCGGGCAGCAAGCGCTGTCGGTGAGCTACCTCTTGCTGTACCGCGCGGACGGGCCCGTCATGCCCTACGCGCGCGCCGGCGTGAGCGTGCTCACGGCCCCGGACCCGAACGTCGGCGGCGAGCTCGCGGCCGGCGGCGCGTACTTCTTCACGGGCGCGCTCGGCCTGTCGGCCGAGCTCGTGGGCAACCTGTTCTACGGTGCCGGCACCTACGACCGGCAGTACACCGCCTACCCGGTGCTGTCGCTCGAGCTCGGCCTGCTCGCGGATCTGGAGGTGCTGCCTTGAGCGCGGCACGGACCCGGCGCGTCCGGCGGACCGAGCTCGCCCGCGTGGCCGTGCTCGCGCTCCTCGTCCTCGTGGGACCGACCGTGGGCGATGTCGGCAGCTGCGGGCAGGCCGTCGTGGAGCTCGACGCGCAGAAGTTCTTCGACGAGAAGCGCGACCTCGATTGTGCGGCCTGCTCGCGTTGCGGCTACGACGGCGAGCGCTGCCTCGCCGCCTGCGCCAAGGATGCTCCGGAGCAGACCTTCCCGCCGGGTTGCTTCCCGCTCGTGCACGACGGCGAGGTGTGCCTGAACGCGCTCCGCGCCGCGGGCTGCAGCGAGTACGCGGCGTATGTCGACGATGTGGCGCCCACCGTGCCGGGCGAGTGCAACTTCTGCCCGCGCGACGAGACGGCGAGCCTCGCTCCGGGCGCGGACACCGTCGCGGAGGCGCCGTGAGGCGCGCCCTCGTCGGTCTCGCCGTCGCGGTGGGCGCGCTCGCGGGCTGCGCCGTGGGCCGGTCCTTCTACGCCTCGGCCGGCGACTGGGCCGACTACCGGCGCTTTCGCGTCGCGGCGACGCTCGACGCGCGCCTGTCGGCCGCGAGCGAGTACCTCGCCGCCCGGCCGGAGGGCGTGTTCGAGGCGGACCTGCGCGCCTGGCTGGAGCGGGCCGAGCCGGTGTTCTACGCGCACGAGCGCGGCACGCGGGCCGGCCTCGAGCGTTATCTCGCGGCCCTGCCGCACGGTGCCCACGCGGCGGAGGCCGTCGAGCGGCTCGTCGCGGAGCGCGCCCGTGCGCGGCGCAGCGAGGCTCTGGGTGGTGTCGTCGCGCTCACGGAGCGGCGCCTCGACCTCGAGATCGAGCGGCGCCGTGCCGCCCGTGCCGTGGTGTGGACATGGGTCGAGGGGCTGCTCGTGCCCGGGGTGTGGCGCGAGCCCTTCTCCCGCGCGCCCGCGGCCGTGCTCGTGCCGTGGAGCATCGCCCTGCCCGAGGCCGAGTGCCGCAACGACTGGGGGGCGAGCGAGCTCCGGCACTGCAAGAAGCGCGTGACCCGCACCTTCGGGGCGGTGCTCGCCGGCGAGCTCGTGCGTCGCGAGCTCGCGCTCGAAGTGGACCTCAGCTTCGACGTGCGCGGCGTCGTGCGCGGCGCGCGCCTGCACGGGCCCGAGCTCTTCACGCGGCTCTGGGAGGCGGAGGAGGCTCACGCGGGCGCCGCCGGCGACGGACTCGCGAGCGCGCGCGCCGTCGCGACGAGCCGCTTCGCGGCGCTGTTCGAGGCGGCCGGCTGCGGCGGAGTGAGCTCGCCCCTCTATGGCGAGACGCGCTGCGGGCCGCTCGGCCTGCGGGCCGTCCTGCGCGGCGCCGGGACCTCGGGCGAAGAGGACGAGCTCACGGTGTGGCTCGAGGCCGACGACGAGGCGCCTCCCGCGCGACCCGCGCCCGAGCCGCCGGCCTACCCGGACGAGTGAAGGCCCACCGGACGAGCCGGGGCCTCGGCGCTTCGGCACGGGGCGGTTCATCTCTGGTTTACGCCCGGGCGCGCGCGGCCTAGCTCATGCGCCATGAGCGAAGTGACCGCCCAGGGGAACGAGCGCGACGCGCTCGCCGACGACCGGCTGCAGATTGGCACCCACAGCTTCGGCTCCCGGCTGTTCGTCGGCACCGGCAAGTACCGCAACGTCGAGGAGACGCGCCTCGCCCTCGAGGCCTCGGGCGCCGAGGTCGTGACCGTGGCCCTGCGCCGCATCGATCTGAAGGAGCGGGGCACGGGCTCGATGATGTGGCTGCTCGGCGGCGCCGCCGGCACCGGACGGCGCTACACCATCCTGCCGAACACGGCGGGCTGCTACACGGTCGAGGACGCCGTGCGCACGTGCCGGCTCGGGCGCGAGCTCGGCCTGTCCGAGCTCTGCAAGCTCGAGGTCATCGGCGACCCGCGCACGCTCTTCCCGGACAACGGCAAGACCGTCGAGGCCGCGAAGATCCTCGTGAAGGAGGGCTTCACGGTGCTGCCGTACTGCAGCGACGACCCGGTCGTGTGCCGAGAGCTCGAGGACGCGGGCTGTCCGGCCGTCATGCCGCTCGCCGCGCCCATCGGCAGCGGGCTCGGCATCCGCAACCCCTACAACCTGATGATCATCCTCGAGCAAGCGAAGGTCCCGGTGATCGTGGACGCCGGCGTGGGCACGGCGAGCGACGCCGCGGTGGCGATGGAGCTCGGCTGCCACGGCATCCTCATGAACACGGCCATCGCCGCCGCGCAGAAGCCGGTCCTCATGGCCGAGGCCATGAAGCGCGCGGTGTGGGCGGGGCGCGCGGCCTTCCTCGCGGGGCGCATGCCGCGCAAGCTCCACGCGAGCGCCTCGTCGCCGCTCGACGGGCTCGTCACCGGCGCGCGCTGAGCGCGCGCGGCGTCTTCGCTGCCTCTTCCTCCGCCCCTCTTCCCTCGACCCCTCGACCCCTCGACCCCTACGTACCGACGCAGCGAGCTTCCTTCTAGATCCCGAGCGGGTCGGTCGTCGTCCCCTTCGGGGGCGGAGGCTTGACCGTGGAGCTCGGCCGCGTGCCGGGTGCGGTCGGGCGGGGCGGCGTCGAGGCGGCGGCGCTCGCGTCGGGCGCCCCGGTCGCGCTGCCGGACGCGCTCGCGCTCGCCGCGGGCGGGGCGCTCGCGCTCGGCTCGCTCGCCGTCTGCGGGGCGCTCGGCGC
>JACRDA010000471.1 GCA_016212965.1 Myxococcales bacterium
GCCCGCCCTACCGGCTTCCTGTTCATCTCCTCTCTTCTCTCGCTCGGCGACGCTGTCTCCACCGACTCGCGGTGGTCGCGAGGATCGAGTTACTGCCCTGGCAAACCGCGCGGCTCGGCGCCCGTGCCGAGCTCCGTGGTTCCGCTCGCTCGCTTCCGGGCGGATCGAGTTACTGCCTTGGCAAACGGGCGGCTCGGCGCCCGTGCCGAGCTGCGTGGTCGTCTCTTTCTGGGCGATTGGACGGGAGTGCAGAGGAGCACCGACAACGGAGGACCTCCCCCTTTTTGGCTCCCCTCGGCCGCCCGGCGCACAATGGCGCGGATGGACCGGCAGCGCCCGCGAGCGGAGCCTGGCCCCGCGCGGCCGCCCGGAGGCGTCGCACCGGGCACGGCTGCGCCCGCTGCAGACGGCGCCGCCGAGCCCTTCGCCCCGGCCGAGGACTCGCGGGGCTGGCTCGCGCGCACGCTCGCGCAGAGCAAGACCGACCCGCTCACGGACCTGCTGCTCACGGTGCCGGTGTTCCTCGTCTACCACGTGGGCGTCGTGACGCTCGGCGTGCGCAACGCGGCCGACCCGCTCACCGCGGAGCTCGTCGAGCTCGCGCGCCACAACACCTGGCTCTACTGGACGCTCACGCTCGGCATCGGCGTCGTGCTCGCGAGCGTGCTCCTCGCCCTGCACCGGAAGGAGCGCTTCGAGAGCTGGCGCTTCGGGATGGTGGCCGTCGAGGGCGTGGTCTACGCCGTGCTCATGCGCTTCGGCGCCGGGTGGGTCGTCGGCGCGCTGCCGCTCGGCCCGCCGGGGGTGCTCGGCCGCTGGGACGGCTTCGTCGTGTCGCTCGGCGCAGGCTTCTACGAGGAGCTGCTCTGGCGCGTAGGGCTCTTCGGCGTCGGGGTGCTCCTGCTGCGCTGGCTCGTGAAGGAGCCCGGCAAGCGGGTCACCTACACGCTCGTCTGGGCGCTGTGCGCCGCCGCCGCCTTCTCCGGGTGGCACCACCTGGGCGAGCTCGGCGACCCCTGGAGCGCGCGCGTCTTCGCCTTCCGCACCGTGTGCGGCGCCTTCTTCACCGCGGTCTTCGCCCTGCGCGGCTTCGCGACCGTGGTCTGGACCCACGCGCTCTACGACATCTGGGTGCTCGTGCTGTGACGCACGCCTCGCGGCGCGCCGTCTTCTTCGACCTGCGACGTTCGACGGGAGCCGCGAGCGGCGCGGCGCTGCTCGCCGCGGCTCGGCTCAGGGCGCCGGAGCGGGCGCACTCGGCGCGACGCCCGCGGCGTGGAGCACGAACCACACGAGCGCAGCGATGGCCGCCGACGCCGGGATGGTGAGGACCCAGGCCCACACGATGCGCCCGGCGACGCCCCAGCGCACGCCCGAGAGCTTGGTCGTGGCACCGACGCCGACGATCGCGCCGGTGATGACGTGCGTGGTCGAGGCGGGGATGCCGAAGGCCGAGTTGATGACGAGCGTCGTCGCTCCCGCCGTCTCGGCCGCGAAGCCGCCGACCGGCTTCAGCTTCGTGATCTTCATGCCCATCGTCTTGACGATGCGCCAGCCACCGAAGGCGGTGCCGAGCCCGATGGCGATGTGGCAGGTGAACAGGATCCAGAACGGGATCTCGTCCTTGGCGCCGAGGATGTTGCCGGCCACGAGCAGCGTGAAGATGATGCCGGCCGTCTTCTGCGCGTCGTTGCCGCCGTGGCCCAGGCTGTAGAGGGCGGCGCTCAGCAGCTGACCCCGGCGGAACAGCTTGTCGACCCGCACCGGAGTCCAGCGGCGGAAGAGCCACGCGATGGCCACCATGTTGACGAAGCCGAGCACGAGCCCGATGAGCGGCGCGAGCGCGATGAAGATCACGGTCTTCGTGATGCCGCCCCACACGAGCGCCCCGACCCCGGCCTTCGACAGCCCGGCGCCGACGAGTCCACCGACGAGCGCGTGCGAGGAGCTCGAGGGCAGGCCGTAGTACCAGGTGATGAGGTTCCAGACGATGGCGCCCGACAGCGCGCCCAGGATCACCCAGTAGTCGACGAGCGCGACGTCGATGATGCCCTTGCCGACCGTGTTGGCCACGGCCGTCCCGAAGACGAACACCGCCAGCACGTTGAAGAGCGCGGCCCACCAGACGGCGAGTCGCGGCGGCAATACGCGCGTCGAGACGACCGTCGCGATCGAGTTGGCCGCGTCGTGGAAGCCGTTGATGAAGTCGAAGACGAGGGCGACGATGACCAGGAACAGCAGCAGCGGCGGCGCGTGGAGGAACTGAACCAGGCTGTCCATGTCACGCGTACTCGAGCACGACGCCTTCGATCACGTTCGCCACGTCCTCGCAGCAGTCGGTGGCGGTCTCGAGGTACTCGTAGATCTCCTTCCACTTGATGATGTCGACCGGCGAGTCCTTCGCGTCCTTGAAGAGCCGCACCATCCCGCGGCGCAGCGCGGCGTCGCCGTCGTTCTCGAACTTGTTGATCTCGACGCACAGCTTGAAGAGGTGCGTCGGGTTCTTGAGCGAGCGCAGCCCGGTCACCGCCTCCTTCACGAGCTCGCAGGTGTGGACCAGGATGTCGCCGAGCTCGATCGACTCGGGCGTCGTCACCTTGATCTCGTAGAGCACGAGGCGCTGCGCCGCCGCGTCGATGAAGTCGAGGATGTCGTCCATCTTGGTGATGAGTCGATGGATGTCCTCGCGGTCGATGGGCGTGATGAAGGTCTTGTGGAGCGCCTCGACCGTGCGGTGCGTGATCTTGTCGCCCTCGTGCTCGACGCGCTTGATCTGCCGCGCGTAGTTTTCGCCCTCTTCCCCGGCTTCGAGCAGCTCGCGCAACAGGCGTGCCCCTTCGAGGCACTTGTCCGCGTGCTGCTCGAAGAAATCGAAGAAGCCGGGCTCCTTGGGAAGCAGCCGTCCAAACGCCATGGCGGGGCCTGTCTAGCAGGATGAGCCGTGGCGCTCCATCGTTTCGTGACGGCGCGGGACCGGCCCGGTAACGATTGGGTAGCGCCGCGGAGCCCGCCTCGTCTCGACCGCAGCCGTCGCGTCGCTTCGGCACCCGCAGGCACGAGCTCGGGCTCGGGCGGAGAGGCTTTCCCCCGCCAGCTCCCGCTAGAAGAGCAGCATCAAGGCCGCGAACAGCGCCACCAGCGCCGAGACGAACGTGAGGCCGAGCGCTGCGGCCGTGCCGGCGCGCCGGGCGCGCTGCGCGGTCTCCTTGCGCAGGCCGTAGACGCCCTGCAGGAAGGCGAGCGAGGCCTGCCCCGGCACGCGCATCGACAGGACCGCGATCTCGGCGAGGGCGCGCAGGCCGCGGCCGAACAGGGTCCCGAGCGCGCCCAAGGGCCCCGTCATGAGATCCCAGCCACACGCGTAGAGCCCGAAGCGCAGCGCACGCCGGCGCTGCCGGCGTCCGCCGAGGCGCCGCGCCCCGGCGTCGAGCGCGACGCCGTGCAGGACGTGGGCTCCGACCATCCAGAGCGAGAGCAGCGGAATGCCGAGGCAGACCCCGCGCAGCACCGCCGCGCGATGCCCCGGATCGGCGAGCAGATCGAAGGCGACCGACGGCAGCGCGAGCGCGAAGAGCGGCAGGAGGAAGAGCGCGACCGAGGTGATGGCGAGCAGCTCCGCGAGCAGCGCGAAGCGGAGCGCCGCCGCGATGGGACCGTCGGGCAGCGCGCCGAAGAACGTGTCGGCCGAGCGCGTCGCACTGCCGGCCGTCGACCACAGCCGCGACCACAGCTTGCCGGGGCGCTCCCACGGCACGATGGCGACGAAGCCGGAGCGCGTCTCCTCGGCGTGGCAACCCGCGCAGTCCGGCTGCCCGCAGAACGCGCACAGCACCGCGGCGGGCACCACCCAGAGCTCCGAGTCGGGCGCATCCTCGGCGCGACCGGGTGGGTCCGGCGGAAGCTGTGCGAGCCGGCGGCGGCGTTCCATGGCGTTGTTCCGGCGGCTCGGGCGACGGCAGTGGGCGAGCGACGTGCCCGCCGGGTCCTGATTGTATGCCCCCCTTCGCGGGGGTGTCCACACTCAGGGGCCGCCCCCATCCGGCGGCAAGGTTCTTGCGCAGCCGCTGGGGCTCCAGACTCCCGGCTGGAGAGCCCCGCACCCAACGGCAAGCAACCGGGGGTCGGCTCGGGACGGACTTCCTCCTGAAGCCCGAAGCCTGCAGCCTGAAGCCGCCGCGCTTGCGCGGGATCACGGCCCGCCGCCGGCGCCCGCCACGGTGTAGTCGAACAGCGGCGACGGGAAGACGTAGGCGCAGCCGTCGGGCGCCTGGTAGGTCTCGGGCACGTCGATGACGACGTCGCCGGGCGGGCTCGACCAGGTGACGGGCCCGAGCTCGTAGTGGACCGTGGTGGGGGTCGTCGTGATGACGAAGTGGAGCGTGGCCGGCACGGGCGCGCCGGCGCTGTGCGCGCTGCCGTAGGCGAAGGTGAAGGACTGGAACACCCCGGGCGGGCTCACCAGCGTGAAGCTGTGCACCACCTGTGCGGCCGCGACCACGCTGCCCGGGGCGGGGCTCACGTCGACGACGTCGAAGGGTGTGGCCGTCGCGCCACACACGCTGCCGCTCTCGCAGCCGACGTTCGCCGCGAGCGCGACGACCGTGCCGAGCACCGGGACCGCACCCCTCACCCGCGCGAGGATACACGGGGCCGCTCGTGCACAGAAGCGCGCGCGAGCGGGCCGCGCCGCCCGGGCGGGAGGCCGTGGTAGAACCCACCCACCATGCCACGCTCCCTCGTCCTTCTGGGATGCCTCACCCTCGCGGCCTGCGCCTGCCCCGAGCGCGCCCCCCTCTGCCCGACCACCGTGCCGACGCCGGGCCCGGCGGCGACGAGCGAGCCGGCGCCCGCCGCGGGCCTCGGCGACACCGACGAGGGCATGTGGCTCCTGAACGAGTTTCCCGCCGAGCGCCTCGTCCGCCTCCACGGCTTCGCGCCCACGCAGGCGTGGCTCGACCACGTGCGCGAGAGCAGCATCCGGCTGGCCGGCGGGTGCTCCGGGAGCCTCGTGTCGAGCCGCGGCCTCGTGCTGACCAACCACCACTGCGCCGAAAAATGCATCCAGCAGCTCTCGACGAAGCAGAAGGACCTCACCGAGGCCGGCTTCTATGCGGCGAGCGCGGCGGACGAGGCGCGCTGCCCCGACATGGAGGTGAACCAGCTCACCGCCATCGAGGACGTGACCGACCGCATGCAGGAGGCGCTCGCCGGCGCGAGCGCAGAGGAGTTCGCCACGCGCCGCAAGGCCGCGGTGGCGAGCCTCGAGCAGGCCTGCACGACGAGCGACGCCGTGCGCTGCGACGTCGTCGACCTCTACCGGGGCGGCAAGTACCACCTCTACAAGTACCGCCGCTTCCAGGACGTGCGGCTGGTCTTCGCGCCGGAGGTGGCCATCGCCTTCTTCGGCGGCGACCCGGACAACTTCATGTTCCCGCGCTTCGACCTCGACGTGTCGTTCCTGCGCATCTACGACGGCGGCACGCCGCTCGCGTCGAGCCGGCACTTCGCGTGGTCCGCGGCGGGAGCAGCCGAGGGCGAGCTCACCTTCATCGCCGGACATCCCGGGAGCACCGAACGCTCCCTCACCGTCTCGCAGCTCGCCTATCGGCGCGACGTGCGCTTGCCCGAGCGCCTGCTCTGGTGGAGCGAGGAGCGCGGCCTGCTCACCGAGTGGAGCCAGCGCGGCGAGGATCAGCGCCGGCTCGCCCGCAGCCTGCTCTTCAAGCGCGAGAACGCCATCAAGGCCTACAAGGGGCGGCTCGCGGCGCTGGTCGATCCCGCCTTCTTCGCCCGCAAGGTGGCAGAGGAGCGCGCTCTCCGCGCGCGGGTCGCGGCCGATCCGGCACTCGCGGCGAGCGTCGCCGGCGCCTGGGACGCCATCGAGACCGCGCAGGCCGCGCGCCGGCGCCTCCACCACCACTACGAGCTCGTCGAGGAGCGCGAGGGCCTCGAGTCGACGCTCTTCAGCATCGCCCGGGCGCTTTTGCGGGGGCCCGAGGAGCTCGCCAAGCCGAACGCCGCGCGCCTGCACGAGTTCGGGGACGCGAACCTGCCGGCCCTGAAGCAGGCGCTCTTCTCGAGCGCGCCCGTGAGCGCCGAGCTCGAGACCCTGACGCTCGGCGCGAGCCTGGTGCACCGGCGCGAGGTGCTCGGGCCGGACGACGCGCTCGTGAAGAAGCTGCTCGGCACCGAGGAGCCGCGCGAGCTCGCGCGGCGCCTGGTCGCGGGCACGAAGCTCGCAGACCCGAAGGTGCGCCAGGCGCTCTGGGACGGCGGCAAGGCGGCCGTGGACGCCTCGCAGGACCCCTTCATCGAGCTGGCGCGGCGCATCGACGGCGAGGCGCGCGCCTACCGGCAGAGCTTCGAGCACGAGGTCGAGGGGGTCGAGACCCGGAACGGCGAGCTCATCGCCAGGGCACGCTTCCTCGCATTCGGCACGGCGCAGTACCCCGACGCGACCTTCACGCTGCGGCTCTCCTATGGGGTCGTGAAGGGCTGGAGCGACGCGGGCCGGGTGGTCGCGCCCTTCACCACCCTCGGCGGCGCCTTCGAGCGCGCGACGGGCAAGGAGCCCTTCGCGCTGCCGCAGAGCTGGCTCGGCGCGCGCTCGAAGCTCGCGCTCGACACGCCCTTCGACTTCGTCACGACGAACGACCTCATCGGCGGCAACAGCGGCTCGCCGGTCTTCAACGCGAAGGCCGAGATCGTGGGCGTCGTGTTCGACGGCAACATCCACTCGCTCGGCGGCGCCTTCGGCTTCGACGACCAGAAGAACCGCGCCGTCGCGGTCCACAGCCGCGCGCTCGTCGAGGCGCTCGCCAAGATCTACGGCGCCGGCCGCCTGGTCGAGGAGCTGGGCAAGTAGCCACTGCTCCGGGTCGTGCTACGCGCCTCGGTGCCTCCTCAGTAACTCGCATCCACGTACCCAGAAAGAGACCACCACTGAGACACGGAGACACGGAGAGCTGCACGGAGCCGGCGAAGTTCAGGGGCCCCTCCGTGTCACGCTCCGTGCTTCCGTGACTCCGTGGTTCGGCTCGTTCCGCTTTCGGGCGGATCGGGTGACTGCCTTGGTAAACCGGGCGGCGCGGCGCCCGCGCCGAGCTCCGTGGTTCCGCTCGCTCCGCTGGCCCGCTCAGCGCACGCCGAGCATGTCGTAGGCGTGCACGGGGCTCGCGACCACGCGCCGGCGTTCGGCGCCGAAGGGGTCGCGACAGTGCAGGTAGGGGCGCGTGAGAGGGTTCCCGTCGAGCAGGTAGAAGCACTCGAGCTCGCCCGGGCCGACGCGCGCCACGAAGGTCGCCTGCGTGAAGTAGTCGCCGGGTCGCTCGGCCTCGCGACAGATGCTCCGCTCACTCGGCCCCTCGGCCTGATCGGCCAGGAGAGCGGCGACGCCCGCGAGGCCGGGCGCCCCGCCGAGGATCACTTCCGCGCGCGCCAGGCGCAGGTGAGTGCTGGGGTCGTCGGCGTGGGACACGGCGCCGGGCAGCAGGCGAAAGTGGTTCGTGGCAGCCAGGAAGCCCGCCGCGACGCGCGCCACCTCGAAGCCGAGCCCGGGGCAGTGCTCCACGAGCAGGGCCTCGTCGCGATCGGCGACGAGCACGATGTCCGGCCAGTCGTGGCGCGCGTAGAAGCGGCACATGTGGTCGGCGCCCTCGGCGGCGGAGGCGGAGTCGGACAGGATGTGCTCGTAGGCCGCGAGCACGTCGCCGGGCGCGAGGTCGAAGCGCCGGCGCGTCGCGCGCATCACCTCCGCGTCGAGGTAGGCGTCGGCGCCCGCGAAGCACACGCCCCGCTCGTTCACCCCCGCCCACGGCCCGCTCGCGCCCACGCGCTCGAAGGACAGGTAGCGGATGCCGCTCGCGCCCACGCGCCGCGCCGGCTCGAGAAAGCGCCGGGGCTCGGGTAGATCGCACTGCTTGAAGCACACGAGGCTCGCGCCAGCGGGCTCGAAGACGGCGCCGATGGTGCACATCGGGCCGGGCCTAGCCCTCGAGGATCTGCCGCACGCGCAGGGTGAGGGCGCGGGCCGAGAAGGGCTTCGAGAGGAAGTGCTGGCCCGGCGCCGGCACGCCGCGTCGGGCGACGACCTCCTCGGTGTGCCCGGACATGAAGAGCGCCTTGATGCCACGGCGGCGCCGCACGAGCTCCTGGTAGAGCTGCCGCCCGTCCATGCCCGGCATGACCACGTCGGTGAGCAGGAGATCGACCCGCGGACCGCCCGCGTCGACGAGCGCGAGGCAGCTCTCGGCGCTCGGCAGGTCGAGCACCTCGTAGCCCGCGAGCAGGAGCCCGCGGGCGGCCATGCGGCGCGTCATGTCGTCGTCGTCGACGACCGCGATCGTGGCGCGCCGCGCCGCGCCGACCGGCGCCCCGAGCGGGGCGACCGTGGTGCGCGCCCCCTCGCTCGCCGCGCGCGGCAGGTAGATGCGGAACACGCTGCCGCGACCGAGCTCGGACTCGGCGACGATGGTGCCGCCGTGCTGCTTGGCGATGCCGTAGGCGGTCGCGAGGCCGAGACCGGTCCCCTTGCCGCGCTCCTTCGTCGTGAAGAAGGGCTCGAACAGCTTGGCGAGCGTGGCGGCGTCCATGCCCGAGCCCGTGTCGGCGACGGCGAGCTCGGCATAGGTCCCCGGCACCAACCCGAGCGCGGCCGCCTGAGCCTCGTCGAAGCAGCGCTCGCCGAGCGCGAGGCCGAGGACGCCGCCGCTCGGCATCGCGTCCTGGGCGTTGATCGCCAGGTTGAGGAGCACTTGCTCGATCTGGCCCGCGTCCGCCATCACCAGGGTCGGCCCGGGGGGCAGCTCGAGCGCGATGCGCACGTCCTCGACGAAGGTGCGGCCGAGCAGGCGGTGGGTCGCGGACACGAGCTGCCCGAGGTCCACCGGCGCAAGCTCGAGCACCTGCTTGCGACCGAGGGCGAGCAACTGGCGCGTGAGCGCGCGCGCCCGCTCGGCGGCCTCGCGGATCTGCCCGAGGTCCTCGTAGCGGCGGTCGTCGGGCGCCAGCCCCTGCATGAGGAGCTCGGCGTAGACGAGGATCGGCGACAAAAGGTTGTTGAAGTCGTGGGCCACCCCGCCCGCGAGCCGGCCGATCGACTCCATCTTCTGGGCCTGGCGCAGCTCGTCCTCGAGCAGGCGGCGCTCGGTGACGTCCGAGTAGAGCGTCTGCACGCCGACGAGCTCGCCCTGCGCGTCGAACAGAGGCGTGCGGGTGACCTCGGCGATGGCGAGCGCACCCCCGGGCCGGCGGCGCTCCTCGACCGCGGCGTGCGCCGCCCCCGACGCGAGCACCTGGCGATCGGCCGCCTCGTCGCGGAGCGCGAGCTCGGCCGGCAGGACCTCGGTGGCGGTCTTGCCGAGCAGCTCCGCGGCGCTCTTGCCGACGCTCTCGCAGAAGCGCGCGTTGGCGAACACGTAGCGGAGCTCGAGGTCCTTGCGCACGACGCCCTGCGGCAGGTTCGCCACGAGCGAGTGGTACAGCCGCTCCGAGGCCTGCAGGCGCTCGTCGACGCGCGCGCGCTGGATGGCGAGCGCGTAGAGCTCGGCGAGGCGCTGCACCGCCGCGAGATCGCGCCCGCCGTAGTCGCGCCCGGGGTTGGCGAGCGCGATCTGACCGACGAGCTCGGGCCCGAGCAGCACCGGCACGGCGAGGAAGGCGGCGAGCGGGTCCTGCCCGAAGGGCGTGTCACGCGCCTCGGCGTGCGTCGCCGCCTCGTTCGTGTAGAACGCGGCGCGGGTGCGCAGCGCCACGCCCCAGAGCCCGGGGTACTCGCCGTCGTGGTCGCACACGAGCGGCACGAGCGCGGGGGCCGCGGCCGCGCCGCCGGCCGTCGGGTCGGTGAGCACCTGCGCCACGTGGCCGCCGTTCGCGTCCACCAGCGACACCAGGCCATGGCGGCTGCCGGTGAGCGCGCGCGCCTGCTCGAGGATCGCCGTGGCGACGCCGGCGAGCGAGGGCGTGGGCGCGATGAGCGACGGATAGAGCGAGGAGAGCGCCGCGGTGACGCGCAGATCGCCGCGCAGCTCCTCCTCGACGCGCTTGCGCCCCGTGACGTCGCGCACGCTCGAGCGCTGTCCGAGGTAGGCGCCCGCGGCGTCGCGGAGGGACTGGAAGGTGGCCGCGACCCAGCGCTCCGCCCCGTCCTTGCGCCGCACCCGGAACTCGACCTCCGCGCCGATCGGCGGCGCCTGCTCGGCGCGCGCCCAGTGGGCCGCCACGGTGGGGCGGTCGGCGTCGACGACGAGCGGCAGCGGGAAGCCCGCCATCGCCTGGCACTCCGCGGCCGTGTAGCCGGTGAGACGCTCGACCGAGGGGCTCACCCAGCGGAGCTCGCCGTTCGGCCCCGTCCAGTTCTCCCAGTCGAGGGTGTAGTCGGCGATGGTGCGGAGCCGGGCCTCGCTCGCCTGGAGGGCGGCCACGGTGCGCTCGAGCTCGGCGGCCGAGCGCCCGCGCGAGGACGGCGCCGGCTCGGCCTCGAGCGCAGCGAGGACGCGCGCCGCCGCCGCGAGCCGCTCTTCCGGCAGGTGCTGCAGCAGTCGCAGAAGCTCGGCGCGCAGGGTCATGACAGGTCGGTGGCTCGGGCGAGAATGGACCTTACCATCCGGAGGCCCGCGGCGCGCGCGGACGCTGGTCACTCCGTGTGCACGCCGTGCGACTCCTCGGCCTGCTGGCTGCGGGCGAACGCCATCTCGACGCGCGCCGCGGCGACGCTCTGCGCGAGCACCTTGGCGTCGGTGGGCACGCTCACGGTGCGCAGCAGGTTGGCGAGCACGCGCCCCATCTGGCGCGCCGAGCGGAAGCGGTCGTCGGGGTCGCGCGCCAGCGCCCGCTCCACGGTCGCGGTGAGCTCCTGGGGCAGATCGTTCCGGAACTCGACCACGGGCGGGATGTCGGCACGCCGCGCCTCGAGGAAGATGTCGATGTCGTTGTCGCCCACGAACAGGCGCCGCCCGGCCAGCGCCTGCCACAAGACGACGCCGAGGGCGTAGATGTCGCTCTGCGGGGTGGGGTGGGCGCTCTCGAGCATCTCCGGCGCGAGGTAACCCACCTTGCCTTTGACGATGTCGGGCGCCGTGGTGCGCGCGCGGTCCATCGCACGCGCCAGGCCGAAGTCGCTGAGCTTCACGATGCCGTACAGGCCGAGCAGGATGTTCGCGGGCGACACGTCGCGGTGGTAGACGGGCGCCGGGTCGCCGTTGCGGTCGATGCGCACGTGGGCGGCGGAGAGCGCGCGCAGGGCCTCGATGCCGATCGCCGTCACGAGCGTCCAGGGCGCGAACTCCTGCTTGCGCAGGTAGGACTCGAGGTAGTGCGCGAGGCTGACGCCCTCGACCCACTCCATCACGAGGAAGTAGCCGCCGGCGTCGTAGCCGAAGTCGTACACCTGCACGACGTTCGGGTGCACGAGCTCGGCGCACACCCGCGCCTCCTCGATGAACATCGACACGAACTCGCGCTGGCCCATGAGCTCGGGGCGCAGGCGCTTGATCCCGACCGGGCGCGAGAAGCCGGCCGCGCCGTGCTGCACGGCGCGCCACACCGTGGCCATCCCGCCCTGCCCGGCGAGCTCCA
This sequence comes from Myxococcales bacterium, assembly GCA_016212965.1. Taxonomy (GTDB): domain Bacteria; phylum Myxococcota_A; class Polyangia; order Polyangiales; family Polyangiaceae; genus JACRDA01. Next base: position 11,575 of record JACRDA010000471.1, read on the forward strand.
CGAGCTCGTAGCGGTCGGCGAGCAGCTCCCCCTTCGCGTCCGGCGTGTGATGCATGCGTCCGTCACCCCGGCCGCACTCCTCGGCCGGGCGGGGGGAGCATATCCCACGATCGCACGCCCGGAAAAAGGGGCGCCCGCGCGGACGCGTCGAGCTACGCTCGAGGCGGAGGCGGCCCATCGAGCCCGTGGACAGCTGCAGCGCGGAGTCGCTCGGGTGCGGCGAGCCCATCGCGGGCAGCGCCGTCGCCGACGCCGACCGTCTGGTGTGCGTCGAGTACCGGGGCCACTGGGAGCGCGACGTCGCGGGCTTCGCGCTCGGCGGCCCGGCCCGCGCTGCCCTCGACGCCTGCCTCGCGCGCCTGCCGCGGACGCGCCTGCAGTTCGTGCGCCGCACGGGGCCGGGCGTGCGCCACGCCGCCGACGCCCCACTCGCCGTCTTCGCCGCGACGGTCGGGCGCGCCGGCCGCACCTACCGCGCCGAGCTCGGCTCGCTCGACGCGCTCGCCGCGCTCGACCTCGACCGGCTCTTCGCCGGCGCCACGGGCGAGGCCCGGGAGCGGCCGCTCTTTCTCGTGTGCACGCACGGCCGGCGCGACGCGTGCTGCGCGCGCCACGGTGCCGCGTTCTACCACGCGCTCGCGGCAGAGCTCGGCCCGGACGCGGTGTGGGAGAGCACGCACCAGGGCGGGCACCGCTACGCCGCGACGGTGCTCGAGCTGCCCTCGGGGCGGCATCACGGCCGGCTCGCGCCCGGCGACGCGGCGCCGTTCGCGCGCGCCCACGCCGCCGGGCGCCTGTACGCCCTCGACCGCTACCGCGGCCGGGTCGGCGAGCCGCCGGCGGCCCAGGTCGCCGAGGCGTGGCTGCGGGCCGACACCGGCGTCCTCGAGCACGACGCGGTCCGGCTGCTCGAGGTCCGCGCGGACGCCGACGGCCGACACGAGGTGCGCCTCGAGCTCGCGGGGCGCGAGCACCGGCTCACGCTCGTCCGCCGCGCCGGCGAGGGCCTGCGCCGCGCGAGCTGCGGCGCCGAGCCCGAGCCGTGGAGGCGCTACGCGGTCGTCGGGCACTAAAGTAGTTGTCGGTTATCAGTTGTCAGTTATCAGCCCCAGAGTAGTTGTCAGTTATCAGTTGTCAGTTATCAGTCCCAGAAACCCGCCTCGCGCCGCGCGCCCGGGCCGGCAGGAGGTCGAGGCGGATTCCTAACTGATAACTGATAACTGATAACTGATAACTGATAACACGGGCAGCCCGGCCCCTGCGTGGCGGCGCACTTCCACATGGCGGAGCGGCTGCGCCACGAGCTCGTCGGGCACGAGGTCGCGCCTCAACCGCTGGGTCTTCGGTCCCCTACCGTGGTGCGCGCGGTCTGGTCCGGGTCGGCGCGGGTCGGCGGTGACGGCTCGGACGCGACCCCGCGCAAGGCGACGAGCGCCGCCACGAGCTCGCCGGCCGAGAACGGCTTCGCCAGGATTTGCGCTGCGCCGAGGGCGTGCAGCGCACGCGCGCGCTCGTCCCCGAGATCGTGGCCGGACATGACGATCACGGGCGCCGCGAAGCCGAGCGCCTGGAGCTGTGCGAGGACACCCTCGCCGCCAAGACCAGGCATGTCGAGGTCGAGCAGCATGGCGTCGTGCGGCGCCGCGGCTGCCGCGGCGAGGGCGTCGCGCCCGTCCGCGGCGGTCGACGCGGCGCAACCCGCTCGCGTCAGGATGCGCTCGAGGCTCCTGCGAAACATGGGCTCGTCGTCGACGACGAGCACGCGCATGCCGCCGAGCGCGAGCGGCACGACGGCGGCGTCGATCCGCTTCGCGGTCGCAAGCTCGCTGTGCCGCCGTCGGTCCTGAGTGAACGCCGGCAGGTGCACGAGGAAGGTGCTGCCGACGTGCCGTTCGCTCGTGACCGAGATGCTGCCGCCATGGAGCTTGACGATGTCGTGCGCGGAGGCGAGGCCGAGGCCCGTGCCGCGCTCCGGCTCTTTCGTCGTGAAGTACGGCTCGAAGAGGCGCCCGAGCGTGACCTCGTCCATGCCGCAGCCGGTGTCCTCCACGCCGATGAGCACCATCTCGGCGACCGGGTCGTGCGTGGCCCGCAGCGTCAGGCGCCCGCCGGCGGCCAGCGCGTCGCGCGCATTCAGGCACAGGTTCATGAGCACCTGGTGCAGCTCCCCCTCGTCGCCCAGCACCGACAGCCCCGGCTCGATGGCGGCCTCGATCTGCACGCTCGGGCCGACGTTGGTGCGCAGCACGCGCAGGACCTGCGCGCACACCGCCGAGCAGTCCACGTGCGTGTGACGCTCGTGCCCGGCACGCGAGAAGGTCAGCATGCGCCGGGCGAGGTCGGCTGCGCGCCGGAGCGCCGAGCGCACGTCCATCAGGCATTCGGCGGCCTGCGCGTCGCGGAGCGTCGTCGTGTCGGCCATGCCGTCCAGCACGTCCAGGCAGCCGAGCGCGGTGCCGAGCATGTTGTTGACGTCGTGCGCGACGCCGGTCGACAACCGCCCGAGCGACTCGAGGCGCTGGCGCTGCAGCGCCGCCGCCCTCCGCCCGTCTTGCTCGACGAGCACGAGCGTCGTCTTCGTCCCCAGGCGGAGCTCGTCGCCGTACGAGAACACGGCGCGGTCCACGCGCTTGCCGTTGACCGAGGTACCGTTGGCGCTCCCGAGGTCCTCCACGTGGCAGCGCCCGCGCTCGAAGTAGACACGCGCGTGACGGCGCGACACCTCGGCGTCGCCGAGCGCGATGGTGGCGTCCGAGGCGCGCCCTAGCACCGCCTCGCCGTGGACTGCGAACCGGCGCCCCTTCTCCGGACCACCGGTGACCGTGAGGCCTGCGACGCGCACAGCGTCGCTCGCCGTCGCAGCCGCGGCGGAACCGGGGTCTGGACTATCGGGCGGGGTGGGTTTGCCTGGGGTCATGCTCGGCGGTGCCGCGCTCTGCTCGGGCAAGAGCGCTCATCCGTTGTCAGTTATCAGTTGTCAGCCCCGGAGACCGAACCAACCGATAGCCGACTGATAACTGAGAACCGATGACTACTCACTCAGAAGCACGCCTTGCGGCAACTTTCGAACGCGGCCTGGCACTTCGCGGGGTCGGGAAGCTGCCCCAGCTTCGGCAGGGCGCAGGTCTGCGCCGCGGACTGACAGCGCGCGAGACAGCCCTGCTGTGCGCCACCGCCCGCGTCCGGGGCCGCCGCGTCGCCGCCTGCATCCTGCACGCCCGCGTCGCTCGGCGCCGGGGTGCCCGCGTCGGGCGCGGGCGCGCCCGGCGAGGTGGGCGAAGGGGGAGCGGGCGTGCCCGGGTCGGGCGTCGCGGGCGGGGGCTGCGCGGGCGGGGGCTGCGCGGGCAGCGGCGTGGCCGGCTTCTGGCCCGGGCCGCCCGGCGCCTGCTTTCCGAACTGGATCGGGGGAGGATCCGTCTCTTCCTTCGAGCCGCAGGCCGTGCCGGCGAGACAGAGGGACAGGGCCGCGACGATGCCGAGCGTGCCGCGCATGGTCGGAGCATGCGCCGTCCCGCGCCGGCCGTGCAAGCCTCGCAGCACCGCAGGGCGCGCTCGGCGGCCGCTCACTCCCAGTGGCGCGCGAGCACGCGGCCCACCTCCGCACGCCACAGCCGTCCGAAGGGCGTCCGCACGGGCAGCCCGGCCCCGGCGTGGCGGCGCACCTCCGCATGGCGGAGCGGCTGCTTGCCCGGCACGACGATCCACTCCACGCGCAGCTGCCACTCGTTGCCGTCGCGGCACGCGGGAAAGACGCTCTCCTCGGCCGCGGCGCAGCGGATCTCGTGGTCCATCACGATGCCGCGCGCCACGACGCCGACGCCGAGCTCGTAGGCGTACACGACGTCGCCGGGCTGCACGCCCTGATCGAGCACCGCGGGCCCGTCGGCGTGGCCCCACACCGCGGCCACCTGGCGCTCGATGAAGCGCCGGTGCCCGCCCGGCTCGTCGAGCACGACGAGCCAGCTGCGCTCGTCCTCGCCGCCATACTCGGTCGGGTAGCCGCGCGACAGGTCGACGGTCGGCACCTCGACGAGGCGGCCGCCGTCCGGCGCCCGGTAGGCGCGCACCGGAGCGAAGCACACGAGCACGCCGCGACGCTCGAGAAAGTCGGCGATCTTCTGGAAGCTGCCGTCGCGCCCGGGACCGGCGACGACGAGCACGTGATCGCGCGCCACGTCCTCGGGCCGCAGCTCCGGATCGTCGCACAGAGCGCGCAGGCGTGGCAGGAAGGCCTCGGCGTCGCCGCCGCCCTCGATCCAGTCCTGCAGCAGGCGCCGGTACGGGTCCTCGCCGTAGGTCGCCGCCCCGTCGAGCAGCTGCTCGAGCAGGCCCCGATCGGCCCACGCGCTCGTGCAGGCGAGCAGGAGCAGCCGCGCCTCGGCGTCGACGCCGACGAGCAGGCTGCTCGCGTCGAGCGGGTGGGCCGGGCGCCGTGCCACGACGACGGGCGGGCCGAGCCGGCCGGGCCTGAAGAGCGTCTCGAACGACGCGGCGAGCGCGGCACGGGTCGCGGCGTCGTCCGCCTCGTCGCGCGCGAGCTCGAGCGGTCCGAGCGCGGGCCGTTGCGGGTCGAGTCGGTAGAGCAAACGACGGGCCTCCCGAGCCTCTCGGGCTCACCAGATGGCCCGATCTCGCGTCCCAACGTCGGGCGCTGTCAACCCTCATCAGCGCGCGCGACCGCGAGGGCGTCCGCGAGCCCGGAGTGCCGCACCGAGCGCCGGCCGAGCGCGTCGCGGAGCGCCGCCGCGCTCCCGAGCACGACGAGCGAGCGGCGGGCGCGCGTCACGGCGGTGTAGACGAGCTCGCGACTGACGAGCGGCGACGGACGCTCCGACAGCACGAGGGCCACGCGCTCGAACTCCGAGCCCTGACTGCGGTGGACCGTCATGGCGAAGGCCGTCTCGTGGGGGGGCAAGCGCTCGAGCGGCAGCGCGCGCGGCGGGGCCTCGGGGCTCGCCGCCGGGAAGAACGCGCCGAGCGCGCCGTCCGGACCGACGGCCTCGACGCCGAGCTCGCCGTTGTAGAGCTCGATGCGGTAGTCGTTGCGCGTGACGAGCAGCGGTCGCCCGTCGTAGTGCAGCCGGCCGCGCGGGGTGAGGCCGGCCGAGCGGACGAGCTCGCGCTCGACGCGCACGTTGACGTCGGCGACGCCGGCGGGGCCGCGGCGATGGGCGCAGAGCAGGCGAAAGCGCCCGAGCGCGGCGAGTCGCGGCCCGGGCTCGCGCGCCGCGAGGTAGGGCGCGACGTCGCGCGCCGCGAGCTCGTCGAGCGCGCGGCCGAGGGCCCGGGGGCCGAGCTCGCAGAGGGCCACGTCGGGGCCGGCCGCAAGCACGGCGAGCGCGTCGTCGGCATCGCCGCGCCGGACGGCGCGGGCGAGCGCCGCGATCGCGCTCGTCTCCGCGTAGCGCTGGGCGCGCCGGAGGCGCACGGCCGCGCGCGGCGCCGCGAAGGGCACCCCGGCAGCGCGGGCGGCGAGCAGCGCCTCCTTGGCGCCGTCCTCGTCCGCCGCGTCGTGCTCGTCGGGACCGGCGAGCGCCGCGTAGGCATCGGCGAAGGCCGCCCCGGCGTCGACCGCAGCGAGCTGATCCGGGTCGCCGAGGAGCACCACCCGCGCCGCCGCGGGCACCGCGGCGAGGAGCTTGGCGAGGAGCGCCAGATCGACCATCGACGCCTCGTCGCACACGAGCAGATCGCAGCCGAGCGGGTGCTCGGCGTCGTGGACGAAGCGACCCGGCGTGCGGCTGCGCGGCCCGAGCGCGCGGTGGATGGTGCGCGCCTCGGGCGCGAGCGCCGCGGCGACCTCGGGCGCGCAGTCGAGCTCCGCGAGGCCCCGGGCGACGGCCTCGCCGAGGCGCTGCGCCGCCTTGCCGGTGGGCGCGACGAGCAGCACGCGGGGCGGCGGCGTGCCCGCCGCGAGCGCCTGCTCCACGGCGAGCGCGAGCACGCGCGTCACGGTCGTGGTCTTGCCGGTGCCCGGACCGCCGGCGACGAGGGTGAGCCGGGCGCACAGCGCCGTCGCGGCCGCGAGGCGCTGGCCCGCGAGCGACTCGCCGACGAAGAGCCGCTCGAGGCCGCGGCGCAGGAGCGCGAGGTCGGGCGCGGGGGCGTGCCACCCGAGCCGGCCGGCGAGCGCGCGCGCGAGCACCGCCTGGTAGTGGGCGTAGCGCGCGAGGTAGAGCCGCCCGGCGCCGTCGAGCGCGAGCGCCGCCGCGGGCCAGGCGTCGAGCTGCGCGGCCGGTGCGGCGCCGCCCTCGGCAGCGAGCGCGGCCGCGAGCGCCGGTCCGCCGCC
>JACRDA010000472.1 GCA_016212965.1 Myxococcales bacterium
CGGCGCGCCCTCGAGGCCTTCGTGCGCGCCCACCCGGACGATCCGCAGGCCACGCCCGACGCGCTCCTGCGGCTCGCCTTGCTCACCGACGACCCGGCGCAGGAGCTCCCCCTGCTCGAGACGTTCGCCACGCGCTTTGCCGACCACCCGCGTCGCAGTGCGGTCGAGCTCGAGCGCGCGCGCGTCCACGCCCTGCTCGGCGTCGAGCGCGCGGCGGCGCGCGCGCTCGGCCTCCTCACCTGCCTCGAGCGCGCGGCACCGGGCGGGGGTGGGGCAGCGCGGTTGCGGCCGCTGCCGGGCTGCGCGCCGCTGCCCGGGACGAGCGACGAGGAGCGTGGCCGCGCGCTGTGGCAGCTCGGCGAGGCGGCCTTCGAGGCCGGCGCGCTCGACGCCGCGAGCGACGCCTATCGCCGCGCCCTCGCGGCCGCACCGGCGGCGAGCGCGGTGCGCCCCGTCGCCGGCTACAAGCTCGCCTGGAGCGAGTCGCGCGCGGGGCGCTTCCTGCCGGCGCTCGAGGCGGTCGCCCGGCTGCTGACGGACGGCGCGGGCGCGCTCCGCGCCGAGGCCCTCACGCTCGGGGCCCTGTGCGTCACCGAGCCGGACTGGAACGGCGACGACCGACCCGACCCCGTGGTGGGCGTGCGCCGGCCGGAGCTCGCCGCCTGGCTCGCGCGCGCCGACGCGTGGCTGCCGGAGCTGCTCGAGGTCGCGGGCCGGTTCCTCGCGGAGGCGCAGGAGCTCGCGGCCGCGGTCGAGTGCTTCGAGCTCCTGCTCGTGCGCCACACGGGCTACGCCCACGCCGACCGAGTGCGCAGCGCGCTGGCGGAGGCGCGCCGCGCGCTTCGACCGTGAGGCCCCCGCGGGCGTCGCCGGGCCGTCAGTTGTACTGCCGCGTGCCGGCCAGGGCGCTGAGGCTCAGGAACGCGATGCCGGCGAACGCGCCGTCGGCCATCACGAGCTCGCCGGTCTGCGGCAGGTAGGTCGTGAACTGGGGCTGCGCCTCGTCCTTGGCCACGGGGAAGGACAGCACCATCGGGTGGAAGGCCCCCTGGGTCGAGAAGCGGAAGCGCAGATCGCGCGCGCTCGGTGCGCCGCTCTTGCCGCCGTGGATGGCCAGGCGGAACGCGGGATTGACGAGCGCGCGCGGGTCGCCGTCGAGCGCGACGTCGTCCTGCGGGACCTCGCGGGCGCGCGCGTTCTCGCGCGCCCGGTTCGGATCGCAGCTGTCGCGGCAGCGGCCCTCGTCGTCCTGGATCACGTGGTGGAGCAGGCCCACCGAGTCGCCCACCGCGAGCCACTGCCGGCCGGCCCGCACGCGAAACTCGACCGCGTACGGGAAGCAGCACTCGATGTCGGGCGCGCTCGCCGGCAGGGTGGCGCGCGGCTCGAGCTCGAGCCGGTCCTGGTACGCCTCGAGAATGCGGAAGTCGCGCGCCGGGCGGGGTTGCTCGTACGAGCCGTAGGCGCTGCGGCAGGCGTCGTAGGTGCAGGCGGCGCTCTGCCAGTACACGTCGCTGTCCACCGGCGTCGAGGACGAGATCTGCACGTAGTCGGCGAGGTCGCGGGCCGCGGCCACCGGGTCGGCCACCGTCGGGTCGCCGGCGAGCGCGAGCCGCACGGCCTCCTGGCTGTGCACGCCGCGGTCGCAGAAGCGGCTCGCCGCATCGCGCAGCTCGAAGGCGCCGGGGTCGGTCGGGTTGAACGCCGCGAAGCGCTTGTCGAAGCCGGGCAGGGCGCCCTCGAAGGTGACGCTCCAGCCCTGGTCGAGGATGTGGGCGCGCGGGTCCTCGAGGTTGAAGACGAGCGTGTGCGACTTGACCTCGCCGTCCTTCAGCGCGCCGGTGCTCGGGTCGAGGCTCGTGAGCTTGCCGGCGATCGAGAGCTCGAAGCCCGGCGGTGCGTCGACCGGCGCCGTGGCGCGCATGCGCGGCACCTCGGCGCCGGCGTCGTCGTCCGGGGTGAGCGCCGAGCCGTCGGAATCGAACAGGATGGGCAGCGAGGCCACACCGGGCGTGTTGGCCGCGACGCCCTCGGCGTTGACGAGGTAGCCGCTGGCGCGCGTCTGGTGCGGCACCACGGTGGCGCAGCTGTACTCGCCCGAGGTGGCGAGATCGGTCGTCTCGTCACTGCACCCGAAGAGGGCGTGGCGGTCCACGGGGCCACGACACGCGCCGTCGTAGTCGTCGACGTCGAGCACGACCACCTCGCCCGACGAGAGCACCGCCATGGCGAACACGCCGCGCAGCTTCGCCGGACCCGCGCCCGAGTCGTAGCCCGCCGAGGTGCGGTACGCCGTCCCCGGCCCCGTGCTCGCCGGGTCCGGGTCGCAGCGCACCGGAGCCGTGGCGCCGGTCTGCGTGTCCGGGAGATCGACCTGGTGCTCGACCATCACGATGTCGCGCGGTGGGGCCTGGAACCGGATGCGATCGGCCGGCTGGAACGGGTTGCGCTCCGGGTGCGAGCGGACGAGGGGCGTGCGCGCGGCCGCACCGTCGCTCACGTCGAACACCATGATGCTGCCGTCGATCTCGTCGATCGCGTAGAGGTAGCGGTCGAGGTCGAGGTCGAGCGGGCCGACGGCGATGCGCCGGGTCGTGACGACCCGCGTCGGATCCTCCACGGACGTGGGCAGGAGCGGCGGCTCCTCGACGGGGTCGCACGGATCGGCGATGGCGACGCGGTGGATCACGGGTGCGGCCGTGTCCGCCACGTACAGGTGGCCGCCCTGGAGGGCGAGACCGGCCGGCTCGGAGACGTAGCTCTGCACGCCGAGCCCGGCGGGCGGTGGGTTCACGCACCCGGCGGTCGGCACGGGCGGGGGCGGGACGGGTAGGACCGGTGGATTCGGATCGAGCGGCAGCCAGCGCTCGACGTGGCACGGCGGGTAGGCCCCGGGCTCGGTGTCGAGCACGGCCTGGGCGTCGATCACCGCGACGCCGCCGGCGCCCGGGAGCGCCACGAGGAGCTTGTAGCGCGCGGCGTCGCCGACGGCGGCGGCGTCGGCCGCGAGGTCGCCGTGACAGTGCTCGCCGTCTCCGCAGCCCGGCTCGTCCGCGCCGTAGGCCGCGTCGCAGCTCGGGCGCAGCTCGCCGTTCGCGTCGGCGGGATCGCGCACGAGCACCATGGTGCCCGGTGCCGCCGGCACCGCACACGCAGGCCACGAGGACAGGCGCGGGGCCGAGCCGCGGATCGCCGTGGTGGGCAGCGCGTAGATCCCCGGGCGCCCGATCTCCGCGGCCGCGGCGAAGGCGGTCGTGCCGCCCGGCGTCGCCACGAGGTCGGTCGGTTGCGCCCCGATGGGCAGGAAGTTCGCCCCCGGCACCAGCGGATCCTGGTCGACGACGGCGTCGTTGTCGGCGGTCGTGAGGTCGACGACGGCGATCTCGCCCCGGGTCGGCTGCAGGACGAGCGCGTAGATGTGGGGCACCGAGTAGTCGAAGCGATCGATGGTGCGCGCCTCGCTGCAGGCGCTCATCGGGCGCGCGGCGGCTGCGCCGAGGGCCGGATCGTCGAGGCACACGAAGGCGATCGCCCCGGCGCTGCCGAGCGAGGGGATGAGCACCGTCGTCGGCTCGGCCGAACAACCGGGTCCCAGCGCGAGCCCGGCCGTGCCCAGCACGAGCCCGCCCGCCGCGAGGCGTGCCGCGCGCCGCGCGCGCCGCCGATCGAGCTCGGGTCTCGAAGGCGCCATGTCAGTTCGACTCCTCGGGCGGCCGGGGGACACCGACGGTCGCGTACATGAGCCCAAAGGTCGCGCCGTGGCGCATGTCGAGGTCGACGACGCCGAGGTACGAGTCGGTGAAGTGCGCGACGTACACCTGCGCGTACGGCTCGCCGTCGAGCTCGCCCCAGTCGAAGGCGAGGTCGTGCGGCCCGCGCCCGGTGCGGATGACGGCGTCCACGCGCCCGAGGACCGGGTCGAAGGAGTAGATGGCGCGCGAGTCGAAGCACACGGCGAAGACGCGCGTCGCGAGCGCCCCCGCCGAGTCGATCACCTTGCCGACACGCACCCGCGAGACGCCGGTCGCGAGCGGCACCGCGTCGTAGAGTGTCAAGGCGTCGAAGGCGCTCGAGGCGACGTCGCCCGAGTGACCGAGCACGCTGTCGAACTGACCGAGCACCAGGCTCGGGGGCGTGCGGTTCGCGACGAACACCTCGAGCGGCACCTCCTCGGCGCAGTGCTCGAGGCAGGCGAGGTCGCCCGCTGCGCAGCTCGCTTCGCAGGCCTGCCGGCGGTCCGCGACGATGCCGATGCCGCGCGAGTCCACGCCCGAGGCGTTGGTGCCGACGAGCGTCGCGCCGATGCGCTGCACGAAGGGGCGCGGCGGGACGGAGCCCGAGTCGGGGTTGAAGCGCAGCACGTCGACCTCGGCCGAGGACCGGTAGGTGAGCGCGAAGCTCGCGCCGTAGCCGAAGTCCGGGCCGGCGGCCGCCGCGAGCGCGGGGGCGGGGATGCTCGCGAGCTCCATCGGTCCGAGGGGCAGCCCCGCCGCGAAGTACGCCAGCCACGGCGGGCTCGGGTCGTGCCAGTCGTTCACGAGCAGGCTCGCCGACGCGGTCGTCTGGTGCGCCGTCACGATGACCGACCCGTCGTCGGAGGCGGCGATGCCGACCGGGTCGGCCGGGAGCCGGATGCCGCGCAGGGCCTGCTCCGGATCCTGTCCGATGCGGAACGCGGCGGCGCACTTGCCGTCCTCCTCGGCGCCACAGTCGAGCCGGAAGGACGGGGCGAAGGCTGCGCCGCTCGCGGCCGCGCGGTCGTCCTCCACCTCGAAGTAGGTGATCGACGGGTCGCCGCGCACGGGCACGAACAGGCGCGCGTGCTCGTCGTCCGGTGCGTGCACGAGCAGCGCGCCCGACGCGAACGCGCCGATGAAGGCATAGGCGCGCACGAGCGGCGGCAGCTCGAAGGGACTGCACGGTCCGGGCGTGAGCCAGTCGTCGTCGTTGAGGCCTCGCCCCGCGGTGCCGCACGCGGCGACGACGTTCTCCGGTGCCGTCGCGAGCGCGTCGACGATGGGCCGTGTCGCGCTGCGCAGCGCGGCGAGGTCGAGCGCCTGCACGGAGCCCGCGCTGTAGCGCAGATCGAAGTCGCTGTTCGCCACGTACAGCGTCGTGCGTCCGGGCGACGTGACGAGCCCGGTGGGGAAGTAGAGCTCGTCCGCAGAAGGCTCGCGCCCCGCCGAGCCCGTGAAACACGCCGAGGCGCCGAGCAGCGCGAGGGCGGCGCTGGCGCAGGCGGTGGTCGAGCGGCTGGGCGGTTTCACGCGCGGCACCGTAAATGACGGCGCGTCGTTGTGCAACCGCGCACGGCGCCGGCTCAGCTCATCAGGTCGACGATGATGACGCCCCGGTCGACGTCGTCCTCGACCTCTTCCCCGGCGGGCGGCGCAGGCATCGGCAGCGGCAGCGGCAGCTCGAGACGCGGACGGCTCTCCTCGTGGCGCAACCGCTCGCGCTCCTCACGCTGTCTGATCTGCTCGATGATGAACGGCGGTAACATGGCGCCTCCGCGCTCGCGCCGCGAAGAGTGTTCTTGACTTCAATCTAGCAACGCCCTCCGAGCGGTCAAGCTTCGTGGATCCTCGCCGTCGCGCCGTTCCGCGCGGGATTCGTGCCATCGGCGGCGGGCTGCGGGCCCACGCGGGGTCGGAGTCGCGCCGGGGCGCGCGGGGCACTATGATGCACCACCCGATGCCGCACTGCGCCACGCCGAGCCGCCCCCCGCGCCCGTCGCTGCGCCGTCGGCCGTCCGCGCGCCTGCGGACCTGCTGCGCCGCCGTGGCTTTCGTGGCGGTCGGCTGCGGGCTCCGCATCGGCGCGGCGCGCGCCGGCGGGTTCGAGCTCTCCGACGAGACGTGGGAGGGCTGTTCGCAGCTGCTCGAGCTGGCGCAGAGCGAGCTCGGCGAGGCGCGCGTGCTCGTGCGCGCCTCGCTCGACTGGACGGAGCTCGGGCCGAACGACGGCCTCTTGCTCCTCCATCCCGAGCAGTCGCTCGACTCGGAGGAGGCCGCGGCGTTCATGAAGGCCGGCGGCCGGCTCGCGGTGCTCGACGACTACGCCGCGGGTGACGAGCTGCTCTCGCACTTCAAGATCCAGCGCGCGAGCCTCCCCGAGCGTCCGATCTTGTACCTGCGCGGCAACCCGGCGCTGCCCATCGCCGAGCCGGCGGTCGACACCTCGGGTGGACGCGTGATGGGCCTGCACCCCACCGTCGCCCGGGTCGATCGCGTCATGCTGAACCACGGCACCGGGCTCGTGCACCCGGAGCTCACGCCGGTGCTCGAGGTGCGCTCGGTGGACGGCAAGGACGTGGTGGTCGCGGTCGCGGGGCAGGTCGAAAAAGGGCGTCTGTTCGCCATGGGCGATCCCTCGGCGGTCATCAACCAGATGCTGCGCTACCCCGGCAACCGCCGCTTCGCGAGCGGGCTCGTGCAGTACCTGGTCGACCGCGACGCGGAGGGCGGGGCGGGGCGGCTGTTCCTCCACGTCAACAAGTTCGAAGAGAAGGGCGCCTTCGGTGGCACGACCCCGCTGCGCAAGGCCATCGACCGCAAGCTCAAGGCGATCGCCGAGGCGCTCGCGGAGGCCCGCAAGGACGGCCTGCCGTGGTTCCTGCACGTGGCCGTCGCGGCGGCGACGGGGCTGCTCTTGCTCCTGTGGATCGGGCGGGTGCTCCTGCGCGCCTACCGGAACCGGCTGCCGCGGTTCGCGCGCCCCGTGTCGCTCCTGGCGCAGGGCGGGGCGCCGGGGCGCGTGGCCATGCTGAGTGCGCCGACCTCGCCGCCGGCGATGACGCTGCTCGAGCTCCGCAGCGCGTTCTGCGAGACGGTCGGCGAGTGGCTCGCCGCGCACCCCCCGGACCGCGCGGGGACCGGGGGGGCGCCTGCCTCGCGCCCGCCGCCCTTCGTCCCGACGCCCGTGCGGCCCGAGGTGCTCCTCGACGAGCTCGAGGCGCGCGCCGTGCTCGACGACGCGGTGGTCGGCGAGCTGCGGCAGGCGCTCGTGCTCATGAACGAGGCCGAGACCGCGGTCGTCGGTGGGCTGCCCGGCCGCATCGGGCGCGGCGACGTCGAGCGCGCGACCGGCGTCGTGCGCCGCGCGCTCGAAGCGCTCGACCGCCACTTCGGCGTGTCCGGCCCCCTGTCCCGGCGCGCGGGCCCCGGCTCGCGCCGCCACTCGATCCCACCGCCCGAGCTGGTTGCGGGGCGAGCGAGCGAGTGACCTCGCGCGGCGGGGCTCGCGGCATCCGGCGACAGGTAGAGCGGGTCGGGCCGACATTGAGTAAGATGCCCGCCCAACCAACCGGAGCGCGCCAGGCAGGATGCAGGCAGAGCTGATCGACAGAGTGGCGGCAGCCAAGGAGCGCCTCGACGCCGTGCGGCGCGAGGTCGCGCGCGTGTACATCGGGCCGGCCCAGGCGGTCGACCTCATGCTGGTCGCCCTCTTGGCGCGCGGCCACGTGCTCGTCGAGGGCGTGCCCGGCGTCGCGAAGACGACGCTCGCCAAGGCCTTCGCCGCGTCGCTCGGCGCGACCGTGCGCCGCATCCAGTTCACCCCCGACCTCTTGCCGGCGGACATCACCGGGACCTACGTGCTGTCGCCGCGCGACGGCACCTTCACGTTCCGGCGCGGTCCAATCTTCGCGAACATCGTGCTGGCCGACGAGATCAACCGCGCGCCGGCCAAGACGCAGTCGGCCCTGCTCGAGGCGATGCAGGAGCAGCAGGTGACGGTCGAGGGCGACAGCTACGAGCTCCCCGGCCCGTTCGTGGTGCTCGCCACGCAGAACCCGATCGACCTCGAGGGTACCTACCCCCTGCCCGAGGCGCAGATCGACCGCTTCCTCGTGCGGCTCGGGATCGGCTACCCGCGCCGCGAGGACGAGGTCGCGATGCTGGTCGCGCACCAGGGCGAGCAGCCGGCGGCGCGCCCGGTGCTCGACGCGGGCGACGTCCTGCGCATGCAGGCCCTGTGTCGCAGCGTCCACGTCGACCAGGATCTCTACGAGTACGCGGTCTCGCTCACGACCTTCACCCGCACCGACCCGCGCGTGCTCCTCGGCGCCTCGCCGCGCGCGACGCTCGGCTTGGTGCAGGCCGCCAAGGCGGCGGCGGTCCTCGGCGGGCGCAGCTACGCGACGCCCGACGACGTGCGCGCCCTCGGCGTGGCGGTGCTCGCGCACCGCCTCGTGCTCGCGGACGAGACCGAGGCCGAGCACAAGGTGCGCGAGGACGTCGTGAAGGCGGCCCTCGAGCGCGTGAGCTATCGCAAGGCCGTGCGCCCGGCATGACGCGGCGCGGGCTCCGCCCATGAACGTCTACCCCACGCGCACCGCCTCGCACCTCGCGGTGAGCGGGCTCGTCGTCTTCGCGATCGGCATCGCGGCGCGCGTGCCGGCCATCGTGGCGTGGGGCGGCGCGCTCGTGTTCGGGGTCGCGCTCGCGCGCGCGGTCACGCTCGTCAGCGTGATGCGCATCCGCGCGGCCGGCTTCGAGATGCTGTGGAACGGCGCCGGCCGGCTGGCGCGCGTGCCGCTCGGGAGCGTCATCGAGCTCGAGGCCGAGGTGCGCAACCGCGACACCCTGGCGGCCCGCTACGATCGGCTGCGCGTCGTGGCGTCGCCGGCGCTCGAGTGTGCCATGGAGCCACCGGCGGGCGAGGTCATGGCCTCGGGGTCGGTGCGGCTGCGCGTGCGCGTGCGTCCGCTGCGTGTCGGCTACCACGGCATCTACGGCCTGGCACTCGAGGTGCGCGGGGCCCCGAGCCTGTTCGAGGTGCCGCTCACCTTCGCCAACCCCTTCGGGGTCGAGGTGCTCCCGCGGGCGCTCGGGCTCGCGCTCGCCACGCCGGTGGGCGGGCGGGCGCGCGCCGTCGCGTCGTCGGGGCGCAGCGGCAACCGCCGCGGCGACGGCACCGAGCTGCGCGAGCTGCGCGAGCACCTGCCGGGCGACCCCTTCCGCCGGATCGCCTGGAAGGCGAGCGCCAAGCGCGGCGTGCTCGTGGTGCGAGAGTTCGAGCGCGAGGAGCGCGACGTCGTGTGGGTCGTGCTCGACGCATCGGTCGAGCTGTGGGGCGGACCGATGGGCGGCGCGCCGCTCGACCGCGCCATCGAGATGGCCGCGGCCGTGGCGGCGCAGCACCTCGGCAACGGCGACCTCGTCGGGCTGCGCGTGATCGGCGGCCGCGAGCTCGCGCGGCTCGCCCCCGACGGAGGTCGCCGCCAGCTCAAGCGCATCACGACGGCGCTGCTCGAGCACACCGGCGTCCACGACACCGACCGCTCGGGCTGGGACGAGGGTGACCTCGCGCTGCAGGTCGTCGAGCACCTGCGCCCCCTCGATCCCCGCGCGGTCGAGGGGCTCGGCGCCGGCGATCTCGAGAAGCTCGCGCGCCGCGCCTCGGCGGCGCGCGCCTACGCGCCCTTCGACCGCCCGGCGCCGCAGGCCCGCAGCCAGCGCGAGGCGCGCCTGCGCCGCTACGCCGCGTGCTTCGGCCTGCACGTGCCGCCGCGGCTCGAGCCGGACCGGCCGCGCAGCGCCGCGGTGCTCCGCGACGCGCTCCTGCAGCTCGCGCGCGAGAAACGTCCGCGCGCGAGCCTCGTGCACGTGGTCGGGCCGCCCCCGCCCGAGGAGCTGTGGGAGTCGCTCGCCGCGGCCGCGCGCAAGCTCCGTGGCGCGGCCATCGGGCTCCGCTGGTCGCTGCCCCCCGCCGCGGCACCC
>JACRDA010000045.1 GCA_016212965.1 Myxococcales bacterium
CCGCCCCCCGCCGCGCCGCCCCCCGCCGCGGAGCCGCCCGCGGCCAAGGTCGAGGCCGGCTACGGCAAGGAGAAGAAGCCCATCGCCGGCTGGGACAAGGGGTTTTACATCCGATCCGAGGACGGCAACTTCCTCCTCAAGATCGGCGTGCGGGGCCAGACGCTCTTCACTTACAAGATCCCGGCGGTGAGCCGCGACGCCGCCATCGGCTCGTCGAACGAGGCGCAGTTCTCGATCCCGCGCGCGCGCATCGCCCTCGACGGTCACATGTTCACGCCGAACCTCTGGTACAAGCTCGAGACGGACTTCGGCAAGGGCCTGCCGAACCTCAAGGACGTCGTCATCGACTACGCCGTCGTGCCGAAGTGGTTCCACCTGCGCTTCGGCCAGTGGAAGGTCCCGTTCTCGCGCCAGAACATCACCTCCGACTTCGAGTTCCAGTTCGTCGACCGCACCATCACCCAGGCGGCGTTCAACCTCGACCGCGAGATCGGCGTCGCGATCAACAACTTCTACGAGCGCTCGCCCGTCTTCGAGTACGCGCTCGGCTTCTTCAACGGCACCGGCACCGGGAGCACCATCACGGCCGACGCCAGCGTCGACCCCGACAGCCACAAGGGCAGCATCTCGAACGCCAAGCTGTCGAACGTCCCGAAGCGCCCGCACCCGACGATCATCGCGCGCGTCGGCTACAACCACGGCGACGTGAAGGGCTACGGCGAGCACGACTTCGACGGCGGCGACCCGCGCTTCGGCATCGCCGCGTCGACCATGATCGATTTTCACGCCGACTCGAAGGCGCCGGGCATGGTGCGCGGCGAGGCCGACTTCATCTTCAAGGCCTACGGCTTCAGCGCCAACATGGCGGGCTAC
The DNA here is from genome assembly GCA_016212965.1 of Myxococcales bacterium. Lineage (GTDB taxonomy): Bacteria > Myxococcota_A > Polyangia > Polyangiales > Polyangiaceae > JACRDA01. Next base: position 874 of record JACRDA010000045.1, read on the forward strand.
CTCCGCAGCGTGCAGGCGACCGACGAGGGCGCGACGACCTACGACACGACGAGCTGGAAGGACCAGAAGTTCGACGCCATGAGCTTCTGGATCCAGGCGGGCTACATGATCGAGGGCATCATCGAGCCCGCCCTGCGCTACACGCGCCTCGCGGGCCCGGGGCGGTGCGAGCGCGGTCAGACCACGCGCTGCTTCGACGTCCAGAGCGAGGGCAGCGCGGCGCTGTCGGCGTTCTTCTTCAAGACGAACCTCCAGGCCGCGGTCGACGTCACGGCGATCCGCAACGAGACGCAGCGCTGGACCGACTGGCTCGTCCGCACCCAGCTCCAGGGCTACTTCTGATCCAGACTCCTCACGCGCCTGTCACGTGAGCGTCACACGGCTGCCCTAGATAGCCCTCGTCGGTCGCACGGCCACGGGCTCGTCCCGAGGCCCGCTGCGACTGCGAGGAGCAGTGTGGTGGCAACGGCAGCTCGATGGCTCTTGGTGGCGGGCGCGCTCGCGCTCTCGGCGTGCGGCAAGGAGAAGGCGGTCATCCGCGTCGACGGCTCGAGCACCGTCTTTCCCATCATGGAGGCGGCCGCCGAGCAGTACCAGAAGGGCGCCGGCGCGGCGCGCGTCACGGTCGGCACCTCCGGGACCGGCGGCGGCTTCAAGAAATTCTGCGCCGGCGAGACCGACATCTCCGACGCCTCGCGGCCCATCAAGAAGACCGAGGACGAGGCCTGCGCGCAAAAGGGCGTCGAGTACGTCGAGCTTCCGATCGCGTACGACGGCATCGCCATCGTCGTCCACCCGAAGAACGACTGGGCGAAGTCCATGACCGTCGCGGAGCTCAAGCGCCTCTGGGAGCCCGAAGCGCAGAAGAAGGTGATGCGCTGGAGCGACGTGCGGGCGGGCTTCCCCGACAAGGAGATCCACCTCTTCGGCGCCGGCGTCGACTCGGGCACCTACGACTACTTCACCGAGGCCGTGGTCGGAAAGGAGCACGCGAGCCGCGGCGACTACACGGCGAGCGAGGACGACAACGTGCTCGTGCAGGGCATCGCCGGCGACGAGAACGCGCTCGGCTTCTTCGGCCTCGCGTACTACCTCGAGAACAAGGACCGCCTCGGGCTCGTCGCCGTGGACGACGGCAAGGCCGACAACGGCGACGGTGCGATCAACCCCACGGCCGAGACGGTGCAGAACGGCACCTACCAGCCGCTCTCGCGCCCGCTCTTCGTCTACGTCGCGAAGAAGGCGCTCGAGCGACCCGAGGTCGCGGGCTTCGTGAAGTTCGCGCTCGAGTCGGCCCCGAAGCTCGTCGCCGAGGTGGGCTACGTGGCGCTGCCGGAGCGCGCCTACACGCTCGCGCAAGCACGTGCGGACGCGAGGAAGACCGGCTCGCTGTTCACCGGCGGCTCGCAGGTCGGCGTCTCGATCGAGGATCTCCTGGGCCGCGAGGACAAGGGCGGGAAGTAGAGCGGCGCGATGGCCCTGGATCCGCTCTCGGACGCGCGCAGCGCGGCACTCGGGGCGACGCTCGATCTGCGCGCGCCCCGCAGCCTCGGGGAGCGTGTGGCGGGCGCCTTGCTCGCTACCGCTGCGGCCGTGTCGGTCCTCACCACCATCGGCATCGTGGCGGTGCTCGTGCGCGAGGCGGCGGCGTTCTTCGCGGAGGTGTCGCCGGCGCAGTTCCTGCTCGACACCGAGTGGACCCCGCTCTTCGCCGACAAGCACTTCGGCATCTGGCCGCTCGTGGCGGGCACGCTGCTCACGACCGGCATCGCGATCGCCGTGGCCCTTCCCCTCGGCCTGCTCGCGGCGATCTACCTCTCCGAGCTCGCGAGCGACCGCGTGCGACGCTGGGTCAAGCCGGCGCTCGAGCTGCTCGCCGGTGTCCCGACCGTCGTGTACGGCTACTTCGCGCTCTCCGTCATCACGCCCGGTCTGCAGCGCTTCGTTCCCGGGCTCGCCGGGTTCAACGCGCTCGGCGCGGGCGTCGCCATGGGCATCATGATCTTGCCGATCATCGCCTCGCTCTCCGAGGACGCGCTCTACGCGGTGCCCGCGAACCTGCGTGAGGGCGCCTACGCGCTCGGCGCGACGAAGCTCGGGACGGTGTTCCGCGTGATCGTGCCCGCCGCGGCCTCGGGTATCGGCGCCGCCGCGATCCTCGGCGTCGCGCGCGCCGTGGGCGAGACCATGATCGTGGCCATCGCGGCGGGCCAGCAGCCGCGCCTGACCCTCGACCCCCGCGTGCCGGTCGAGACCATGACGGCCTACATCGCGCAGGTGAGCCTCGGCGACACGCCCCACGGCACGCTCGAGTACCGCACCATCTTCGCGGTCGGGCTCGCGCTCTTCCTGCTCACGCTCGCGCTCAACGTGCTCTCGCACCGGCTGCGCCGGCGCCTGAAGGGAGCGGCCGCGTGAGCACCCCGCATCCGAGCGTCGCACCGCCGGCCGACACCGAGGGCTGGCTGCGCACCGGCCACACACGCAACGAGGCCGCCTTCCGCGCGCTGTGCAAGCTCGCGATCGCGCTGCCCCTGTGCTTGCTGCTCCTGCTCGCGGGCAGCCTGCTCGTCGAGGCGTGGCCGCGCCTCGGCGTGGGCTTCTTCGCGAGCTACCCCTCGCGCTTCGCGGAGTCGGCGGGCATCTTGCCGGCACTCGTCGGCACGGCGCTCCTCATGGCCTTGACGGCGCTCTTCTCGATCCCGCTCGGGGTCGGGGCCGCGATCTACCTCGAGGAGTACGCCCGCCCGACGCGCTTCACGGCGCTGCTCGAGCTCAACATCACGACCCTGGCGGGCGTGCCGTCCATCCTCTACGGGCTGCTCGGTCTCGAGCTGTTCGTGCGCGTCATGGACCTCGGGCGGAGCCTCGTCGCCGGCGCGGCCACGCTCGCGCTCCTGCTCCTGCCGATGCTCATCACGGTCTCGCGCGAGGCCCTCCGCACCGTGCCGCGCGAGCTCCGCGAGGCCTGCTTCGCGCTCGGCGCCGACCGCTTCGCGACTCTGCGACGCGTCGTGCTGCCCATGTGCATGCCCGGCGTCCTCACGGGCATCATCCTCTCGCTCGCGCGGGCCATCGGCGAGACGGCGCCCCTCATCACCATCGGGGCGCTCGGCTACGTCGCCTTCCTGCCGACCTCGCTCGGCAGCGCCTTCACGGCCCTGCCCATCCAGATCTTCAACTGGGTCTCGCGGCCCCAGGCTGCCTTCCGCGCCAACGCGGCAGCGGCCATCGTGGTGCTGCTCGCCCTCATGTTGCTCATGAACGGGGTCGCGCTATGGCTTCGCAGGCGCTTGCAGAAGCGAATCACGGGATGACCATGACGCCCACGCTGGACTCCGCTCCCGACACAGAGGAGCCGCTCGAGCTGCTCGGGCCGGACGCCGTGTCGTCGCGACCACCGCCGCGCGTGCGCGCCGTGGTGGAGCGCAGCACGCCCGCCTCGGGCAGCGCGGTCGTGCCGATCGACAAGATGCGCGCCGAGAACCTGCGCGCGTGGTTCGGCGCGCACGAGGCGCTGCACGGTATCACCTTGCCCGTGCGCGCGAACGCCGTGACGGCGATCATCGGCCCGAGCGGCTGCGGGAAATCGACCTTCGTGCGCTGCTGCAACCGCATGCACGAGGTCGTCCCGGGCGCGCGCGTCACCGGCAGCGTGCTGCTCGGCGACACCGACATCTACGACCGGCGCGTCAATCCCGTGCGCGTCCGGCGCATGGTCGGCATGGTGTTCCAGAAGCCGAACCCCTTCCCCACGATGTCCATCCGCGACAACGTGCTCGCGGGCCTGCGCCTGAACGGCCTCAAGCCGAGCGACCCCGCCGCCGTGGCCGAGCGCGCACTCCGCCAGGCGGCCCTCTGGGACGAGGTGAAGGACGTGCTCGGCCGGTCCGGCGCGAGCCTGTCGGGCGGGCAGCAGCAGCGCCTCTGCATCGCCCGCGCGCTCGCGCTCGAGCCCGAGGTGCTGCTCATGGACGAGCCCTGCTCGGCGCTCGATCCCATCGCGACGGCGAAGATCGAGGAGCTCCTGCACGAGCTCAGCACGCGCTACTGCATCGTCATCGTGACCCACAACATGCAGCAGGCGGCGCGCGTCGCCGACTACACCGCGTTCCTTTTCCAGGGTGATCTCGTCGAGTACGATCGCACCGAGGTGCTCTTCACCCAGCCCAAGGAGCGGCGCACCGAGGACTACATCACCGGGCGCTTCGGCTGACCGAGGTCGCGCGAGCCAGCATGGGACGACAGCACACCGATCGCGAGTACCAGGCCGAGCTCGACAAGCTCCGGAGCCAGATCTTGCTCATGGGGGCGGCCGTGGAGGAGATGATCCGCTCGAGCATCCGCGCGCTCGTGGAGCGCGACAGCGAGCTCGCGCGCGAGATGATCGACTTCGACCAGAAGGTCAACCGCCTCGAGATCGAGACCGACGAGCTCTGTCTGCGCATCCTCGCGCGGCGGCAGCCGGTCGCCTCGGATCTGCGCTTCATCACCATGGCGTTGAAGTTGGTCACGGATCTCGAGCGCATCGGCGACCTCGGCGTCAACATCTGCGAGCGCGTCATCGAGCTCAACGCCGAGCCGCAGTTGAAGCCCTACGTCGATCTGCCGCGCATGGCCGAGGAGGTCCAGGGCATGGTGCGGGGCGCGCTCGACGCCTTCGTGGCGGGCGACGTCGACAAGGCCGAGGCGGTCATCGCGCGCGACGCCACGGTCGACGCCTACTACGCGCAGGTCTTCCGCGAGCTGTTGACCTACATGATGGAGGACGCGCGCAACATCTACCGGGGCACGCGCGTGCAGTCGATCGCGAAGTACCTCGAGCGCATCGGCGACCACGCCACGAACCTCGCCGAGATGGTGGTGTTCATGGTGCGCGGCAAGGACATCCGCCACGCGGGGCGGCGCGAGCGCCTCCCGCGCTCGAGCTGACCCCGGCGTCACGAGCGGACGCGAGCCCCCGCGGCGAGCGTCGGGGCGCAAGCGCGCCCGCCGCGCGCGCCACGCGCGCGAGCCGCGCGAGCCGCACGAGCCACACGAGCTCGACGAGCAGGCTGACGCCGACCCAGACACCGAGCGCCACACCGAGGAGCGCGGCGCCGGTCGACCACTCGGCCGCGACGACGGGCGCCTCGAAGGCCGGATGAGCGAGCGGCGGGCGCCGTGGCGTCGCGGGCGCGAGGGCCGCGAGCGCGAGCGAGAGACCGATCTCGACCCCGTCGGCCAGGAGCAGGAAGGCGAGGAAGGCCGGCGAGCGCATCCCGAGCCGGACGAGGTCGGCGAGACGCTGGCGCGCGGGCGCGGGGGTCGGCATGGTGGCGGGGTGGCGCAGCGCGCGCACGCACCCGGTGAGCATAAGGACCTGGGCCCCGCCGGCAAGGACCGCGCGGTCCGTTTCTTCGGGCCCGTCGCCGAGCTCGTCACGACGAGGCGGCCGCGCGGTACGCGTCGAGCCCGTGCCCGCGCAGCAGCGCCTCGACGAGCGCGATGGGCTCGGCGAAGGCCGGATCGGGCAGCGCGACTCCGCTTCCGGCGAGCTCCGCGGCGAGCGCCCGGGCGAGCCACAGCCGGAGCGCGCGGTCGCGGAGCGCGAGCGCGAGCGGCACGTGCTCGTCGGTGAGCGCGAGCCCGAAGCCGAGCGCCCGCACGTAGAACGCCTCGCCGACGGCGTCCCGGGGCGCGGGCTCGAGCCCGCGCCCGAGCCGGCCGAGCGCGCGGAGGAGCCAGCCGAGACCGAGGCGCACGAGGTCGTGCGCCGCCCGCATCCGCGCGTCGCGCGCCTGGCGCCGCCCGACGGCGTCCGCGAGCGCCGCGCGCAGCTGCGCGAACGAGGCGTCGTCCGGCAGCGCCGCGCCGCCGCCCGGCAGCGCGCCGGGCGGGCCGAGCCCGTGGGTCTCCACCTGCCGCGCGAGCACCCACAGCGCCGCCGGCACGTCGACGTCGACCGCGCGCCAGCCGGGCCCCGCCCACGGCAAGGCATCGCACCACGCCCGGAAGTCGTCGCGCGCCGCGTGCGTGCCGGCGCCGAGGACGACCGTCGCGGGGAGCTCCGTGACTGCCACCGCCGCCTCGAGATCGCGTCGCAGGCGCGCCCCTGCGGGCACGAGCCCCATGCCGTCCGCGGCGGGCCCGCGCCGAGCGCTCGCGAGCACGCAGGCGCACTCGGGCGCGACCGACACGCGCACCCGCACGCCGTCGTCGACGAAGCTCGCCGGGAACAGCCGGCAGCCGAGCGGCTTGCCCGCCGGGCCGCCGGCGACCTCGAGGCCGCAACGCCGATCGGGGGCGAGGTAGGCGCAGGCGCCGTCGACCATGGCGACGGCGTACCCGTGCCCGGCGAGCACGCGCGCGCCGCGCTCCGGCGTGAAGACCGCTGCCGCGTCGGCACCGCCGTCGAGCACCTCGGGCGCGAGGGCGCGTGCGCGCGCCGCCTCCACCGGGGAAAAGAGCGTGGTCGGGTAGCTCCGGCAGCAGCTCCCCTGCCCGTCACAGACGAGCCGGAAGTCCGGCAGCGCCTCGACCGGCCGGTCGGCCGCGGCCCCGGACACCGCGGGCGCCACGGCCGCAGCGCGCGCGGGCTCGGACGCCGCCACGAGAAGCCCGGCCGCGGTGAGCGCGGCGACGAAGCGGCCGGCCTCCGCCGCGGGGACGCGCTGGCCGGCGTGCTCCGCCGCGCGCACGAGCCCCGCCACGTCACGCGTGCCGTCGGCCGCGGCGACGAGCGCCCAGCCGCGCGCGTCGAGCTCGACGATCCCCTCGCTCCGCGTGTCGTGGAGCACGACGAGCCGCCGCCCGTCGCGCACGTAGTGGCGCGCCGCGACGTGCGCGCCGAGCTCCGGCGGCCCCACGCCTGCCTGCGGTCCTGCTCCCTCGTCGCTCACCACGCTGCGAGACCACGGCCCGGGCGGCGCGGCAAGCGCGTGCGTTGCGTCCGGACGGCGACCGTGGTTTCTCCCGGACGCCTCGACGCCGCGGCGCGGGGCCCCGGAGGCGCATTGGCAAGCTGGATCGGCATCGCGCTCTTGCTCGGCCTCGTCGAGGGGCTGACGGAGTTCCTGCCCGTCTCGTCGACGGGCCACCTCGTCCTCTTGTCGCGTTGGCTCGGGCACGTCACCGACGCAGACAAGACCCTCGACGTCGTCATCCAGGCCGGCGCGGTCCTCGCGGCCGCGATCTACTTCCGCAAGCGCCTGGCCGCGCTCGCGCGCGGCCTGCTGCGGCGCGACGAGGCGAGCCTGCGGCTCCTTCTGCGGCTCGGCGTCGCCTTCGTCCCCGTCCTGCCCGCAGGCCTGCTCGTCGGCAAGCTCGTCAAGGAGCGCCTCTTCGGGCCCGTACCGGTCGCGGGTGCCCTCGTCGTCGGCGGCATCCTCATGATCGTGGTCGAGCGCTGGCAGACACGGCGAGGGCGCGTGCAACCCGCCGCGACGCCGCCGGCGGGGCCCGAGGCGCCGACCACGGAGCGCGACGAGCTCGCCGGGCTCACCCTCACCCACGCGGCGCTCATCGGCCTCGCGCAGTGTCTGTCGCTCTGGCCGGGCGCCTCGCGCGCCATGGTAACCATCGTGGCCGGCCGCGCCTGCGGGCTCTCGACCCGCGCCGCGGCCGAGTTCTCGTTCCTGCTGGCGATCCCCACGCTCGGGGCCGCGACCAGCTACGACTTCGCCAAGCACGCCCACGAGATCTTCGCGGCCCCGGGCGGCGCGACGAGCCTCGTCGTCGGCCTCGTGACGGCCTTCGCGGTCGCGTGGCTCGTCATCGCCGCGTTTCTGCGCTACGTCGGCCGCCTCGGGCTCGTGCCCTTCGCGCTCTACCGCATCGTTCTCGGCGCGCTCGTGCTGCTCCTCGCGTGAGCCGTCGCGCGCGCCGGCTGCTCCGCAAGCAAGGCCGCTCTGCCACCGGCCGACCGGGAGGATCCCATGTCGCAGGACACCGCACGCACCCGCCGCGAGCTCGAGGACGGCGCCGCCGACACCCTCGTCGCGCTCCAGCCGCTCGATCCCTTCCGGACCGACAGCGCGAGCGCCATGCTCGAGGCGATGAGCCGCACCTCGTTCAGCGGCCGCAGGCTCGGCGAGGCCGCCGACATCCTCTTCGAGATGGTGAGCGACCCGGACTGCGCCGTCGTCGCGACCTTCGCCGGCGCCATGACCGTCGCCAAGATGGGCACGGTCATCCTGCGCATGATCGAGACGGGCATGGTCCAGTGCGTCATCTCGACCGGCGCGCTCATGAGCCACGGGCTCTCCGAGGGCATCGGCCTGTCGCACTTCAAGGCCGACCCGCGGCTCTCGGACGAGGCGATGTTCGAGAAGGGCTACAACCGCGTCTACGACACGCTCGAGCTCGAGCAGAACCTGAACGAGGTCGAGCGCTTCGTGCAGGCGACGCTCGGCGCGATCGATCCGGCGACGACGCTCTCGAGCGAGCTCGTGTGCCGCACGCTCGGCAAGGCGCTCGCCGCGACGGGCGTCCCATCCATCCTGGGCGCTGCCCACCAGCACGGCGTGCCGGTGTTCATCCCGGCGTTCACCGACTGCGAGCTCGGGCTCGACGTGGCGACCTCGGCCATGCGCCGCCGGCTCGCCGCCGCGGGGGCCGCGGGCGGGAGCCCGGCCGAGGCGATCTTCGAGGCCGCCGCGGCCCCCGCGTTCAACCCGTTCCTCGATCTGCTCAGCTACGCGCGCTTCTGCGGCGGCAAGAAGCGCCTCGGCATCTTCACCATCGGCGGTGGCGTGCCGCGCAACTGGGCCCAGCAGGTGGCGTGCTTCTACGACCTCATCGGCTACCGCCTCGGCGTCGAGGTGGCCGAGCCGCGCTTCCAGTACGGCATCCGCATCTGTCCGGAGCCCGTGCACTGGGGCGGCCTCAGCGGCTGCACCTACGCCGAGGGCGTGAGCTGGGGGAAATTCGTGTCGGAGCGCGAGGGCGGGCGCTTCGCCGAGGTGTACGCCGACGCCACGGTCGCGTGGCCGCTGCTCGTGCGCGGCGTCCTCGAGCGCATGGGCAAGGTGCCCGCGCGCGCCGCGACGCCCTGACGGAGGCGGGCGACGCCACCTGCGCGCGGGGTGGCGCGCGGGCCGCGCGCGCGCATCTGTACGCCGCCCGGTGTCGCGGTGCGACCGGCGCCGCCCGGGAGCGAGCCCGGTGCAGGGGCCGCACGCCATCGCGACGAAAGGATCCCCCCATGCTTCGCACGACCCTCGTCCTGGCCTCTTCGGCCGCTTGCGTGACCGCCCTCGCCTACGGCTGCGCGCGCAGCACCGACGGGGGAACGGGCGGCTCGGGAGCGACGACGACCACCACCACCACGAGCAGCACGGGCGGCACCGGCGGCTCGGGCGCCCTCGGCGGCGGCGGCAGCGGCACCGGCGGCTCCGGCGCCCTCGGCGGTGGCGGCAGCGGCACCGGCGGCTCGGGCGGCGGCTGCAGCGGCGTCGCCGACGTCACGGCGGTCGACTACCCGGTCCTCGCGCACGGCGGCGCGCTCGCGGTGACGGGCGCCGGCTTCACCGGCACCTCGCTCGTGACCCTCGGCGGGGTGTCGGTGCCCTTCACGGTGAACAACGACGGCCAGCTCACGCTCGGCCCCCTGCCCGACGGCGTGCCGCTCGGCACGCAGAACCTCGTCGTCACGTCCCCCTGCGGCGCGAGCACGCCGTTCGCGCTCACCGTGATCCACCTCGTCGTCAACGAGCTCGACTGCAACCAGCCGCTGACCGACGCGGTCGAGCTCGTCGAGCTGTCGGCCGGCGTGCCCAACGTGAGTCTCGCGGGCTACGCGCTCGTCTTCTACAACGGTGGCGGCAACGTCTGCTATTTCGCCCGCGATCTCGACGCGACGACCGACGCGAACGGGCTCTTGTTGACCGGCAACGCCGGCGTGGTCCCCGCGCCCGCGGCGACTTGCCAGTGGCCGAGTGACACCCTGCAGAACGGCCCGGACGCGGTCGCCGTCTACCAGACCGCCGCCGCCGGCTTCGTGACGGCGGGCCCGAACGCGACCCCCGTCACGGCGGCGCAGCTCATCGACGCCCTCGTCTACGAGACCGCCGATGCGGACGCGGGCACGCTCCTCGACACGCTGCTCGGACCGGCGCCCTACGCGGGCCGCGTGCAGGTCGACGAGGGACCGAACTCGGTCGGCGGCCTCTCCGAGACCCAGTCGATCCAGCGCTGTGCCGACGGCCGACGCGACGGCCGCAGGTTCGCCGTGGGCGCACCCACGCCGGGGGCCGCGAACGGCGTCACGCCGTGCCCGTGAGGCTTGCGCGGCGGGCGTGACGCCCGAGCCGCGGCCCGGTGGTGCTTCGCGCACGCGGCGTCGGAATCGTGCTCGGCTCGACGGATGATCGGCTCGGCACCCATTCGACCGATCGAACATGCGCCACACGAACCACTCCGCCCCGGACTCCCTCTGCATCGACCTCGCGCTCGCCCTGTCCGCCCTGCTCGCGCTCGGCATCGGCGCGGGCTGTGGCACGACCTTCTCGGGGTCGGGCACCGGCGGAGGTGGCGCCGGGGGCAGCGCCGGAGGCAGCGCCGGGGCAGGCGGCGCCGACGGCGGGGCGGGCGGCGCCGACGGCGGGGCGGGGGGCGGCACGTCGGGACCGGTCGTGCGCATCCACGTGACGGCCCACACCGAGCCCGTGGCCCATGCCGACGGGCTGTCGGGCCAGACGCCCCTCACCCACCGCTCGGGCCTGCGCAGCTACCGGCTCTACACCGACGCCGCCGACCCGACCCCCTGGGTCGTCTTCGACCACGGCGTCGGCTTCGTCGAGGCGGGCTACGAGGACGGCGGCGACACCGTGGTCGCGACCGTGCCGGCCGCAGCGCTCCACGCGGGCGTGTACACGCGAGCGCGCGTGGTGCACAGCCACGTGCGCTACGGTGTCGCGGCGACGATGCACGCCAACGGGCTCGTGCTACCGGGCACCTTCGACAACGTGCAGGTGATGAGCGACCAGACGCTGCTCGACGGCACGCTGCGCGACGCGGGCTACTACGAGTACGTCTTCCACACCGCGGGCCAGAGCTTTCCCCAGTCGGGCGACACGGCGCCGGTGCCCGCGTACCTCGGCTCGGGCGGCTTCGAGGTGAAGATCGAGAACGGCGAGTGGGCCTTCTACTTCCCGGTGTCGCTCACCGTCGATCCCGGCATCACGAGCGACGTCGACATGGTGCTCGACGTGAACATGCACGCGAGCTTCCGCTGGCAGGACCAGGTCGTGCAGGGCTACGAGGCGGGCGTCTTCGACACGACGCCGCTCGCGTCCGAGCCGGTCGTGCGCTTCGGCCCCAACAGCCACACGGTCTACATGCAGTAGGCCCGGGCGCTCACTCGGGCACGCACACCGACTTCACGGTCGAGCCGCCGTTGCGCGTGCGGCTCTCGCAGGTGAAGCCGGCGGGGCACTCGGCGCCGTTCGACGCGGGCGTGCATTGCCGCACGCAGGTCGCGCCGCCGAGCTCGGGCTCGTTCACGCAGAAGGTCGGCGCGGAGCCGGCCTGGTCGGGGCAGTACTGGGTGCAGGCCTGGGTGCACACGCCGGGCGCGAGCGGGCCCGTCGCGCCGCGGCAGCTGTTGCCGACCTGGCAGTCCGCGTCCGCGAGGCAGTGGTCGCCGATCCAGCCCGCCGAGCCGGGCACGCACACGCGCGCCGTCACCGACGCCTGGTTGAAGCGCGCGCGCGTGGCCGGCTCGAAGTGGTCGTAGGGGCGGCAGCCGAGGTTGACCGAGCTCTCCTTGGGCAGGCACATGCCCTTGCCGGCCTCGTCCGGGTCGGCGACACAGAACGACTGCGGCGCGCCGGCCTTGTCGGCGCAGTACTTGGTGCAGCGCGCGCTGCAGAAGCCCCGCTCGCTGTAGGCGTTGTGCTTGCAGAAGCCACCGTCGAAGCTGCAGTCCGCGTCGGTCGCGCACTCGCTGCCGAGCCACGGCTCCGGCACGTCGACGCGCTCGCCGTCCGCGGTGCGCTCCGGCTCGCGCTGCACGTGCACCGGTACGTTGGCGAGCGTGCGGATGCGGGCGTACACCTCGAGCACGTCGGCCGACTCCATGCGCAGGCACCCGTGCGAGACGAAGCCGCGCCGCAGCGACCCGCCGTTCGCGGCGCGGAAATTGTCGATGGGCCCGTGGATGCCGTACGAGCCCGACCACGACAGGAACGGCAGCCCGGCGAAGACCGGCAGGTTCTGCTTCGTGTCCGGGTCGGTCCACCAGATCTTGCACGCGGTGTTGGTCGCCGGGCGGAGCGAGAAGTCGCCCGTCTTGTAGGCAGCCAGCGGGTAGTAGCTCAGCGACTCACCGAAGGTCTTGGAGCCGGCCTTGGTGTCGATCGAGCCCGGTCCGATGGGGAACACCTTGTCGTAGCCCGTCGCCGCGTCGCTCAGGTGGAGCGTCATGCCCTGGAGCGAGACCACGATGCGGGGGCTGACGAGCGCGGGCAGGCTCGGGATCGGCTTGCACTCGGTGGCGTGACCCCAGCCGACGTCGGCCTTCATGTCGTCGGCGTCCACGTCGCCGAGCGGCAGATCCTCGGTCGGCAGCTCCGTGCCCTCCTCGAGCTCGAGCGCGTCGCCGAGCTCGTCGCCCGCGCATCCGGCGCCGAGCAGAGCGGTGAGCGGCAGGAGGCAGAGAAGACCGAGGCGGGTGACGATTCGGCTCATGGTGGGCTCCCTAGGTGGTCCTGGGTACCGCGGCGGGGCCGCCGGGTTTCACTGCGCGCGTCCAAGCAAGTGACATGCCGCGTCGAACACGAGCGCAAATTAATGGAATCATTGGATGACGCGTTGAGCTGGAGCCAGAAGTGGATCGGATACGATCCGGTTACCAGGTACGACATGGATCCACATTGGCTCACGAACGGCGCCTGTGTAGCCCAATGGCGGTCGCATGGGAAGGCGCGCGGCGGGTGCCGATGCCCGTGCGCGTTCGTGTTCCCAATGCCGGGGGTCTGTTCCATGGTGGCAGCCGGTGGTGTCCCTCCCCGAGCTCGCGCTCCTCGTCGCCGCTGCGCTCGGGGCCGGTGTCGTCGACGCCATCGCCGGGGGCGGTGGGCTCGTGACGCTCCCGGTGCTGCTCGGCGTGGGGCTGCCGCCGCACCTCGCCCTCGGCACGAACAAGGGCCAGTCGGTGTGGGGCGCCGCCGCGGCGCTCTTCACCTTCGCGCGGGCGCGCAAGCTCGACGGCCGCCGCGCGCGCGTCACCTTCCCGTGCGGCCTCGTGGGCTCGCTCGCGGGCGCGGCGCTCGTGCTCCTCGTCGCCCCGACCGTCCTCCGGCCGGTGGTCCTCGCGCTGCTCGTCGCCGTGGCGGTGCTCCTCGCCCTGCCCCGCCCGGCCTCGCGCGCCGACGCGCCGGCGGTCGCTCCCCGGCGCGCGGCCGTGCTCGCGGCGCTCATCGCGTTCTGCATCGGCGCCTACGACGGGTTCTTCGGGCCGGGCACCGGGACCTTCCTCATCGTGGCCTTCAACCTCGTGCTGCACCTGCCCTTCACGAGCGCGAGCGCCGACGCGAAGGTCGTGAACTTCGCCTCGAACCTCGCCGCCGTCGGCATCTTCGCCTGGCGCGGAGTCGTGCTGTGGGAGCTCGCGCTCCCCATGGCCGCCGCGCAGTTCTGCGGCGGCATCGTCGGGGCGCGCCTCGCCGTGCGCGGCGGCGACCGCGTGGTCCGCGCGGTCGTGCTCGTCGTCGTGGTCGCGCTCGTCGCGCGCCTCGGTTACGACCTCGCGGCGGGGTAGGCGCGCCGTCAGTGCGCGTCGTAGCCCGTGTCGACGACCTCGCAGCTGCCGGCCGTGGCGAGCGTGTCGAAGCAGTGCGCCACGAGCTCCTGGCTGTAGCCCTGGACGATGAGCGCACCGTGGCGGTCGCCGGCCGGGATCTCGGCCATCGGCGCCTGGACGAGCAGGCGGGTGGCGCTCGCGCCCGCGCCGTCCCACTGGAAGTTGTCGGCCGCCGGTAGCGCGAGCTCGCTCATGCCGACGACGCCGTGGTCGAAGGGCGTGGCGAGGTCGGCACCGAACCCCCGGGCCCATTGATCGTTGGCGCGGCTCGGCATGACCATGTCGCCCACCGCCTGGAAGAAGAGCACCGGGCGAGGCGGCACGCCCCGATCCTCGAGGCTCGGGTACGCGAGCGGATCGGCGCCGTCGAGCAGCGCCTCGACGAGCGCGAGCAGCGCCGCGCGCTCGCCCGGCTCGCGGTTGACGATCGGGCCGAAGAAGATCGAGAACATGCCCTTCGACACGATCTCGGGGTAGCCGCCACCGCCGACGAAGAGCGCCGCGGCCTCGAGCTCCAGGCTCGCGGCGAAGGTCATGCTGCCGGTCACGCCGCCGAGCGAGAGGCCGAGGTAGTGGGCGCGCGTCGCGTCGAGCGCGTCGGCGCCGAGCGTCGGCGCCAGTGCCGCGTTCAGCGCCGCGACGCCGGTGAGCACGGCCTGGTGGTTGGCCGAGGCCTGCCGCAGGTTGTCGCGCGTGCGGAGCGGCGCGTCGAAGTCGAGGATGTCGAGGTCGCTGCCCGCCCCCGCGGTCGCGAGGTCGCCGTGGAACGGCAGATCGATCGCGACGAAGGCGTAGCCGGCGGCCGCGAGCGGACCCGCGAGCTCGAAGACGTTGGCTTTGTCCTGGGAGCCGCCGTGCTGGTAGAGCACGAAGGGAAACGGCGCCGTCCCCGTCGCCGGGAGCGCGACGACGATGCCCGGGGCCATGTCGCCCGCGGCGACCGGCGTGCCGCCCGCGTCGAGCACGAAGCGACCGTCCGCGTCCTGGTAGCTCGGCACGGACAGGATGGCGTGGACGGCCGTCGGCTGGAGCAGCGCCGCCACCGCCGGCGTCGGCGCGAACGCGCCGAAGGAATCGAGGGCGCGCGCCTCGACCGAGCCGACCGCAAGCGCGGGGGTCGCGACGAGCGCGTCGTGGAGCCGGCCGAGATCATGCGCCGCCCGCGCGAGCGGCAGGGCGAGCGCGAGCCCGGCGCTCGTGCCGCTCGGCAGGCGCGCGGCGGCCGCCGCATAGCCAGGCTCCGGTCCGCCGTCCGCGCCGCACACCGGCTGCGGGCTCGCCCCGACGACCGCGCCGGGGCCGATGGCGAGCACCACCTCGGCGAGGCCGGCGGGGAACGGATCGAGCGGCTGGATGACGACCATCGGCGCCCCGGCCGCGTCCGCCGCGAGCTCCGCGGTCGACGGGAGCTCGAGCGCCGTGAGCGCGCCGCCCACACTCGTCGCCCCGAGCCACGTGAGCTCGCTCGGCGCGACGCTCGCACCGGCGGCGTCGAGGGGCACGACGACCGAGGGGCGCGCCGGCCAGCCGGGAAGGCGCGCGAGCTCGTCGATCCACGCCGGGTGGAGCTCGCGCATCGTCTCGACGACGCGGTCGCCGGCCGGAGGGCTCAAGACCCCCGCCGTCCCGTGCCAGCCCGGATGCGGCACGGCCCAGGCGCTGGCGGGCTCGAGGCACTCGCCGTCGGGGCCGGCGGCCGCGTCCGAGCACCCGAGCGCGCCCGCGACGAGCGCCGCGAGCGCACCCGCCTGCGCCGCGCCCAAGAGCCCCCGAACGACCCACCGCGCCTCTCTCGCTCGCATGACGTGCCTACCTCGCCTCCAGCGCCCCCATCGCTCGACCCCGAGCCTACACCGTTCGCGGGCGCGCCGAGCGAGCCGTCAGCCCCGCATGCCGGGCGCCTCGTGACCGCTCTCGGCCACGTACTCGGCGTAGCCGCCGCCGTAGCGGTGGATGCCCTCCGGCGTCAGCTCGAGCACGCGGTTCGACAGCGCCGCGAGGAAGTGCCGGTCGTGCGAGACGAACAGCATCGTCCCGTCGTAGCTCCCGAGGGCCTCGACGAGCATCTCCTTCGTCGCCATGTCGAGGTGGTTCGTCGGCTCGTCGAGCACGAGGAAGTTCGGCGGGTCGTAGAGCATGCGCGCGAGCACGACGCGCGCCTTCTCGCCGCCGGACAGGATGCGACACGGCTTGTCGGCGTCCTCGCCCGAGAAGCCGAACACGCCCGCGAGGGTCTTCAACGAGCCCACCGAGGCCGTCGGGAAGGCCCCGACGAGCGTGTCCCAGACGGTGTCGTCCGGCGCGAGCAGATCCATCGCGTGCTGCGCGAAGTAGCCGAGCTTCACGCTGCCGCCGAGCACGACCTCGCCGGCGTCGGGCGTCGTCGCGCCCGCCACGAGCTTCAACAGCGTCGACTTTCCGGCGCCGTTCACGCCCATCACGCACCAGCGCTCGCGCCGCCGGATGAGCAGATCGAGCCCGTCGTAGATGCGCCGCGCCCCATAGCTCTTGCAGACGCCGCGCAGGCTGACGACGTCGTCGCCCGAGCGCGGCGCGGGCTTGAAGTCGAAGCGCAGCTTCTTCGCGCGCTTGGGCGGCTCGAGCTTGTCGATCTTGTCGAGCTTCTTCACGCGCGACTGCACCTGCGCGGCGTGGCTGGCGCGCGCCTTGAACTTCTCGATGAAGCGCAGCTCCTTCTGCAGCATCGCCTGCTGGCGCTCGTACTGCGCCTCGGCCTGCTCGGCCGCGAGCGCGCGCTGCCGCTCGTAGAAGTCGTAGTTGCCGCTGTAGGTCGTGAGCTCGCCGCCGTCGATCTCGACGATCTTCGTGACCAGGCGGTTCAGGAGCTCGCGGTCGTGCGAGGTGAGGACGAGCGCCCCCTCGAAGGCGCCGAGGAAGCCCTCGAGCCACAGGATGCTCTCGAGGTCGAGGTGGTTGGTCGGCTCGTCGAGCAAGAGCGCGTCCGGGCGCATGAGCAGGATGCGCGCGAGCGCGACGCGCATCTTCCAGCCGCCCGAGAGCTTGCCGACGTCGTCCTCGACCACGTCGTCCGCGAAGCCGAGGCCGGTCAAGATCTCGCGCGCCCGCGCCTCGAGCGCGTAGCCACCGAGCTCCTCGTAGCGCGCCTGCACCTCCCCGAAGCGCTCGACCAGCGCGTCGAGCTCGTCGGCGCGCGCCGGATCGGCGAGCGCGTGCTCGAGCTGGCGGAGCTCGGCCGCCACCAGGCTCACCGGCCCGGCCCCGTCGAGCGTCTCGGCGAGCACGGTCCGGCCCGCCATGTCGCCGACGTCCTGGCTGAAGTAGCCGACGGTCACGCCGCGATCGACCGTGGCCTGCCCGTCGTCGGGCTGCTCCTCGCGCACGATCATGCGAAAGATCGTCGATTTGCCGGCGCCGTTGGGCCCGACGAGGCCGACCTTGTCGCCCTTGAAGATGCCGGCCGAGGCCTCGACGAGCAGGATCTGCTTGCCGTGGCGCTTGCTGATGTTGTCGAGGCGGATCACGAGGCCGGGCTCTCTAGCCGACCCGGGGCCTCTTGGCGAGGACGTTGGCCGAGCGCGGCGCGCGGCTCAGCGCGGCGCCACGAGCGGCCCGGCCGCGGCCACCTCGCTCGGCGTCTGGTCGGCGAACTTCCGGAAGTTCTCGGCGAAGCGCGCCGCGAGGTCGCGGTACTTGCGGTCGTACTCGGCCTGGCTCTGCCAGGCGCGCGCCGGGTAGAGCACCTGCTCGGGTACGTCGGGGCAGCTCTTCGGCACCTCGAAGCCGAAGACCGGGTCGCGGTAGTAGTCGACCCCGGCGAGCTTGCCCTCGAGCGCCGCGTCGAGCAGCGCGCGCGTGTGCCGGATGCTGATGCGCTTGCCGACGCCGTAGGGGCCACCGACCCAGCCCGTGTTGACGAGCCAGGGAGTGACCCCGTAGCGGGTCAACTTGAGGCGCAAGAGCTCCGCGTACACCGACGGGTGGTGCACCATGAAGGGCGCCCCGAAGCAGGCGCTGAAGGTGATCTCGGGCTCCTTGCCGAGCCCCACCTCGGTGCCGGCGATCTTCGACGTGTAGCCCGAGATGAAGTGGTAGAGCGCCTGGTTCGGCGTGAGGCGCGCGATGGGCGGCATGACGCCGGAGGCGTCGCAGGTGAGGAGCACGACGTTCTTCGGGTGGCCGGCCATCTTGTCGCGCACCGCGTTGTCGATGAAGTCGAGCGGGTAGCTCGCGCGCGTGTTCTCGGTGCGCGCGTCCGAGTCGAGGTCGATGTGCCGGGTCACCGGGTCGTAGACGACGTTCTCGAGCACCGTACCGAAGCGGCGCGTGCACGCGTGGATCTGCGGCTCGGCCGACGCCGAGAGCGCGATCACCTTGGCGTAGCAGCCGTCCTCGAAGTTGAAGATGCCCCGGTCGCTCCAGCCGGTCTCGTCGTCGCCGACCAGGCCGCGCTTCGGGTCGGCCGAGAGCGTCGTCTTGCCCGTGCCCGAGAGGCCGAAGAAGAGCGCCGCCTGCCCGTCCTCACCCACGTTGGCCGAGCAGTGCATCGACAGCACGCCCTCGAGCGGCAGGAGGTAGTTGAGCACGGTGAAGACCGCCTTCTTGATCTCGCCCGCGTAGGCCGTGTTGCCGATGATGCACAGCCGCTCGGCGAAATGGAGCGCGATGAAGGTCTCGGTGGGCGTCTGGTCGATGGGCCCGAAGGCCTTGAAGCCCGGCGCGCAAACCACGGTGAACTCCGGCACGTGGCGCCGGTAGTCCTCGGCGCTCGCGGGCTTCGGGAACATGTTGCGGGCGAAGTGCGAGTGCCACGCCTGCTCGGTCACGATGCGGACGGGCAGCCGGTAGGCGGGGTCGGCGCCGCCGAAGCAGTCCTGCACGAACAGATCGCGCCCCTGGAGGTAGCCCTGCAGGCGGCTCCACAGCTCGGCGAACTTCTCGGGCGCCATGGGCCGGTTGTACTGGCCCCACCACACGTGCTTCTCGGTCGAGGCCTCGCGCGTGACGAACTTGTCGCTCGCGGCGCGCGCGGTGTGCTTGCCGGTGTCGACGATGATGGGCCCGAGGTGCGAGATGCGCGCCTCGCCGCGGAACACGATCTCCTCGTAGAGGGCCTCGGTCGGCAGGTTCCAGTAGACCTTGCCGAGGTTCGTGAGCCCGAGGTACGCGAGCCCGTAGTCGGCCTTGAGCGCCTGGGCCTGCCCCTCCGAGGGCGTCTTGATGTCGAGGATGTTGTTCACAGCCAGTCCCTCACGAGCTTGCGGTCGCCGATGTAGATCTCGTTCGGCGACGCCGGATCGAGCGCCCACTTCATCCGGGCGACGCCCTCGGTCACGTCCTTCACCGTTCCCGCGAAGGACAGGCGCAGGTGGCCCTCCATGCCGAACTCCTTGCCCGGCACCGTGACGACGAGGGCCCGATCGAGCAGGAAGCGCGACAGCTCGACCGAGGGCTTGCCGAACGCGCGGAAGTCCGGCAGCGCGTAGAAGGTGCCGCCGGGCTTCCGGAGCTTCACGTCGGCGAAGGAGCCGAGCTCGTTGACGAGCACGTCCCGGTTGTTCTGGATGGTGAGGCGCAAAGACTCGATGACGCCCTGCATGCCGGTGAGCGCGCCCTCGGCGGCCGCCTGCAAGACCGGGCTCACGCACGACGCGGTCTGGGCCTGGATGTTGGTCATGATCTGCACGAGCTCGCGGCGTGCGACGACCCAGCCGATGCGAAAACCCGTCATGCCGTAGAGCTTGGAGACGCCGTTGACGACGATGAGCTTCGTCGACTCGATGTCCTTGTTCGTGTAGCGGTAGGCCGGGGGCGCGGACAGGCCGTCGAACACGAGCTTGTGGTAGATGTCGTCGAGGATGAGCCAGATGCCCTTCGACTCGCAGAGCTCCACCACCTCGGCCACGAGCCCGGCGGGGTACACGGCGCCCGAGGGGTTGTTCGGGCTGTTCAGGATGATGGCCTTCGTGTTCGACCCGACGGCGCGCCGCAGCTCCTCGATGCGCGGGATGAAGCCGCCGTCCTCCGGCGTCACGATGACCGGGACGCCCTGCACCATCTTGATGATCTCGGGGTAGCTCACCCAGAAGGGCGCGTTGACGACGACCTCGTCGCCCGGGTTGCACAGGGTGTAGAGGATGTTGAACAGGCACTGCTTGGCGCCGTCCGAGACGATCACGTTCTCGGGCGCGACGACCCGGTCGTAGTTCTCCTCGGTGTAACGGACGATCGCCTTCTTGAGCGACGGGCTGCCATCCGTCGGCGCGTATTTCACCTCGCCCGACACGAGCTTCGCCGCCGCCGCGAGGATGGCCGCGATGGGCGCCTTGTTCTTGGGCTCCCCGATGCCGAGGTGGATGACGGGCAGGCCCTTCTCCCGCAGGAGCCGAGCTTGCTCGTTCAGCCTCAAGGTCGGCGACTCGACGATCGACCGGGCTAGCTGGCTGATGCTCATGGTCGTGACCGATGCTCCTGACGCGGCGGACGGTGTGCGCCCGGATGGGCATCCGGACGGCCGCCAGCCTGCGACGGAGCCGCCCGAGGCGCCAGCGCGATCCACCACGGTCCGCGGCGCGACACGGCACCCCTGACTTCGCTCTCGGCTCGGATTACACTCGTCGTCGCGGGAGAGGACGAACATGCATCCTTGGCGTTGGGCAGCGGCAGCGTTCATGGCGAGCACCCTCGTGGGGGCGTGCGCCAAGATGAAGACCTCGAGCTCCGGCTCGGGCGGCTCGGGCGGCGACACGTCGACCACGTCGACGACCTCGACCACGTCGACCACGTCGACGACCTCGACCACGTCCACCACGTCGACGACCTCGACCACGTCGACCACGTCGACGACCTCGACCACGTCGACGACCACCACCTCGACGACGACCACCTCGACCCAGAGCTGCGTGGCCTCGGTCGGCAACGGCGACGCAGCGTGCGAGGCCTGCGCTCAGGACAACTGCTGCCAGGAGCTCATCGACTACACGAACGACCCGGCCAACTCGACGCTCTACAACGCCCTCGTGACCTGCCTGCAGGTCAACGCGTCGCTCTACTGCGTCGATCCGAACTCGTGCTTCTACCAGATCTGCGACGCCACGATCGACCAGGGCGGCCAGCAGGTCGCGATCGGCTTCTACCTCGCCAACACCTGCGCCGACTACATGGGCGCGAACTGCTGCCAGGAGCTCAAGACCTGCCTCGCCGACGTCACGTGCAACGACTGCCTGCTCAACGGCACCGTTTCGTCGTGCACCGCGAGCGGCCTCGACGAGCCCGTCACGAGCTGCCAGGCGCTCTGCCCGTAGGCGGGCCCCGCGCCGCCGAGCCCGGTCGGCCCGGCTGGCGCGACGCACGCCCGGCTCGTCACTTCGGCGCGGGAGCGCTCGGTGCGGCCGTGGGCTCGCCCGTGGGCGCGGAGCTCGGAGCCGCGCTCGCGGCCGGGCGGCCGAAGACGCTGCTCGACTTCGCCTTCTCGGCCCAGGAGGGGAAGTAGCCGTCGAGCCAGCCGAGCACCCACGCGATGCCGAGCACGAGCAGGACGAGCAGCGTGATGTAGAGCCACCACGGGCGGCGCTTTTCGGCGTACGGGTCGTCGTTCGTGCGGGAGGCGCCCGGCGGGAGCTTGGCGACCGAGGTGAGCGAGCCCCCGAAGGGCACGTTGATCTTCACCCGGGCGTTGATGGCCCAGCCGTTGGCATCGAGGATCGGACCGAGGTTGCGCTGCCGCAGCTTCAGGAACGCGATGAGCATCGAGGGCCCCGAGATGGCGAGCAACAGGGCCAGCAGGCCGAGCGGCAGCCACATGCCCATGCCGAGGAAGGTCGCCAGGATGCTCGACAGGAAGGTGGCGACGCCCGCGACGGCGACGCCGATGGCGGCCACCGTGCCGACGTCGATCTTCTTCGGCGGCGGCACGGCGGCGGCGGCAGGGGCCGGCGCCGGTGCCCCGGGCGCCGGGGGCGGCGCGCCGGGGGCAGGAGCAGCCGCCGGGGGTGGATGGGCCGCGCTCACGGCCGCACCGGCCGCCGCGTCCACCTTGCCCATGGACTCCTTCTCCTTGTCGGCGGCGCGCTTGGCCACCTGCTCCTCGATCATGCGCACCAGGCGCTTGTACGGCGACCAGAAGGCCTGCCGGATGCTGATCGGGTTCTCGATGATCTGCGTGATCGTCGCGTCCCAGTCGCGCCCCTTGCGATCGTAGAAGAGGCCGTTGCGTCCGACCATGAGCGCGTCGACGTCGCCCGCGGTGAAGGCCGCCACGATGTGGGTCTTCTCGCCGGCGGGGCGCGTGCACTCGCAGTACGCGAGGTAGGCCTTCGACAGCGCCGCGAGCGCCGCGTGCTTGGCCGCGTCGTTCACGTACACCGTGAGATCGCAGGCACGACCGTCGAGGTAGAGCGTACCGGCCTGGAACGAGGCCCCCTTGCGCCCGTAGAAGTCGGCGAAGGAGGCGAAGTTCCGCAGCAGCCGGAACATGTCGCGCCGCAGCCGCACCGCCTTCTCGACCGAGGCGATCTGCGCGTACTCGGCCTCGAGCGCGGCATCCTGCTCGATGAGATCGAGGATCGTCGACTGCACGTCGCCGTCGACCAGCTCGCGCAGGCGCGCGACGCCGAGGGCGGCGACCTTGCCCGTGGGCTTCTTGCCGAGCCACGCGCGGCACGCCGCGAGCTTGTCGACGACGGTGGCGAAGCCCTGCGCATCGAGGGCGCTCCGCGCGCCGAGCAGCGGCTCGACTGCCGCCTTGGCGAAGGCGCCGATGCGCTCGCTCCACGCGGGGTTCAAGCCCGCCTCGAGCGGCAGGGGCCGGCCGGCCTCGACGCGCGCGAGCGGCAGCTTCGCGACCTCTTCGTCGCCCTGCGTGAGGACGCGCGCGGTGAGCGCGTCGAGGTCCTTCTCGGAGATGCCGAGCGCCGTCGAGGCGCGCCCGTCGAAGGCCGCGAGCCGGCAGCGCGCCAGCCAGTCGTTCACCTTGGCCTCCACCGCGGCGAGCGCCTCGGCGGCCGCCACCGTGGCGTCGCCGAGGGGCCTCACCGCCTCGGCCGCGCCCTCGGTGTCCCAGGCGAGCATGGCCTCGGCCTCCTTGAAGAACCCCGTCACGAGCGCCTTGTCCACGCCGGGCTTGCCCGAGCGGTCGACCACCGACCCGACGGCCGCGATGACGTCGCCGATCGCCTTCTTCGTGTCGTCGTCGTCGGCCGACTCCGCCGGCACGATGCCGTCGCCGTTGAAGCGCGTGGCGAGGAAGACCTTCTCCATGGCGAGCACGTCGTCGAGCGTGATCTCCTTCTGGTCCTTCTTGTCCTGGTCGCGCAGGATGCGCTTGGCGCTGGCGAGCACGGCCTTGCCCTCGGGCGTCGAGCCGTCGAGCGCGACGAGAGGGACCGCGGTCCCCTTCTCGACGAGGATGTCGAGGCTCTTGAACACCTTGCCGCACCAGTCGATGGCGGCGAGGACCTCGGGCACGCGCACGCGTCCGTCCTTGTCGCCGTCGATGCAGGCCACGGTCTTCTCGTCGATCTCGGTGCCCTTGGTGGGACAGGCGAGGGCGACCCAGAGCTTCTGGTCGAGCTCGCCGAGCGCAGCGATGTCCTCGCCGCTCGCGAGCGCGACCTGATCGACGCCGCCGGCCCTGAAGAATTTCCACTTGAAGGATCGCTTCGCCATGGGGCGGACCATAGTGCCGCCCGAGACCGGATGTCGACGGCGGCGGGCCGGCCGGAAGCAATCCCCGGGGGTCGCGCGTTCGGGGTCCGACGGCGCGCCTGGCTGCGCCGCGGCACCCGCCGGCAGGCGCACGTTGACGGGCCCTCGGCTCGCGCGCAGGATGCGCCGCGCCGCGCCTCGCGCCGCCCCAGACGACCATGATCCCGGTGAGAGGAGAACGCCACGATCAGCGCCACGGTGCGTGGCGAGCGCTGTTCGCCGTCGGCGTCGTGTGCGGGGTCGTGGTGCTCCTCGCGCGCGGACAGGACCGCGTCGCCGCCGCGCCGGTGCCGACGACGACCGCGCTCACCCCCGACGCGGTCTACTACGCGCCGCGGCTCACCGCCGCGAGCGGCAGCCCACCGCCCCCGATGCCGCTCGTGACGACGGGTCGGCGCGCGCGCGCGCGCGCCTCCGACGCCGCGCCCGTGTCCCACGTCCGCCCCGCGCGCAAGGCCCCGACCTGGACGTCCGTCGCCGAGGCCAACCGGCGGGCCAACCAGAAGGCGCTCGCGGCCGCGAAGCGCCGCCTCGACGCGCCGCGGGCCGGCGCCAAGCGCCCGCCGGCGCCGCGCCCCAAGTCGCCCCCGAAGAAGCCCCACCCGCGCTGAGGGCCGCCGACCCGATCCGCGACCGAGCCCGCGCGGGAGCCCGTCGAGTGCGCTAGGGCGCCTCCGCCAGGAGCTTCTTCACGTGGCGCTCGACCGCCGCGAGGCTGTCCTTGCCGTACGAGACGAGCATGCCGCGCACGATGCCCTTGCGGTCGACGACGAACAGGGTCGGCAGCTCTTCCACGAGGTAGCGCGCGCGCAGCACGCCCGGCTCGTCCGCGAGGGACGGATACGCGAGTGGCCACTCTGCGGCGGCGGCGCGCGCGGGCTCCGGCGCCTCCTCGGCCACGCCGACGACGCTGAGCCCCTGGGGCTCGAGCTCGCGCAGCATGCGTCCGAGCTCGGCCGATGCGGCGCGGCACGGCCCGCAGAAGCTCGCCCAGAAGTCGATGAGCACGACCCGACCGCGCAGGCTCGCGAGCCCGCCCCCGAGCTCGCCGGCGGCGGGCGCGGCGCCGGTGAGCTCCGGCGCCGGCTTGCCGAAGAGCTCGCGCTGCGCGAGCTCGAGAGCGCCGGGGCGCCGCTCGGCCTCCAGCCGGACCGTGCGCTGCTCCGAGCCGCGGCGCACGACGAGCTCGTAGGCGGAGCCGGGCGCGGGGTGCAGGAGGCGCTGCCGCGCCGCGGCGTCGCCGACCGGGGCGCCGTCGACCGCTTCGATGCGGTCGCCCGCCAGGAGCCCCGCCCCGGCGGCCGGCCCCGTGGCGAACACCCGCTCGAGCTCGAGCGCGACCGGCTCGCCCTCGAGCGTCTTCAGCGTCGCACCGACCCAGCCCTGCGCGGTCGCGCCGAGCAGCTCCTGGGCAGGGGGCTCGGCCGCGTCGGCCGGAGCCGCGCTCGCGGCGGCCGGACGCGGGGCGACGACCGGCTCGGGGCCGGTCGGACCGCGCGCGCCGTCGCAGCCCAGGGCAGCCCCACCGAGCGCCCCGAGTGCGAGCGCGCCGGCGAGCGCTCGGCCTGGCGAGCCCGCACGAAACCCCAAAAGACGGCCCATGGTCAGTCTCCTACTCGAGTTGCGCCCATTGTCCTCTAGAGTACGAAGGGGCCCAGGGGTCGACGGTGGAGGCAGCGAGGATGGCGAGCTCGAGCGCCGCGTCACCGCTCATCGCTCCGCTGCCTTCGCCTCGTCCCAGTAGCCGTCGAGGACCTCCAGAGGCAGCTTCTCGCCCGAGGCGAAGCCACCGTGCCGCTCGGTGACCCGGTCCTCGACGTGGGCGAAGCGGCGGCAGAAGCGATCGATCGTCCCGCGCAGGGCCGCCTCGGCGTCGACGTCGGTGTGGCGCGCGACGTTCGTCAGCGCGAAGAGCACGTCCCCGAGCTCGGCGCTGATCGCGCGCGCATCGCCGCTCGCGACGGCCACCTCGAGCTCCCGCACCTCCTCGTGGAGCTTGTCGGTGACCCCGCGCGCGTCGGGCCAGTCGAAGCCGACGCGCGCCGCCTTCTCGCCGATGCGTTGCGCCCGGACGAGGGCGGGCAGGCTGCGCGGCACGCTCGCGAGCGCGCCCTCGCGCTTCGCCTTCTTCTCCGACAGCTTGAGCTTCTCCCAGTTGCGCAGCACGTCCCCGGAGGTCGCGAGCTCGGGGCCCGGGGCCCCGGTCGCCGCATCGCCGAACACGTGCGGGTGGCGACGCACCAGCTTGTCGATGATCGCCGCCACGATGTCGTCCGGGCCGAAGGTCCCCTCGGCACGGCCGAGCTCGCCCATGAACACCACCTGCAGCAACAGGTCCCCGAGCTCCTCGCGGAGCTCCCCGCGGTCGCCGCCGTCGACGGCGTCCACGACCTCGGCCGCCTCTTCGGTCACGTAACGCCTCAGGGACTCGAAGCTCTGCTCGCGATCCCATGGGCATCCGTCGGGCTCGAGCAGGCGCTGCATGAGCTCGACGAGGCGCACGTAGCTCGCGCCGCGCTGCTCGGGGAGGGGCGGAGGCGTCACGGTCTCGAAGGGGCGCGGCACGCGCGTGTTGTAGTGGATGCGCGGTCGCGGCACCACGCGGAGCAGCGCGGTGGCCCCGGCCGGCACCTCGCGCAGCACGCGCGGGCGCGCCCTCGAGCCGACGCTCACGATCGTAGATTCATCATGTGAATTCCGAGCATTGCGCACCATACATCACGAAAAACACGAGCACCGCAGACACCCGACGAGCCTGCGTCGGTTGTGCCGCCCGCGCTCCGTGCGTAGAGCGGAGCGAGCCCATGGACGGCCTGCTGCTCGAGCTCGTGAAGGTGAGTCGCTCCTTCGGTGCGACGCGCGCGCTCCACGAGCTCGACCTCCGGCTGAGTCCGGGCCGCATCACGGCCATCGTCGGCGAGAACGGCGCGGGCAAGAGCACGGCGCTGCGCCTCTGCGCGGGGGAGCTCGCGCCCGACGCCGGCGAGGTGCGGGTCGGCGGTCGCGCGCTCCACCCCGCGCGCCCCGAGGAGGCGATCCGCCGCGGGGTCGGGCTCGTGCACCAGCACTTCATGCTGGTCGACGGCTTCACGGCGCTCGAGAACCTCGTGCTCGGGGCCGAGCCGATGCGCGGCCTCCGCATCGACTTCGCCGCCGCGCGCCGCGAGGCCTGCGCGCTCGCCGAGCGGACGGGCCTCGAGGTCGACTTCGAGCGGCGCGCGGGCGAGCTCACCGTCGGCGAGCGGCAGCGGCTCGAGATCCTGAAGGTCCTGTACCGCCGCGCGCGCGCCGTGCTGCTCGACGAGCCGAGCGCCGTGCTCGCCCCGAGCGAGGTCGGCGAGCTCTACGCGGCGCTGCGGCGCCTCGCCGACGACGGGGCCACCGTGGCGGTCGTCACGCACCGGCTCGACGAGGTGGTGCGCTTCTGCGACGAGGCGCTCGTGATGCGGCGCGGCGAGCTCGCGGCGCGCACGCCGCTCGGCGCCGAGCGCCCGCCCGAGCTCGTCGCCGAGCTCACGCGCGCCATCATGGGACGCGAGCCGCCCGCGCCTCTCGGGCGCCCGGCCGCGCCCGACCCCGGCCCCGAGCCGGTGCTCGAGCTCGGGGGCGTGGAGCTCCGCGACGCCGCCGGCCGTCGGCTCCTCGACGGGATCTCCCTCGCCCTCTCGGCGGGCGAGATCGTCGGCGTCGCGGGGGTCGACGGCAACGGGCAGCGGGAGCTCGTGCGGGTGTGCGCCGGGCTCGAGCGGGCGACGGCCGGCACCGTGCGCGTCGGCGGCCGCGACCCCTTCGCGGGCGTACACCCGGGCCCCGCGGCCGTGCGGGCCGCGCGCCGCGCCGGGCTCGTGGTCGTGCACGAAGACCGACAGCGCGAGGAGCTCGTGCTCGCGGCGTCCCTCGGCGACAACGCCCTGCTCGGCGATCTCGGAGCCGGGCACGACGCGGAGCGCGTCGCGCGGCGGCTCGCGCGCTTCGCGGTCGAGCCGGCAACGCCGCGCCTGCCGGCCCAAGCGCTCTCGGGCGGCAACCAGCAGAAGCTCGTCCTCGGCCGCGCCCGCGATCGGCAGGTGCGCGCGCTCGTCGTGTCCCAGCCCACGCGCGGCGTGGACGTCGGGACGGCGCGCCGCATCCAGACCGCGCTCGCCGAGGCGGCCGCGGCCGGCGCCGCCGTGCTGTGCGTGAGCGCGGACCTGTCCGAGCTCGCCGCGCTCTGCCACCGCATCGTCGTCGTGCGCCGCGGGCGCATCGTGTGCGAGCTGCCGCCCGACGCATCCGAGGACGCCTTCGGCCGCGCCATGCTCGGCGTGGAGGCGGCGTGAGCGGGCCGTCGGCGGCGGACGGCGGGCGCGTGACCTACTGGCGCGTGCTCTTCGTGGTCTCGGCCACACTCCTCGTGCTCGCGCTCCTGTGCTTCGCCTTCGGGCAGGCTCCGCACGCCGTGCTCGCGCGCGCCTTCGCGGGCACGTGGGGTACGCCCTACGGCATCGGGCAGGTGATGTTCAAGGCGACGCCGCTGCTCTTCTGCGGCCTCGCCTTCCACGTGGCGTTTCGCGCGGGTCTGTTCAACATCGGCGCCGAGGGGCAGCTCGCGCTCGCGAGCCTGGCGGCGGCGTGGGTCGCCTCGAAGCTCCCGGCGTCGGTGCCGGCCGTGGTCGCCCTGCCCGCGACCCTCGCGGTGGCGATGCTGGTCGGCGGGGGCTACGCGGCCATCGCGGGCGTGCTGCGCGCGCGCTTCGGCGTCCACGAGATCATCGCAGGCATCATGCTCAACCGCTCGGCCGACGTGCTCCTGCCCTGGGTGCTCGCCGCCGGGCTCGGCGCCGACAGCATGCGGAGCGCGGACATCGCCCAGGGCGCGCGGCTGCCGCGGCTCGACTTCATCCCGGGCCTGCACGGCAGCGCGGCGAGCCTCGCCTTCCCGCTCGCCGTCCTCTGCACCTTCGGGCTCTACCTCTGGCTCGACCGGTCGCGGGCCGGCCGCGAGATGCGCTGGATCGGCCAGGGTCCCGACGCCTGTCTCGCCCAGGGCGTCGAGGTGCCGCGGCGGCGCATCGAGGCGATGTGCCTCTCCGGAGCCGTCGCAGCGCTCGGCGTGACCGGCACCGTGCTCGGGTACAAGGGCTACTACGAGCTCGGCCTGGGCAGCGGCGCGGGCTTCTCCGGCATCGCGGTCGCGATGCTCGGGCGCGCGCACCCCGTCGCGCTCGTGTCGGCGGCCCTGCTCTTCGGCACGCTCGCGCAAGCCGGTCTCGCGGTGAATGCCTCGGTGCCCAAGGAGGCGATGGCCGTGCTCGAGGCCCTCGTGATCCTGCTCGTGGCGGGCTCGGCGCACGGCGACCGAGCGCGGCGCGCGCGGCCCGGCAGGGCCAAGCCGCCCGCGCCCGACGCGCCCGCCGAGCCGTCTCTGGACGCGCCCGCCGAGGGGGCTCCGAGCCCGGGGAGCACGGCATGAGCAGCTGGCTCAGCATGCTGCCCGAGACGCTGCGCATCTCGGTGCCCTACGCGTGCGCGGCCGTGGCGGGCGTCTGGGCCGAGCGCTCGGGCGTCATCCACATCGGCCTCGAGGCCGTCCTGCTCACGAGCTCGTTCTCGTCCGTCGCGGCGGCGGTCGCGAGCGGCAGCCTGCTCGTGGGGATGCTCGCGGGCGTGCTCGCCGGTGTCGTCGTGAGCGTCGGGCACGCCCTGCTCGTCGAGCGCGCGCGCGTCGACGCCGTGGTGAGCGGCGTGGCGCTCAACCTGCTCGCGTACGCGGCCACGCGCCTCGCGCTCCGCGGCCTGTACGACAGCGCCTCGAACTCGCCCTCCATCGCGGGCTTCGACCTCGGTCCGAAGGGCGGCGACGTGGGCGCGATGCTGGCGCGCGTGCTGCTCGACCCCGTGACCCTCGGCGCCGCGCTCGTCATCGCGGCGAGCCCGTGGTTGCTGGCGCGCACGCGCCTCGGCCTGCGCCTGCGGGCGTGCGGCGAGAGCCCGGAGGCGGCCCGCTCGCTCGGCATCGACGTCGTGCGCACGCGCGTCCTCGCGCTCGCCATCTCGGGCGCCATCGGCGCGCTCGGTGGCGTGCACCTCGCCTTCGACCAGCACCGCTTCGAGAGCGGCATGTCCGCCGGTCGCGGCTTCATCGCCCTCGCGGCCGTCGTGCTCTCCGGCTGGCGCGCAGGCCGCGCGGCGCTCGCCTGCCTCGTGTTCGGCGCCCTCGAGGCGCTGCAGATCGCGCTCCAGGACGTGAGCGGCACCTCGAAGGCGACGACCCTCGTGCAGCTCCTGCCGTACGTGGCGACCCTCGTCGTGCTCGCGCTCGGCATCGGCCGCGCCGCAGCGCCACGCGGGCTCGGGCAGCGCGTCGACGACGGCTGACGCGGGCCCTGACGCGGGCCCCCGCCCTCAGCGCGCCCGAGCGGCGAGCGCTCGCGGTGCGCGGCTGCCGCGGTGCGCCCGCGAGCGCCGGAAGAGCGCGCGCCAAGGCCAGCCCACGAGCCACACGAAGCACGCGAAGAGCGCCACCGCCGTGGCGAAGAGGAAGGCGAGGACGAGCAGGAGCTTGGGACTTGCCATGGCGGGACCGGATCTGCAGTCGAGAAGGCTCGGAGATCAGAGTGTGGAGCGACCCGAGCCGGCCATCGGCGCCGGCGTGCGGCGCAGCCGGAAGACCGCGTACACGGGGTAGTGATCGCTCCGGCCGAGCGGGACGGGCCGGCAGTCGAGCGGCTCGAGCGCGGCGTCGTGGAGGATGTGGTCGAGCTCGAGCGCGATGCCGTCGCCCCCGAGATCCCAGCGCCAGGTGACGGACGGCGCGTCGAACTCCGAGAGCGCCGAGCGGAAGCCGCGCTCCTCGAGGAAGCCGACTGCCCCACCCGAGCGGCCCTCGTTGAAGTCGCCGGCCACGAGCGTCGGCAGCCCGGGGTCGAGCGCCGGGAAGAAGCGCTCGATCTCGGCGCGGCGGAGCGGCGGGGTCGTGAAGTAGCCGGACACGACGCTGCCCGACTCGCTGACGGCCGGGTGCAGGTGCACGTCGAGGAGCTGCAACGTGCCGAGCGGGGTCGAGGCGAGCACGCGCCACGCCGGAAACCAGCCCGTGTCGCTTTCGATGTACTCGCGCGGATCGAGCTCGAAGCGCGACAGGACCCCGAGCCCGCCGGCGCGACAGCAGTGCCGGAACGCCATGTGGGGGTAGCGGTCCGAGAGCTCGCGCCGGAGCGCCTCCTCCCACTCCGGGGTCGTCTCCTGCAAGAGGACGAGGTCGGCGAAGCTGCGCCGGATGGCCTCGATGCCCGCCGGGTCGCCGCCGAGCCCGAAGTTCAGGTTGTAGCTGAGCACGCTCAGGTGCGGCTCGCCGGGCGTGGGGAGCTCGGGCTGGCGCGGCGCCGGCCCGCAGGCTGCGAGCCACCCCACCGCGGCCAAGATGCCGATTTCCCCGCCCCGCTGCGTCACGTCCCCTGATACGCCCGGGCGGCGAGAGTCTTCCCTTCGCCCGCAGGTTCTCCGTGTTTCCGCGTCTCCTCCGTAACTCGCCTCCAAGTACCCAGAATGAGACAACCACGGAGCTCGGCGCCCGTGCCGAGCTCCGTGGTTCTGCTCGGTCCGCTTCGGCGCGGGCGGCGAGCCGACGCCTACGGCTTGCGGACCGGTCCGATCGTCGGAGGCACCTCGCCGCGCGCGAGGGACCCGAGGAAGCTCGTCACGA
>JACRDA010000477.1 GCA_016212965.1 Myxococcales bacterium
CAAACCGGGCGATTCCCCGAGAAATCACGGGAAGACGAGAAGGCGGGAAGGATCTCAAACCTCTCAACCCTTCCTGCCTTCCCTCCTTCCTGTTCAAATCTCGGCCGCTGCGGCTCGAGTTGCGCCCGTGAACGCGTACCCTCACGGGTGAAGCGCTGCGCCATCGTCGGGTCGGCCTTCAGGATCTCGGCCGACATGAACTTCACGGCCACCTCGGTGTCGAGGCCCTCGTGATGCGCGACCCACACGGCGCCCATGCCGCCCTGCCCCAGGGGGCGCACCAACCGGATACTGGGTGTGACCGCCGCACCAGGCGTCAATTCCATGGGCCCCCGCTCCGGGTGTCACGCTGCATCATCGTGCACGACCGCGAAGTCACGGTCTGGGATGCTAACACAGCGAAGCGGTCGATGGCGTCGGCGGTGCCGCAAGCCCACCCCAGGCCCACGGCGCGGACCACGGGGGCGCCAAGGAGCCTCCACCAGGCACCGGCATCGCGTCCCACGCGGCGCGGGAGCCGCTGTCGGGCAGCCGCTCCCGTTCCCGCGTGGCGCGAGAAGCCCCGACAAGCGTCGACAGTGCTTCCCGCGCGGCGCGAGAAGCCCCGACAGGCGTCGACAGTGCTTCCCGCGCACCGCGGGAGCCCCTCGCAGGCGCTGTAAGCGCCTCCTGCGCAGCGCGGGAGGCAGGGTGAAGGCTCCACCTCGCGTCCCGCGCTCGGCAGCCCGCGACCTCGCGAAGCGCCGCCTCGCCCGGCGTCGCTTTTCCTTGCCACGGGCGGGGTGCCCTTCGCTATCCTGCGCCGTCAGGAGGTAAGTGATGACGATCCGCACGCTCCAGCACGAAGAGTCCCTCGAGACGGTCCGCGACGAGCTCGTCTACACCGACGCGCGCCTGAAGAAGAGCAAGCACACGAAGCCGCACGTCGGCGCGCTCGCCGACCTCCTGACGCGCTGGCAGACGGTCTTCGTC
Organism: Myxococcales bacterium; assembly: GCA_016212965.1. Classification (GTDB taxonomy): domain Bacteria; phylum Myxococcota_A; class Polyangia; order Polyangiales; family Polyangiaceae; genus JACRDA01. The sequence continues at coordinate 973 of JACRDA010000477.1, forward strand.
GGGCAGCTCGGCGTGTGGGACGCGCAGACCGTGGCGCAGGCTGGCGTCGACGCCGTCGACGACGATCTCGACGATCTGGTCGACGACACCGATCGCGCGCTCCGCCAGATCGTGAAGGACGATCGCGGCTCGGCCCGTTACAGGCGCTACTTCCCGGAGGCGCCGAGCGCCCTCGCGCGGCTCGGGCTCGAGAGCGAGCTCGATCGGGTGCGCACCTGGCCCGGCTCGCTCGGCTCGGAGCCGGAGGACGCCCTGAAGACCCTCGCGCCCGCCGTCGCAGCGAGCGTCGCGGAGGGCGACGCCGCGGTCGCCGAGCGACGCGCCGCCGCCGCGGCCGGCGCGGATCAGCGCGTCCGCGACATCGTGCGCCTCGTCGACGACGTGAACGCGGCCCGCCGCTCCCTCTACGGCACGCTCATCCAGCTCGCCGAGGCCCAGCACCTCGCGTCCGACTGGCCGCGACGCTTCTTCCGCCGCCGCGAGCGCGCGGCGCGCAAGAAGCAGGCGTAGCTCGGCAAACGGTCGCGCCGGCACGGCACGGTTCGTGTCGGCTGGCGCGGCCGGGCGTCGCGCGCGGCCCTCGCGACGCTCGTCCGCGACGTGCAACGGGATCCCGAGGTGACGCGCAGGGACCACATCGCCGTCGGTCGGGGCGTGGCCCTCGAGCTCGGCGAGCCGGAGGACACGCAGTGTGCTGCTCGATCCGTTCCGCCGGCGCTACGGCAAAGCGTACGCCACCCGGGCGCCCCCCGAGTCCGGACCCGCCCGCGGCGCTCCCTGTCCCTGCGGCGGCGGCAAGAAGTACAAGCGCTGCTGCGGGCCGGCGAAAGGTTGACGACCACGGGCCACCCGTCGGCCGGGCCCCGCGCCTGCACGGACGAGCCCGCCGGGGCGCCAAGTACATCGGCGGTCGCGCCGGCAAGGCGTTCCAAGCGGACGCGCCCGCAGTCGCAGTGATGGGTACCATGACCGCCACCTTCCGGAGTCTCCCGCTGCCTCCGACGGCCACGACCGGTATGCGAGAGGAACCGGTTGACGGCCCGCCTTCGGAGGGTGCAACATGACACTCGTGCAGCGCGAACGGGCGGGGACTCTGGTAGCTCTAGTGGGAGCCGGCGCGGCTGCGCTGTGCACGGGCTGCTGGAACTCGGGCGACTACGAGTGCCCGACGTCGCCGTGCCCGGAGCCGTTCTCGGTGTTGAATTGGTGCGCCAACACTCACGCCTGCCACATCGATGGGGGTGACGCCACGTTCCCCCTCGCCCAGAATCATGTCTTCGAGGTCCCGTTCGCGCAGTTCTCCGCCGGCCTAGCGGGGGTCGACCTTCAGGTGATTCCGCACTGGACGGCGAGCACCCCACCCTGGAGCGCCCTCGACCTCCCGTCGACGGCGCTCGACTTCGCGCTTGACGACATCCTCGGGACGCACTGGTCGTGGAGCGCGCCGACGCGCAGCGTTGTGCGATGGGATCCTTTCCCGGCGAACGCTACGATGCTCACCTTCGCGTTTCACGAAGATGCCCTCCTGCAAGGGCTTAGTTTGTATTTCATCGACTACGTCTGTGAGCTCGAAAACCCGCGGCCGGACTGCGCCCTATGACGCGCTCGACCGACTGCAAGCACCGGGGCACTTCCACATGCGAACTCGTCACACGCTCCACCGAGCTAACATCCTGACGTGGTGCCAGCGGGCGCTGACGCTCGCCGCGTGTGTCGCCGGTCTGGGCCTGCCGCAAATCCTCGCGTGCGCTCCAGACGCCCGGGACGGCACCGACGAGAACCTCGCGGCCACCGCTCAAGCGATCTACAATGGCCACACCGATGACGGCCTTGTGCCGGTATACCCTTCCGTCATCGCGATCACTGGCCCGGATGGCCCGAAGGGCGGCACACCACGTTGCTCCGGCACGTTGATCGCGAGGCAGTGGGTACTCAGCGCCGCGCACTGCTTCCCCGATCCCACCGTCAACGTGGACGTCGTCTTCGCGTACGACCCGAACACCGTGCCGATCGCGCCCGACCCGCTTCGATACTCGCACACCTACAACCTGAGCGGCTCCGTCCTAACCCGCGTCCTCAACCCATCGCCGACCGATTCCGATGCCGACGCAGCCCGTGACATAGCGGTCTTCCGGCTCGACACACCGGTACCGCGGAGCGTGGCCCGCCCTACACCGCCGTCGCTCACGCCTGAGGTCTGCGGTGACTCGTTCCAGGGCACCGTCGTCGGCTTCGGCTCCTGGTTGGAGGACTGTCCAGACCAGAGCACTGCCGGGAAACGGACCTATGCGGACCAGCAAAGCTGGTCCCGGGACGTCGTGGAGGGATACGGCTTCGTATACTGGCAAGCGCAGACTGCCTCCGAGCTATTCCAGTGCATCGACTATCAAGGCAGCGAACACGGCGACTCGGGCGGGCCCCTCTTCAAGGACGACAGCACGTTGTGCGGCGTGGATAGCTGGCGCCGCTCGTGGACGATTCCGATCCCCGTCTTCCCGTTCTTCGTGTGGCGCTACGAACAGAACTATGCAGCCGTCGACAGCGGCGAGACCATCGAGTGGTTGCGTGCGGTGAAGATCCTGGATCAAGATAACCCAGCGTTCGGGCACGGGCCCGTCGACGCGAAGGGGAACTGGGAGGGCGAGTGTTCGGCGTACGTCGACTCCTGCGACTCCCTCGGAAGCTGCAACGACAACGACATCGACGCCGACGGGATCGTAGATCTGTGCGACAACTGTATCGGCGTGTACAACCCGGAGCAGGTCACCAGCAACGATGACACCGATGGGAACGGCCGCGGCTGGATTTGTGACCACTGTCCGGGTCATCATTACAACCTCCAGACCGAGAACTGGAACTACGAGGCCGAGCTTGCCATCGCCTACCCAGGGTTGAGCGCGGCCCCCGTGATTACTGCCACGACGCCGGATCTCCAGGCGGCGCGCTACTGGTACAAGTACGCATTCAGTCCGAACGTCTGCGACGAGGCGCCGAGCCCCAACCAGGACTTCATCGCCGAGGACGGCACTCTTCCCGACGCGGCGCTGCCCGAGATCGTGGAGTGCCCTGCGCCGCAATGTAACTGCTTTCCCCTGTACCCTGGGCCGGGCGGCTGCGAGTGGGCGATCCAGAACCGAGTGGTGCTCGAGCCGCGGGCGACACCCGTGAGTCCGAACTCGGGCTCGGTGCGGGTTGGGATGCGTTGGTGCGACTGCCCGGAGATGTGGACGAAGAGCCTCGGCGGCCGAGTTTACTGTCAGCAAGTGTACGGCTGCCGCGTGGACTGGAGCCTCTACGCGAACGCGCCTGGGAACCCATGGTTGTCCCTCACGACCGAGACAGGGACGAACTGGAGCGGGGCGGCAACCGGGGCGGAGTTCACCATGCAGCTGCCCCAGCCCTCCCGCGTGCTTCGCTGGGACTTCACGACCCTCGCAGCTGCTTCCGACGGCATCAATCACCTCAAGGTCGCGTCCAATCCCGGTGGTGGTGCGACGGCGCAGTACGTGCACGGCGTCCTGTGGTCGAGCGTGCGCAGCGTGAACGGGAGCCTGTCGACGTACGTGAGGGAGCGGGCGCACACCTATCAGGCAGGCAACGCGCGGATGGATCTCGGCAAGCCCGCTTCCTCGATCCTCGCGGCCACCGACGCTTGGCACATCACCAAGTTCTGCCCACACTGTCCGGAGAGCCTCTCGAAGCTGCGTGCTCTGGTCAACGACCCGCTTCTCTATCGCGCAACTCCGCGGGGCCTCGTGCCGGAAATGGCCACGCCAGATGGCCTTCGCGACCTCTATGCCAGCGTGGCGCAGGGCGAGCTCAAGTACTTCGAAGCGTCCGAGCCGGTCGGCAAGCTCGGCGAGCTCACACCGCCCGGAGCACGAACGCTGCGCGGTGTCGCGATCGACCACACGGTGACCGTGGCGCGGACCTTCGGCAGCGTGGGGCTCGACGAGGTTCCGAGCGGCCTGGAGCGGCCCACCGGTGGTGGAACGCCGGAGCTACTTGGGAACGAGGGCGCGCTGTTGAGCGGCGTCACTCGACGGCTCTTCGTCATCGGCGGGACGGTGGACGGAACGCTGCACGGGACCCCGAACTCCTCGGGGTGGATGCTCGACGTGGACGTCAATCAGTGGCAGGAGTTCCCGCTCGCCGAGCACGAGAGACCTGGCGCAATTCTCGGGGCCTCCTTCCGCTGGGAGGACGCCGCCGTGTACTTTGTCGACGGCAAGAAGAAGCGGCCCCGGCTCGAGCGTTGGCGCCCACACGGCGCGGTGGAGACACTGCTCACGCTGCCGCGCGCATGGAAGAAATACGATTCCAGCTGGCTCGTTGCGGGTGAGGCCGGCGATCTCGTGCTCGCGGCGACCAAGACCTCGGGCGGCGGACAGAAGAGGACCCTGCTCGCGAGGTTCGTCGTGGCAATGGATGGCACGGTCGATTGTGCCGGGCGCGCGTACCGATCGGAGCGACTCCTTGCCGCCCCGCTGGTCGGAAGCGCGACGATCACACTCCTCGTGCCGCACGCATCCGGTGGGAAGCTCGTCACAGTGGCCATGACGGAGCTGCTGGCGGCCGAGGGCGAGGACCACGCCGAGCACGGCGAGCACCAGGGGCCCGAACCGCCCGATGAGGACTGAGCTGCGCCGCTGCCGCAGGCGACCACCGGCTGCCTACTCGGGCTCCGGAAGCTTCGCGCTGGCGCTCGCAGTCGGGTGCGCCGGCGGGTGCAGCTGCGATGCCGGGGACTACGGACCGAGGCAGCCGTCGGCGATCGGGTCGGGACACCCGCTACCGCCGTGGGAGGGCGGCGCTGGAGGTGCAGGCGCCGGCGGCGCCGACGCGGGGATCGACCTGTCCGACCGCTGCATCCCGGCCGCCCTGAGCGCGTGGGATCCGAAGTACGACAGTTGTTGGAAGTCCGTCCAATGGCCGTCGCCCTGCAAGATCCTGGTCGCCGAGCAGCCGGCGCTCGCGGTGCCGCCGCTCGAGTGGCTACCCTGCGAGTGGCACGACGGCTGCCAGCGGATGAAGCTCAACTGGGACGCGCCGCTCGACCTCGGCAATGCGATCCTCGTGCCCAAGGTGGCCCGGGCGGCGGACGGGTACCGTCTGGGGTTGATGCTCTCCTGGGCCGAAGGCCCTGGAGGGTTCCCCATCCTGCGCGCGGCCGTCTACGACGGCGCCGGCACCCCTGTGGCGGTATGGCGGTCGGGCGACAGCGACCCCATGTGCATTCCGCAACCGCCCATCCCTGCCAAGGAGCACGTCTGGTTCGGCGCGTCCTCGGCGACCACCGGGAAGGCAGCCTATGTGGTCGCGGAGTATGGGGCGGTCGCGGCGGCCACGGAGGTGGTACCGCTCGACTGGATGAACCAGCTCGCCCGCGCCAACGACGACACTTTGACGCTCTGGGCGCCGTCGGGCAACTTCAGCCTGTTCTACGACCGCATCTCGGGCGCTCATGCCATCGCCGGCAACATGGCGGACCATTTCCAGGACTTCAGCCCAGCCAGGAGGTCGGCCGTCGGCGTCTGCTTCTTCGGCAACGTGCTGGTGCCGAAGGGATGCATGTGGAACGGGCAGACGGGCACGGTGGCCGAGCTCGTCGGTGGGACGGACTTCGCGGTGCCGCGGTTCGACTCGGACGGACAGACGCTCGTGTGGATCCAGGCGGGGACGGAGGAGAACCTGGATACTGGAGCCTGGCCCGACCCATGGCTCTACACGAGCCCGTACGCAACCACCCCCGCGGGCGTCGTTCCGCAGAAACGCCGCCCTGCGCCACCCTTCAGCTACTGCACGAGCGCCGCCGGCGATGGCTACTACGCGACGTGCGCCCTCGATGAGCAGTACCACCTCTACCGACTGAGCGACGCGCGGCACTGGGCTTATCCGTTCGCGGCGATGAAGCCGTACGTCGGGTCTGGCCTCGACGTCCTCTTCATCGACGCGACCGAGGTGTGGTTCCAGACAGGCCTCAGTGTCGTGCGCCAGCGGCTCGATGCGCTCGGCGCCGGGGATTGAACGGGCCGCGGAGCGGGAGGACCGCTGACCCTCACGCCTTCCTGTCTCCTACGAAAACAGTGTCGTAGGTGCCCGTGATCACCGGAGAGATCCCCTCGATTCCTGTTGGACTTCCCAGAGGATTCACAAGAAGAACAGAAGGGAAGAAGGCGGCGCTGGGGACAGCGCCGCGGACAGCGCCGCGGGGACGGCACGCTTGGCCTCTGGTCTTCTGGTCTTCTGGTCTTCTGGTCTTCTTGTGACCCCTGCTCCTGCCTGCGGGGCCGAGTTTTCACTTACTCGTGGCGGCGGCCGCCCGCCCTACCGGCTTGCTGTTCCTCCCTCTGACCGAAATACGGAGGCGCGCCGCGGCTGGCTCCCCCTTTCGGCTCCGTGCCTTCGTGCCTCCGTGGTTCCGCTCGCTCCGCTGCCGCGCGGATCCCGCGAGCAGCGCCTCAGATGGCCCCGATGAAGTGCGTGCCCGCGCGCCCCTCGATCGCCGCCGGCAGGTGCTCGGCGTCGGTGATGATGGCGCGCTTGCCGCCGCGGCCGAGAAAGCCGAGCACGGCCTCGATCTTCGGCCCCATGCTACCGGGCGCGAAGTGGCCCTCGGCGACCAGCCGCTCGAGCTCCTGCACCGTGACCGCCCCGAGCGCGTGCTGGTCCGGCTTGCCGAAGCTCGCGAAGACCTGCGGCACGGCCGTCAGGATGATGAAGAGCTCGGCGCCGACGTCGCTCGCGAGGACGGCCGAGGTGAGGTCCTTGTCGCACACGACCTCGGCGCCGGCGTACTCGCCGTTCGCCTTCTTCTTGATCGGGATGCCGCCGCCGCCGCAGGCGATGACGATGTGCCCCTGGCGCACGGCGTCGCGGATCGAGTGGCGCTGGATGACCTTGATGGGGCGCGGCGAGGGCACGAGCCGGCGCCAGCCGCGCCCCGCGTCCTCCTTCACCTTCCAGCCGAGCGCGGCGGCGCGCTTCTCGGCCTCCTCCTTGGTGAGGAACGGCCCGACGGGCTTGGTCGGCGCGTTGAACGCGGGGTCGTTCTCGTCGACGACCACCTGGCTCACCACCGTGACGACGTAGCGCCGCACGGCGCGCTTGCGGAGCTGATTCAGGAGGGCCTGCTGCAGGACGTAGCCGAGGCTGCCCTCGGTCATGGCCACGAGCACGTCGAGCGGCATGTCGGGCACCTCGCTCCGGGCGAGCTCCTGCTGGATGAGCAGGCTCCCGACCTGCGGCCCGTTGCCGTGCGTGATGAGCAGGTTGTACTAGCGCTCGACGAGCGTCATCAGGAGGGAGGCGATGCGCTCGGCGTTCTTCTCGTGCTCCTCGATCGTGCCCTTCTCGCCGGGCTGCATGAAGGCGTGGCCGCCCATCGCGACGAGCACGATGGGGTGCGGCGGCTCCGCGTGGACGGGGGCCGGACGCGTCACTTCGCCCCGAGCGCGACGAGCCCGAGCTGCACCGGCGCCGCGCAGCCGAGCTTCTCGGCCTCTTCGACGGTCAAGGCCGTGGCCTTGGCGCACGCGCGCAGATCGCCCGAGCCGCGGCCCTGCTGCTCGTGCTCGCTGTGGCTCGCCGAGACGCCGATCTCGCCCACCTCGGCGCCGATCCCCGCCTTGCCCTCGGCCTTGGTGTCGAGCGCGTAGGAGCCGATCATGATGTTGCGCACGTAGTGCGTCGCCCCCTCGCAGTTGTCGCCGAGCTTGCCGGGCTTCTGCGTCGTGCGGCGCTCGCCGACGAGCACGTAGTCGAGCTCGAACTTCTGGCCTCCGCCGATCTGGCCGCCGATGGTGGCGACCCCGAGCGGCAGCCCGGCGGCGAGCTGGTCCATGTTGTCGAGCGCCATCTTCGTCACCTGCGGCTGCACCGAGGTGAACTCGTAGCCGCCCTCGATCTCGCAGGCGTTGAGCACCTTCAGGCTGCAGCCCGTGTACACGACGGCCACGAGACCGCGCCGGCTCACGAGATCGAGCTGCACCTTCGTCGTACCGGGCAGCTCGACGATGATGGGGTTGAGCGGGTCGGTGGCCTGGTCGCAGCTGCCGGTCCCGGTGGCCTCCCCGACGCTCATGGGCTTCATCACGTGGCCGCAACCGCACAGGCCGGCGACGGCAAAAAAGAGGGACCAGCGACGCTTCATGATCGCCCAAGCTAGGCCGGTTCCGGCCCGGTTGCCAACCGGATCACGGCGCCGTGGCTCGTCCCCAGAGGTCGGCGAGCCGGAGCTCCATGGCCGTGAACGGCTCGACGCGCGCGACGGCGTCATCGCCCCAGGTCCCGAGCTCGAGCCAGCCGCCCTCGTGGAGCCGGCTTGCCGTGAGGACGCGCGCGTCGAGATCGACGAGCCACATCCAGGGCACGCCCGCGCGCGCGTAGAGGGGGCGCTTGCGCAGCAGGTCGTGCGAGCGCGTGGTGGGCGACAGGATCTCGCACACCCAGTCGGGCGCCAGGGTGATGCTGCCCTCCGGCAGCTCGGGCAGGCGCGATCGGCGCCAGCCCGCGACGTCCGGCACGACCTCGTCGACGTCGAGCGCCGGCAGCGCGATCCCGGGCTCGACCAGGATCCACCAGCCACCGGGACCGCCCCGCCCGCGCTGGAAGGCGCCGTTCAGATCGCCGCCGAGCACCGTCGCGGCGCCGGCGTGACGGGGTCGCGGGCGCGCCATCGTGTAGAGCACGCCGCCGATGAGCTCGCCCACGACGTGCTCGGGGAGCGCTTCGAGGTCGGCGCGCGTGGCGCGTTGCCGAGCAGCCTGTGTCACGATGCTCAGTCTAGCGCGCCGCCACGGAGACGGTCGTCGGATCGCGACAGCCGGCGTTCCGGCCGATTCGTGGTATCGATCGCGGGCCATGCCTCTGGATTTCGGTCTGAATGCCGGGCTCGTCGAGGAGCTCCACGCGCGCTGGACGGAGAACCCGGCGGCGGTCGACGCGAGCTGGCGCGCCTACTTCGAGCGGAACGGCTCGTCCCCGGCCGCGGTCGCCGCCCCGAGCCCGGCGCCGACGCCCGCAGCGCCAAGGACGCTGGCCGCGCCCGCGCCGCCGCAGACCGGCCTCCGGACCGCGGCGCCCGAGCTCCCCGCGGCCTTCGCCGTCTCGGCCGTCGGTGCGCCGACCGGGAGCGCACCCGTGCCCACCGTGGCCGACGCGGCGCGCGCGCGCTCGCTCTACATGCAGGCCATCGGCCCGGGTCGCGTCCACCAGCTCGTCACGGCCTACCGCTTCGTCGGGCACCTCGGTGCGCACCTCGACCCGCTCGGCGAGCACCCGCCCCTGCCGCGCGAGCTCGACCACCGCACCTACGGGTTCATCGACGAGGACCTCGACATCCCGTACCGCACCGTCGATCTACCCGGCCCCGAGGTGCGCAGCCTGCGCGCCATCCTCGACCACCTGCAGGAGACCTACTGCCGCTCCATCGGCGTCGAGGTGCGCCACATCGAGGACACCGACGAGCGGCGCTGGCTGCAGGAGCGCATGGAGGGCTGTCACAACCGCCTGACGCTCGGGCGCGAGCAGCAGATCCGCCTGCTCACGAAGCTCTCGGACGCCGAGAACCTCGAGCAGTTCATCCACAAGAGCTACTCGCCCGGGACCAAGCGCTTCTCGCTCGAGGGCGCCGAGAGCCTCATCCCGCTGCTCGACACGATCATCGAGCGCGGCGCCGAGCACGGCGTCGACGAGATCGTGTTCGGCATGGCTCACCGCGGGCGCATCAACGTCATCGTCAACATCCTCGAGACGAGCCTGCGCGACATCTTCTACGCCTTCGAGGACAAGGACGCCGAGCGCTTCCTCGGTCGCGGCGACGTGAAGTACCACCTCGGTTACTCGACCGACCGGCTCACCTCCTCGGGCCACAAGGTGCACCTCACGCTCACCTTCAACCCGAGCCACCTCGAGTTCGCCTGCCCGGTCGTCGAGGGGCGCGTGCGCGCCAAGCAGGAGCGCTTCGGCGACACCGAGCGCCGGCGCATCGTGCCGCTGCTCATCCACGGCGACGCCGCGTTCGTCGGGCAGGGCGTGGTCGCCGAGACCCTGAACCTCGGCGGCCTCGGCGGCTACCGCACGGGCGGCACCATCCACGTCATCGTCAACAACCAGGTGGGCTTCACCACCGACCCCGAGGACTCGCGCTCCACGCGCTACGCGAGCGACCTCATCCTCATGCTGCGCGCGCCCGTCTTCCACGTGAACGGCGAGGATCCGGAGGCCGTGGCGCAGGTCGCGCTCCTCGCGGTCGAGTACCGGCAGCGCTTCGGCAAGGACGTGCTCATCGACCTCTACTGCTACCGGCGCCACGGCCACAACGAGGGCGACGAGCCGCGCTTCACCCAGCCGCGCATGTACGCGCTCATCGACAAGAAGCCGACCGTGCGCGCGATGTACGTGCGCCGCCTGGTCGAGCTCGGCCAGGTGAGCGCCGAGACCGCCGAGGACATCGGCGTGCGCCGCCGCGCCGCCCTCGCCGAGGCCCTGTCGCTCGCCAAGAAGCACGGCTCCTGCCCGGCGCCCGACTGGATGGGCGGCGTGTGGACCGGCTACCGGGGCGGCCCCGAGAAGAACACCCCCGACGTCGAGACCGCCGTGCCGCGCGAGCGGCTGCTCGCGCTCGCGGCGTCGCTCGCGACGCTGCCCGAGGGTTTCCAGGCGCACCCCAAGATCCGGGCGCTGCTCGAGCAGCGCCACCAGCGCGTCAGAAAGGGCGAGCTCTTCGACTGGGGCACGGCCGAGACGCTTGCCTACGCGAGCCTGCTCGCGGAGGGCACGCCCATCCGCCTGTCCGGCCAGGACGTGTGCCGCGGCACCTTCAGCCACCGGCACGCCGTCGTGTGGGACATGGCCACGGGCGCGACCCACGCGCCGCTCGCCACCGTGACGGCAACGCCGAAGAACGGCGACGTGCGCGCGCGCTTCGAGTGCGTGAACAGCCCGCTCAGCGAGGCCGGCGTGCTCGGCTTCGAGTGCGGCTACGCCATGGACTTCCCCGAGGCGCTCGTCATCTGGGAGGCGCAGTTCGGCGACTTCTTGAACGCCGCGCAGGTCATCGTCGACCAGTTCCTCACGAGCTCGGAAGACAAATGGCAGCGCCTGTGCGGCATGGTCCTCTACCTGCCGCACGGCTACGAGGGCCAGGGCCCGGAGCACTCGAGCGCGCGCGTCGAGCGCTTCGTGCAGAACACGGCCGAGGACAACATCCAGGTCTGCAACCTGACGACGCCGGCGCAGCTCTTCCACGCGCTCCGGCGCCAGGTGCTGCGCAGGTGGCGCAAGCCGCTCGTCATCTTCACGCCGAAGAGCCTGCTCCGCGCCTCGGCCGCCGAGCAGGGCCCGAAACCGATGTCGACGCTCGACGAGCTCGCGACCGGCCGCTTCCGCCGCGTGCTCGGCGACGAGCGCGATCCCCGCGGCGTGAAGAAGGTCCTGCTCTGCTCCGGCAAGGTCTATTACGACCTCGCGCGAGCCCGGGACGCCGGGGGCCGAGATGACATCGCCGTCGTGCGCCTCGAGCAGCTCTACCCGCTCGACGACGAGCTCCCGGCCGCGCTCGCGGCCTACGCCCCCGGCACGCCCGTCTGGTGGGTGCAGGAGGAGCCCTGGAACTACGGCGCCTGGTACTACGTGCGCGCGAACCTGCCCGAGGCGCTCGGCGACCGGCTGCCGCTCCGCGGCTGCGTGGCGCGCGAGCGGAGCGCGAGCCCCGCCACGGGCAGCCACGCGAGCCACCGCCTCGAGCAGGAGCGGCTCGTGGCCGAGGCGCTCGCGAAGTGAGTCGCTGGCAGCGAACCGACAACTGACAACTGACAACGGATGACGCTCATGTCCGGAATCCAGCGAGAGTACGCCCCGAACAACCAGTGCTTCGGCTGCGGGCCCGCGAACGACAAGGGCCTGCGCATCGACAGCGTTCCCGCCCCCGACGGCAGCCAGAAGCTCGTGTGCGACTGGATGCCCGAGCCGCACCACGTCGCCTTCGGCGCCGTGCTGAACGGCGGGATCATCGGCACCCTGCTCGACTGCCACTCGAACTGGGCGGCCGCCTGGACGCTCATGCGCGTGCGCGGCCTCGACGCGCCGCCCTGCACCGTGACCGCCGACTTCCACGTGAAGCTGAAGCGTCCGACGCCGCTCGCGCCGCTCCACCTCGAGGCCGAGGTGGTGTCGCTCGAGGGCGACACCGCCGTGGTCGAGGCGCGCCTCGAGAGCGGCGGCAAGGTGACGGCGACCTGCCGCGGCACCTTCGTGGCGGTGAAGGAAGGCCACCCGGCGTTCCACCGCTGGTGAGCTCGACCGGGTCGCGGTCCGAGGACCAGGAGGCGTGGCAACCTGCACCGGGGGAGCGGCGCCGGCACGCGGTTGCCCGTTGCGGACGCGCCGGTAGCGGTGGTCTACTTCCCGTCGGCTCGAGGCCCACCGGGGACCGTCGAGCCGGAGGCGTGAGACATGAGCAAGTCGACGACGCAGCGGGTGTGGAGCGCGAGCGTGGCACTGGCGACAACCGGGCTCGCCCTGACGGCCGGAGCGCAGGTGCCCGAGAGCGTGACGCAGCAGGGCCGGCTCTACGACAGCGGCGGCAACCCCATCAATGGGCCGCTCGACGTCGTGTTCGCGATCTACGACAGCGCCGGCGCCGCGACGTCGATCTGGAGCGAGACGCACACGATCACCTTCGACGACGGCTACTTTTCGGTCACGCTCGGCACGACGACGGCGCTCGACACGACCGTGCTCGACGGAGGTGTGCGGTACCTCGGCATCAAGGTCGACAACGACCCGGAGATGTCACCGCGCGCCGCGGTCCACAGTGTGCCCTACGCCATCCTCGCCGGCGACGTGACAGGGGACATCCACCCCTCGTCGGTCGTCGTCAATGGCACGACGGTCATCGACGGCACGGGCCACTGGGTCGGGAGCCCGACGGGCCTCGTCGGCCCGACGGGTCCGGCCGGCTCGGACGGAGCGGCCGGCGCCGTCGGCCCCGCTGGGGCGACGGGCGCCATCGGCCCGACGGGCCCCGCCGGCGTCACCGGTGCCGTCGGCCCGACGGGCCCGGCCGGAGCCACCGGTGCCGTCGGCCCCGCGGGCGCCACCGGTGCCGTCGGCCCGACGGGCCCCGCAGGAGCCACGGGCTCGAACGGTGCCCTCGGTCCGACCGGCCCCGCGGGCGCGAACGGGGCGGCAGGCGCGCTCGGTCCCACGGGCCCGACCGGGATCGTCACCGTGGCCATGCTCAACGACAACGTCGGCCGCAACGTGAGCGGCACCGGCGGCGGCCTCAACCTGTTCCTGGGCGCACCCGTACAGGTGACGACGACGGCCACGCAGAAGCTCCTCGCCTCGCTGTCCTCGGCGGTCGACACGCGGAGCACCGGCACCTCGGCGTGGGGCGCGCTCAACGTCTGCTACCAGAGCACGGGGGGCGGCGTGATCACCGAGTTCGGCCAGCCGCACGCCTATTTCAGTTTCGCCGCGAACATGTGGATCCCCATCACCGTGACCAATGCGGTGGTGCCGGGCGCCGGTACCTGGAGGGTCGGTCTGTGCGAGACCATCAACAACGGTCCCGGCAACACGCTCTCCTACCAGGGCCAGGTCGGCTATGTCACCGTCACGAACTAGGGCGGGCGGGCCTGCCGCCGTGTGAGCCCGAGCAGCCCTGCGCATTTCGAGCGTCATGGTGAGGTGCTTCGCGCTCCGCGGCCTCGCGTCGCTCGCCGCGGCCAGCCTGGTGGTCGCGGCGGCCGCGCCGGCCCGCGCCGACAAGTTCGACGAGACGGTCGACGTCGCCGTGCGCCTGACGGGCTCGTGGGTCGTGGCCCGCGAGCTCGCCCTCGCGCCCGTGACGACGGACGATCCGCTCCCGGCGCTCGCGGCAGAGAGTCCGCGCCTCGACGGCGACGGGCGGAGCTTCGGCGGCCTCTTGCGCTTCGGCCTCGGCCTCGACGGCCTGCGCTTCGGCGCCGGCGCGGGCGCGCTCCGCCTGGCGGGGCTCGAGCTCGTCACGGACGCGGGCGACGGCCGGGCGCACGGCCTCGAGCTCGGCGAGCTCTGGGGGCTGTCGTTCGAGGTGTACGCGGGCTACGCCTTCGGCAGCGCGCGCGACGTGCGCCCGTACCTCGAGGCGCGCGGCACGGTGGACGTGCTCTTCACCCGGCTCACCGCGGACGGCGCCGCGCGCGCCAGCACGTACGCGGCGGCGCCCGGCGTCGCGCTCGCGGCCGGGCTGCTCCTGCCGCTGAGCCAGTACTTCTTCGCCGACGTGGGCGTGGCGGTCGCGCCCTACGGCCTCGAGCGCCTGTCGCTGTTCGGCGCTCTCGGGGTGCCGATCCCGCTCGCCAACCTGTGAGGCTCGCCGCCGGGCCGGCGCGTCACCCGACGACGCGCAGGCTCCGGCCCGCGAGCACCTCGTTGTGGCTGCCCTGGCGGTAGCCGCCGAGATCGAGCGTCACGAACCGGAAGCCGCACGCGTGGCCGGCCGCGACGATGCGCTCGCGCACCTCGGGCCCGGCGGCGCGGGCGAGCTCCTCGAGATCCACCTCGATGCGCGCGAGCTCGCCATGGTAGCGCGCGCGCACGCGGCGGAAGCCGAGCGCCCGGAGCGCCGCCTCGAGCCGCCCGATCTTGTCGAGCCGCTCGCGCGTCACCTGGGTGCCGAACGGGATGCGGCTCGACAGGCACGCGGCCGCGGGCTTGTCCCAGACGCCGAGGCCGATACGGCGCGCAGCCTCGCGCACGTCGCTCTTGCCGAAGCCGCACTCGACGAGCGGCGCGAGCGCGCCGGCGTCCGCGGCGGCCTGCAGCCCGGGGCGGTAGTCGCCGAGGTCGTCGACGTTCGTGCCGTTCACGACCGCGGCGAGCTGCCACTCCTGCTGCTTTCTCGCGGCGACCCGGTAGAGCTCGCTCTTGCAGTAAAAGCAGCGGTCCACGTCGTTGCGCACGTAGCCCGGATCGTCGATCTCGGCCGTGTCGACCAGGCGGTGCTCGGCCCCGAGGCGCGCCGCGACGGCGAGGGCGCCCTCCTTCTCCGAGGGAGCGAGCGAGGGCGAGACGGCCGTCATGCCGACGGCGCCCGCGCCGAGCTCGGCGTGGGCCACCGCGAGCACGAACGCACTGTCGACGCCGCCCGAGTAGCACACGAGCACGCTGCCGAGCTCGCGCAGGCGCCGGCGCAGCAGAGCGAGCTTCCGGCTCACCTCGTCCTCGCCCGGCGACGGCTCCGCGCTCGGGCGGTCCAGGGTCCCATCCATGCCGAAGGGGTAGCACGGACGCGGGACGAAGGCGGGCCGGCCGCGGAGCCCGCGCTGCACCGCGCGGGGCTAGATGAGGCCGCGCCAGAACAGGAACCCGACCACGCCGCCCGCGAGGACGAGCACGATGAGGACGACGAGCACCCAGGCCGCCGCGCTCGAGCGCCCGGCCACGGAGACCGGCCCGAGCGCGACCGGCTCGACCGGCGCCTGCGACTCCCAGCCGAGCGCCATGCCGTGCTGCTGGAAGAACGCGGCACACGGGTCGAGGAACGCCTGGTACGCCGCCACGTCGAGCGGGAAGCGCCTCTTCGGGTAGCGCAGGCGGTGCATCTGCTCGAGGCAGCCGAAGGTGCGCAGGGTGGCCGTCTTCATGACCAGGTTCACCGAGCCGATGGTGAGGGTCGGCGCCGCCGGCTGCTCCGGCCGGAGCAGGACGTGCTGCGTGGCCTGGCGTCCGCCCTCGGTGCTCACCCCCGGCGGCTCCTGCAAGATCGGCTGGTGCCCGGACACCCTCGATCTGCCGAACTTCGCCGCAAAGAGCGTCGAGAAGTCGATGCCCAGCTTCGCGAACTGCGTGCGCTTGAAATCCTTGTTCGCCACGGCGCCCTTCGCTCGTCACCCAGCGCTGCGCGTATCGATCCGGTACTCTTCCGCAAACCGGGCCGGGAGGCATCATTTCTGCCGTCCCGTCGCCGCTCGGACTCGTCCCAGCCCGTCGGGGCGAGGCCTACCGGCGCGGGCGCGGGCCCCGCACCCAGCGCCCGAACCGGCGCCAGCCGAGGCCGCGGTGCACGAGCTTGCGACTCGACGGGAGGTCGGAGCGCACGCCCTCGTCCTTCACGCCGAGCAAGCGCCCGAGCGCGAGCGCGAGCAGGGCCGCCACACCAGAGGCGAGCGCCCCCATCTTCGCGGCGCCCTGGTGCACGGGATCGGTGAAGGCGACGCTCGCGACGAAGAGGGCCACCGTGAGGCCCATGCCCGCCACGACGCCGGCGACGACGAGGCTCCGCGTCGTCATGCCGTGCGGTAGCGGAAAGCCGAACAGGCGCGCTGCCGAGCCGAAGAGCGTGATGCCGAGCGGCTTGCCCACGACGAGCGCGAGCGCGACGGCGAGCGTCGCCGGGCCGACGTCGGAGAAGGTGACGCCCGCGTTGGCGACGCCGAAGATGAGCAGGCCGAAGTCGACGGGCTTCTTGAAGGCGTGCTCGAAGCGACCGAGGGCGTCGTGCTGGGGCTTGCCCTCGACCTCGACGAAGAGACCGGCGTCGCGCCGCGCCGACGGCATGAAGGGCACGACCGGCACGAGCGCGAGGGCCGGGTGCAGCGACCCGAAGTGGAGCGACAGCCACGAGAGCACCCCCGGCACGAGCAGATAGGGCCACGGGCTCTGCACGCGCAGCCGGCGCAGCAGGTACGCGATGGCCATCGCGGCGACCACGCCGCCGAGGTAGGCGGGGACCACCGGGTGGCTCGGGTCCGGGTAGAAGATCGCGATGATCGCGAGCCCGATCCCGTCGTCGGCGACGGCGAGCAAGCGGAGGAAGCTCACGGCCGGGTGGCGCTCGCCGAACACGAGCCGCGCGACGAGCCACGCGAGCGCGATGTCGGTCGCCGTCGGCACGCCCCAGCCGCGCCCGATGCCCGGCGCGCCGAGGAGGGCGACGACGAGGGTGTAGACGCACGCCGGCCCGAGGACGCCGCCGAGGGTGGCGCAGAGCGGGCTCACGGCGCGCCGCAGCGGGTAGAGGGCGCCGCCTGGCAGGCAGGCCTCGGTGATCTCCTTGGCAGCGATGCCGAAGAAGAACACCATGAAGAGGTCGTTCGCGACGAAGTGGAAGTTCCACGAGCTGTCGTCCCCGAAGGGCGAGGCGTGCAGCACGTGCACGTAGCCCTTCGGGTCGAGATTCGCCCACACGAGCCCGATCGCGACCCCCGCGAGCAGCGGGATCGAGAACTCGCGCAGCAGCTGGACGACCGCGCGCTTCGGCTGCGGAGGCGGCGCCGGGCTCACGCGTCAGCGACGGCGCCGGGGCGGCCCGTCGCCGCGCGGGCCACCGTGACCGCCGCCGCCGCCGGGACCGCCGGTGCGCCGCGACTGCGACGACATGCGCCCGCCGCCGCCGGGGCGGCCGCCGTCGCCGTGGGGACGCGGGGGACGCGGCTCGCCGCCCTCGCCCACGTCGGCCGTGTAGCCCTCGGGCGGGGGCAAGGTGTCCTTGTGGCTGAGCCGCACCTTGCCGTCGCTGTCCACGGACAGCACCTTGACGCGCAGCTTGTCGCCCTCGCGGCACACGTCCTCGACGCGCTCGGTGCGCCCGTAGGCGAGCTCGCTGATGTGCACGAGGCCGTCCCAGTTCGGGAGGATCTCGACGAAGGCGCCGAAGTCGGCCACGCGCCGCACGACGCCGTCGTAGATCCTGCCCACCTCGGGCTCGGCCGTCAGGCCCTCGATGATCTCGATGGCGCGGCGCAGCTGCTCGGCGTCGCTCGAGGCCACGTTGACCGTGCCGTCGTCCTCCACGTCGATGACGACGCCCGTCTGGTCGACGATGCCCTTGATGGTCTTGCCGCCCGGCCCGATGATGATGCGGATCTGCTCGGGCTTGACCTTGAGCGACACGATGCGCGGCGCGTGCTTGTTGAGCTCGGGGCGCGGCGCCGGCAAGGTCTCCAGCATCTTGCCGAGGATGTGCAGGCGCCCCTCGCGCGCCTGCTCGAGCGCCTCGCCCAGGATGGCGCGGGTCAGGCCCTTGACCTTGATGTCCATCTGGATGGCGGTGATGCCGCGCTCGGTGCCGCACACCTTGAAGTCCATGTCGCCGAGGTGGTCCTCGTCGCCGAGGATGTCGGAGAGCACGGCGTAGCGCCCGCTGCCCTCGCTGATGAGGCCCATCGCGATGCCCGCGACCGGTGCCTTGATGGGCACGCCGGCGTCCATGAGCGACATGCAGCCGCCGCACACCGCCGCCATCGACGAGGAGCCGTTCGACTCGAGCGTCTCGCTCACCACGCGGATCGTGTAGGGGAACTGCTCCTTGTCCGGGATGATCTGCTCGATGGCGCGCTCGGCGAGGGCGCCGTGGCCGATCTCGCGACGCGCGGGCCCGCGCAGGCCCTTGGTCTCGCCGGTCGAGAACGGCGGGAAGTTGTAGTGCAGGTAGAAGCGCTTCCAGCTCTGCCCGATGAGGCCGTCGATCTTCTGCTCGTCGCTCGAGGTGCCGAGCGTCGTCGTGGCGATGGCCTGCGTCTCGCCGCGCTGGAAGAGCGCGCTGCCGTGGGTGCGGAAGAGCACGCCGACGTCGGTCGCGATGGGCCGCACGGTGCGCAGATCGCGCCCGTCGATGCGGGTGCGCTCGTCGAGCACGTAGCCGCGCACGACGGCGCTCTTCCGGTGCTCGAACTCGGCCCCCACGAGCTTCTCGACCTCGAGGTACTTGTCCTCGCCGAGCTCCTTCTTGAGGGTCTCCGAGAGCTTCTGCTTCAGGACCTTGTAGCCGTCGTAGCGCGCGTGCTTCTCCCGCACGTGCGAGGCCGCGCGCAGATCGGCGTCGACCAGCGCCGCGACGCGCTGCTTCAGCGCGGGCTCGAGGTCGGGCGCCACGAAGGCCATCTTCGCCTTGCCGACCACGGCGCGGATCTCGTCGATGAGGTCGAGCACCGGCTGCAGCTCGGCGTGAGCGAACTCGAGCGCGTCGATCATGTCGCGCTCGCTGATCTGATCGCCGCCGCCCTCGACCATCACGATGGCGTCGCGCGAGGCGGCAACGGTGATGTCGAGATCGCTCGTCGTCAGCTGCGTCACGGTCGGGTTGATGACGAGCTCGCCGTTCACGCGCCCGACGCGCACGCCCGCGATCGGGCCGTCCCACGGTAGCGCCGACAGGTGCAGGCACGCCGAGGCGCCCGTGAGCGCGAGCACGTCGGCCTTGTTCTCCTTGTCGCTCGACATCACGGTCGCGATGACCTGCGTCTCCATCTTGAAGCCCTTGGGGAAGAGCGGACGGATGGGGCGGTCGATGACGCGGCACGTGAGGATCTCCTCCTCGCGCTGGCGCGCCTCGCGCTTGAAGAAGCCGCCCGGGATGCGCCCCGCGGCGTAGGTCTTCTCGATGAAGTCACAGGTGAGCGGGAAGAAGTCCAGGCCCGGGCGCGGGTCCTGGAAGCACACCGTCACGAGCACCTGCGTCTCGCCGTAGGTGACGAGCACGGCGGCCGCCGCCTGCTTGGCCAGCCGGCCGGTCTCGAAGGTGAGCGGGCGCCCGCCCAGAAGTACGGACTCTCGGACGATCATGGTGGCTCCAGTCGCGGCCTGCACGCCGCGTCGTGTCGGGGTCGCTTCGCGGCCGCCGCGACACGCGCTGCGAGGTCGAGGGCGGGCCCGGAGAGGGCTGCCGCCGCCGCGCGGGCGCGCGCGAGGACCGCTCGGCGCCGGTCTCCCGCCGCGCCGCCATGGCGAGGCATCGAAGGCCCGGCACCGGGCCCGAGCACCCGTCCGGCTTCTTCCTCGGTTCCTGGCCACGAGCGGTCTCGTGGGCACGAATCGGGGACGAAGGCAGACTGGACGATGCCCGGAGGGGCGGGCCGACGCGGCGCAGCGGGCTGCGGGGCGCCGGCCCCGTGCGTGGGAAGCGGCCAGGGCCGGCCGTTCCCGCGAGCGGGCGAGCCCGTGCTACTTGCGCAGCCCGAGCCTGCCGATGAGCGACTTGTAGCGCTCGAGATCGACGCGCTTGAGGTAGTTGAGCTGCCGGCGGCGCTGGCTCACGAGCTTGAGCAGACCACGCCGGCTGTGGTGGTCGCGCTTGTGGGTCTTGAAGTGCTCGGTGAGCTGAGCGATGCGGACGGTGAGCAGGGCAATCTGCACCTCGGCCGAACCGCTGTCGGTCTCGTGCAAGCGATATTTCTGAACGATTTCGGACTTCTGTGCGGGGTGAAGCATGGCTTCTCCTGGCCGGGAAAAGGGAGCCGGCCGACGCCACGGCGCAGAGGTGAAACCCCACGCCGGGCCTTGAGGGCGGCGGAGTATACGCCCCGGCGACGCGTCGTCAACCATGCGTCGCGCCCCTCCCCCGCGCCCGGCCACCGACGTGGCGCACGAGGGCGCGAGGCCGCGGCGCGGATCGGTCGCGCCAGCTCGCCGCGGGTCGCCGCGATCGGACCGTTCCCCTTCCGGCGGTGGCGGGGCTACGCTCGGCCCGCCATGCTCGAGCTCGAGACCGATGTCGTCGTGGTGGGGTCCGGTCCTGGCGGGGCGACCGTCGCGCGCGAGCTCGTGCGGCGCGGGCGGCGCGTCGTGCTCCTCGAGCGCGGCGCGGACGAACGGCGGCGCTTCTACTACGGCAGCTACCTCGGCGCGCTGCTCTACACGGACCGCGCGAGCCTGCTCTTCACCGACGAGGGCCTGAACGTCGTGCGCCCCCTCATGCTCGGGGGCGCGACCGGCATGTACTGCGGCTGCGCGGCGCCGCCTCCCGCCTGGATGAAGGAGCGCTACGGAGTCGATCTCGACCACGAGGTCGCCGAGGCCGAGGCGGAGCTCCGCGTCGCGCCGCTCCCGCCCGAGATGCGCGGCGCGGCCTCGACCCGGCTCGCCGAGGCCGCGAGCGAGGCCGGCTTCCCGTTCGTGCCGCAGGCGAAGTTCATGAGCCCCGGCCGCGCGCCGCGCTTCCCCGGAGCGTGTGGCGCGCACTGCATGCTCGGCTGCCGCTGCGGGGCGAAGTGGAACGCGGCCGAGTGGGTGGACGAGGCCGTCGCTGGCGGCGCCGTGCTCCACACCCGAGCGCGCGTCGACCGCGTCACGGTCGAGGGCGGTCGCGCGACCGGCGTCGAGGGGCGCAGGAGCGGCAGACCCTTGCGCGTACGCGCCGGGACGGTGGTCGTGGCGGCGGGCGGCATCGGTTCGCCGCGCCTGCTCCAGGCCTCGGGGCTCGCGGGGCCGGGCGAGGGCCTCACCATGGACGCGACGCTGATGGTGTACGGCTTCTCGCGCGGGCGGGGCATCGGCGGCGAGCCGCCCATGACGTGGTCGTACGAGGACGACGCGGGCGGCTACATGCTGAGCACCCTCGTCGATCCGTGGCTGCTCTACCCGGTCATGGCCGGCCTCGAGAGCCCGCGGCGCGCGCTCACCTGGCCGCGCTGGCGCAACGTGCTCGGCCTCATGGTGAAGCTGAAGGACGACGTCTCGGGCGGGGTCTTCCCCGACGGGCGCATCTCGAAGCCGCTGACGCCGCGCGACCGCGAGCGGCTCGGGCGCGCCGAGGCAGTCTGCCGGCGGATCCTGGTGCAGGCGGGCGCCGAGCCCCACTCGCTCTTCGCGACCCCGCTCCGCGGTACGCACCCGAGCGGCACGGTGCGCATCGGCACGCACGTCGACACCGACCTCGCGACGAGCGTGCGCGGGCTCTACGTCTGCGACGCCAGCGTCTTCCCCGAGGCGCTCGACCGCCCGACCGTGCTCACGATCCTCGCGCTCGGCAAGCGGCTCGCGAAGCACCTCGGGTAGGAGCCCGGCACTGCGGGCCGGGATGACGCGCTCATCCCCGCCTGGCGTTCCCCTTTCGGGAACTGTCGCGCCCGATGACCTCCGCCCGCGCGAGTCATCCCCACAGCCCGTTCCCAGACAGGGCACTGCAGGCCGGGATGACGCGCTCATCCCCGCCTGGCGTTCCCCTTTCGGGAACTGTCGCGCCCGATGACCTCCGCCCGCGCGAGTCATCCCCACAGCCC
>JACRDA010000478.1 GCA_016212965.1 Myxococcales bacterium
CAACTCCTCGAGGGCGTAGTCGCGATGCTTTCGAGGAGGATCGGAGAGCCGTCCACGCTGGGTCGTCCAAGTCCACGTAGACGTCGCCGTCAAAGTCCACGTCAACGACCACGTCAACGTCTACGTCTACGGTTCCGTCCTCAGGCGACGGCCCGGTGCGCTTGCCGCTCGCCGGGCGTCTGCCGCGCAAATCCCCGCGCTACGCCCGCAAACGATCGAAACCACTGTGCCGACGTACTTAGAGATAGAACGCGCCGTGCGCCTCGGGCTGGAAGACGATCTGCGCGATCCAGGCGCTGCGCTCGGCGCCGTTCTCGACCCAGTCCACCTGCCGCCCGATTCGTCGACCGAGCAGGACGGTGCCGAGCGGCGAGAAGACCGACTCCTTGTCCGCGTCGGGGTCCGCGTCCCAGGGGTACACGAGCGTGACCTCGCGGCGCTCGCCGGTCGTCACATCGTCGAGGACGACGCGCGAGTTCATCGTGACGACGTCGGGGGGGACGTCGCGCGACGCCACGATGCGCGCGCCCGCGATGCCCTCGCGCAGCGCGCCGCCCTCGTGGGGGAGGCGGCGGTGGAGGCGCTCCATCACGCCGGTGAGCCGCTTCTGGTCCGTGTCGGTGACGAACAACGCGCACGCGCTCGACATACGCAAGGCCTCGATTCCAGGGCGCGAGAGGCAGCCCGCCCGGGGTGCCGAGCGGGGGTCGCGGAACGGTCACTCGGCGGCGCCGGGCTCGACGACCCGGCTCCGTGGGTGAGCCCCCCCGGACTTCGTGTCGGTGGCGCAAACATAGCGTCGAATCGCGCCCGCGCCAGGGCGGGAGCGCGCTTTTTCGAGGCGGATCGGCGGGTCGCGCTCAGTGATGTACATGCGCCGGATCACGTTGCCGCCCGTTCACGCCGCCGCGCGGACCGCTCGGTGCCTCACCCGCGCTCGAGCGCGACGACGAGCTCGCGCTCGAGCTCGTCGAGCGCCGCCGCTCCGAGGCTCGGCGCGGCGAAGAGCTCGAGGCAGAGGGCGCCACGAAAGCCGTAGGCCACGATCGCGGGCACCGGCACCCCGTGCAGGTTCGGGCCGATGACCGCGACGTGCTCGACGTCGGCGCCGAACGCCTCGAGGCCGTCGTCGAGCCGGCCCACGTTCGTCACGATGAGCCCGCGGCTCAGCGGCAGATCGACCGCCACCGGGTGAATGGCGCGCACCATCCGGCGCAGGACGCCGTGCGGCGTGCCGAGGGCGAGCGCGACCGGCGTCAGCACGAAGGCCGGGCCCGCGAGGCCCTGCCGGTGGCGCGCCGTGATGGACGCGACCGCGGCGGCCGCGTCCTCGAGCGTGCCCAGCGCCTTGCGCGGCACGAAGGCCGTGAGGATGCTCGAGGTGTTGGCGGCCGTGAAGCGCGGCGCGCCGTAGCGCCGCAGATCCATCGTGTAGTGGACCGCGACCTCGCCCGGCCCCGCGCGGTCGGCCGCGATGCGCGCGACGGCGGCGAGCAGGAGATCGTTGACGCTCGCGCCTCCGCAGCGCGCGCGCAGGGTCGCGAGCTCGTCCGCGGAGACGACGAGGTGGCGCCACACGGGTGCGGGGCCGGTGCTCGCGGCGTAGGGTCGCTCGCGCCGCGCGGCCGCGACCGTCCGGAGGGGGCGCAGGAGCGTGCCCACGACGTCGCGCGCGAGGACCGGCAGGTGGAACCAGCGCAGCTTCGCGAGGGCGCGGGCGAGATCGCGCCGCCGGTCGACGGGGGCCGCGGGCGCGACGCCGTAGAGGTGCGAGCCGAGCACGTGCCCGACGGCGGCCATCCCCGCGCCGTCGACCGCGAGGTGCGAGACGCTCACGACGAGCCGCGAGCCGGTACGGCGGCCGAGGCTCACGATGCGCACGGGGCGCTCGCGCGTCGTGTCCATCGAGCGGCGCGCCCAGCGGGCGGTCTCGGCCTCGAGATCCCCGGGCTCCTCGACGACGTGTACGGCCGCCGCGAGCGGGCTCTCGACCGGGACCCAGCGGTCGCGCCAGAAGCGCGGCTCGTAGCACCGCCCGAGCACGGGAAAGTCGCCGATGGTGGCCGCGAGCGCGCGCTCGAGCTCCGCGCGCGCGAACGTGCGGCGCAGGTCGACGACCGCGTGCATGCACAGATCGCCGTAGCGCGGCATCGATCCGAAGAGGCCCGCGTCGACGAGCTCGGCCGGCAGCATCTCCCATCCCTCGCACGCTCCGGCCGGGCGCGGAAGGGAGTCGCGCGCCGGCGCACGACCGGCCTTCTAAGCGGGGCACTTTTCTGGTTCACTGGGGGTGGGCAGTGCGGCGCGCGCCGGGGCATCGCGCACCGAGGTGAACATGGCGCTCTCCGCGATCACGGTGGCCCTCGTCGGCCGCCGGCTGCCCCACAACGAGAACCTCGGCCTCGGCTACCTGCGCGCGGCGCTCGAGGCCGCGGGCATCGGGGTCCGGACGCACTTCGTGAACGACCCAGCCGAGCTCGCGCGGGCCGTCGGCGCGATCCTCGCGGCGCCGCCCGAGGTCGTCGGCCTGTCGCTCGCCGACGGCGGCTCGGCCCTCTTGCCGCTCGCGCTCGGGGAGGCGCTCGCGCGCGCCGGCTACCGCGGTCACGTGCCCTCGGGGGGCCAGTTCGCGACGCTCGCGCGCGCCTGGCTGCTCGAGCGCTACCCGTGGCTCGACAGCGTGGTCCGCTTCGCGGGCGAGGTCCCGCTCGTGGCCCTGTGCGAGCGGCTCCGCTCGGGTCTGCCCGTCGAGGGGGTCCCGGGCGTGACGACCCGCGCCGGGGACGGACCGCCCGCTCCGGTGCTCGACGCGACGCCGCTCACCCTGCGGCCCGAGCGCGACGTGCTGCCCGAGATCCTCGGCCACGCGGCCGTCCACATCGCCGCCTCGCGCGGTTGCCGCGGTCGCTGCCAGTACTGCGGGCCGGCGGCCCTGCACACGCAGGAGCGGCGCGAGGGCGTGCGGAGCGGCGTCGCGGCCGCGGTCCTCACCGAGCACGGCGTCGGAGGCGTGCGCCGCCGCGAGCTCGACGCCGTGTGCGACGAGATGGCCGAGCTGTGGCACGGGCGCGGCGTGCGCTACTTCTACTTCGTCGACGAGCACCTGCTGCCCTACGCGGAGGACGCGGCGCTCGACTACCTCGCGGCGTTCCGTCGCGGGCTCGCCGCGCGCGGGGTCGGCGCGCTCGGCATCGGCGCCATGCTGCGCGCCGATCGGTTGACGCCCGCGGTCGCGCGCGCCTTCGCCGAGGCGGGCCTCGTGCGCTGCTTCGTCGGGCTCGAGGTCGCCACGGCCGCGGACGCGCGCCACTTCGCCCGGGCCGTGCCGAGCGCGCGCGATCTCGAGCTGCTCGGCACGTTCGCCGAGGCGGGCGTCACGACCGTCTCGAACCTCATGCTCCTGCACCCGTACGCGACCCCCGCGAGCATCGCGGCGGGCATCGATCTGCTCGAGCGCATCCCGGCCGGTGTCTTCGAGGCGACGCGCATGATGCCCTACCACGGCACGCGCCTGCAGGAGCGACTGGCCGCCGAGGGGCGTCTCGTCGGCAACCCGCTGCGCTACGGCTATCGCTTCGACGACCCGCGCATGCAGGGCTTCGCGGAGATCTTC
Source organism: Myxococcales bacterium (assembly GCA_016212965.1). Lineage (GTDB taxonomy): Bacteria > Myxococcota_A > Polyangia > Polyangiales > Polyangiaceae > JACRDA01. Next base: position 3,614 of record JACRDA010000478.1, read on the forward strand.
AGCCGCCTGCGCGGCGAGGCCTTCTGGAACTACTCGGTCGCGTACCGCACCCACGACGCCTACCTCGCCGTGGCGCTCGCGCGCCGCCTGCACCCGGCGCGCGTGCGGACGCCCGTCGTCGCGCGGCTCGACGCCGTGCGGGCGCGCGTCAACGCGCTCTACGTCGAGGGCTACCGCCGCGCGCTCGCGCTCGCGCTCGCGGGCGGTGGCTACGCCGAGGCGGCGCCGCTGCTCCAGTCGCTGCACGCGCCCGTCGCGGCCGTCGAGCGCGAGCTCGAGCGCATCGAGGCCGACTTGCTCGCGGCTGCGCCCGGCGCAGCGCGCCCGTTCGCGCCGCTGCGCGGGGCGGCGGCCGGCGTCGTGTCGTTCGTGCTCGGCACGGCCGCGTGCGGCGGCAAGGCCATCATCGACGGCTCGGGCGGCGCGGGCGCCGCGAGCGGCACCGGCGGTACGGGCGGCACCGCCTCCTGTCCCGTGCCCCCACCGGTCGCCACGACGCCGGCCGTGCAGGCGGCGCTCGCGGCCGACGCCGCGTGCTTCGCGGGCTCGGTCACGTGGCCCACCGGCACGGCCCCGAGCGTCGGGTTCTCGTTCTGGGCCTACGGGACGAACGGCGGCCTCGCCGTGACGCCCTGCGGGACGCCGGTCGCGGCGGCCGCGGCCCAGGCCCAGGAGGCCGACGCGCGCGACGCGCTCGCCTGCTTCGCCCCGCCCACGACGCAGCTCGACGTGTGGGTGGACGGCGGCGCGTACTCGGACGGGCAGAAGATGGCGGACGCCATCTGGAACGCGTGCTCGGGCCTCATCAACTTCACCCCGGTCACCATCGCGCTCGACGCGAGCGGCTACGTCGTGAGCGTCACGGCGGGCGCGGGCGCCGAGGCGCTCGCCGCGTGCATCCAGAGCGCGCTCGCCGGTCTCGCGTTTCCCTGCCTCGCGAGCTTCGAGGTGTGCCCGGAGTACGCGATCGCGGAGTGACCCCGGCGCCGGTGCGCGGGGCAGGTTGCGTGCGCCGCGGGCACGACTATAAATGTAGTCATGCCGACGAGCGTCCACCTCCCGAAGCCGCTCCTCGCGGCCGTCGATCGGCGGGCGCGCGCCCTGTGCATCAGCCGGAACCGGCTCATCGTGAAGGCGCTCGAGCGTGAGCTCTCCCTTGCCTCCGACTGGTCGGCCGGGTTCTTCGAGGCGCTCACGCGGGTCGACGCGGCGACGGCGGCCGCGGTGGATCGGATGGTCGCCGAGGTGCGCGCGGCCCGTCGCTCGAAGGCGCCGAGGGTGCTGTGAAGTACCTGCTCGACACGAACGCGGTGTCGGCCGTGATGAAGGGCGACGCGCGCGTCCTCGGGCGCCTGCGTCGGGTCGCACGGAGCGACGTCGGCGTTCCGCCGCCCGTGCTCGCCGAGATCGCCTACGGGCTCGAGCGCATGCCACGTTCGAGGCGCAAGGAGGCGCTCCGCCAGCGCTTCGAGCTCGTCAAGGCCGAGCTCGGGCGCGTCGCGTGGTCGGACGAGGTCAGCGAGGCTTTCGGCGTCATCAAGGCAGCGCTGGAGAGGAAGGGGCGCCGGATCGAGGACTTCGACGCCGCCATCGCAGCGCACGCGCTCGCGCACGGCGCCGTCCTCGTGACCGCGAACCTCGACGACATGCTGCGCGTGGGCGGCCTCGTGGTCGAGGACTGGTCCGCCGCTTGACCGGGGGCTGCGCCCGCGCCGCCGTCCACCCGGGTGCTCGGCGGCCGCCTGCGCTCGCCGGTGCGCGTCCGCTCTTCTCCCGTGCGCGTGCGCGCAGTATGCCCGTCGGCATGGGTCCCACCGCTACCGACGTCGCGCGCCGGCTCGCCGCGCTCCGGGTCGTGTGTCTCTACGCCCTGCAGGCGCCCTCGCGGAGCAAGCTCGCCGAGCTCGCGCGCGGCTGGAGCGCGGGCGACAAGCACGCCTTCGAGGCGAAGGCGAACGCGGAGCGCGACGCCTACTGGAAGAAGGTCAAGGCCATCGGCCTCTGGGGCGAGCTCACGCCGCGCGAGCGCGCCTTCGCGGCGACGACCGTCGCGACCATGACGAGCCAGCAGCAGCTCGACGCCGCCTGGCTCACCGAGCCCATCGCCGTCCTGTCGTGGGCGCTCTCGGCGCGCGACGCCCTGCCGTCGTACGACGGGCCGGTCGATCACGAGGTCGTGCACCTGCACCTCTCCGAGCACGCCACCCTCCGGCCCGAGGCCGAGCTCGAGCGCGAGCGCGCGAAGGCCGAGCTCTGGCACTGGCGGGCCCACCAGCGCGAGCTCGCCGAGCGGGGCGCGCCCTTTGCGCCCTCGCCGCCCATGCGGAGCGCGGGCGTCACGACCCGCGACGATCTCGTGCGTCACACGGCCAAGGTCGGGCACGACAAGGGCTACCTCCCCGCGCCCGTCGACGGCGACTTCGCGGTGAACGGCAAGGCCTACCGCGCGCTCTCGGCGGGCGCCTTCGCGGCCGTGCGCACGCTCTCGGTCGAGCGCCACCGCGCGCTCAACTGGCTCCTCGGCCGCGCGCCCGGCGATCGCTGGGACGACACGCCGGCGGAGGTCGCGTGACGGCGCGGGTCGAGCGTCGCGGGGCGGGGCGGGCGCGGCGCGCGCTCGCCCTCGCGGGCCTCGCCACCCTCGGAGGGTGTCCCGATCGCGGGCCCGCGCAGCCGACGCCGCCGCCCGGGACGGCGACCGGCTCCGCGCCGGTGACGGGCTCGAGCGCCGTCGCGCCGAGCGCGAGCGTGCCGGCGACGCCCGCGCCCGTCGGTGGGGCCTGCTCGGCGCCGGGCGCGCAGGGCGAGTGCACGGCGGGGCACCTGTGCCTGCCCATGCCGGGCGGCTACTGCACGGGCTTCTGCGCGCCCGACGGCAGCTGCGGCGACGGCGCGCGCTGCACCCCGACCGTGCGCGCCGGCGAGCTCTGTCTCGCGGCCTGCACCAGCGACGCCGACTGCCGGCCCGGCTACGGCTGCGACCCCGCGTGGCAGGTCTGCATGCTGCCGGGCTTCATCGGTCCGAAGCCGCCCGCCTGCGCGCCGGGGCCGAGGCCGAAGCCGCGCACCAGCTTCTCGATGGCGCAGCTCCTGTCGAAGGGGCGCACGAGCCGCTACAGCTTCGAGCCCGCGGCGACGCTGCTCCCGTCGGGGGAGGTGGCGGTCGTGTACACCGCCATGAACGGCATGCTCGACGACAACGGCCTCGAGACGACGGTGCTCCACACCGACGGCTCCTTCGACGCGCCGCGCCCCTTTGCGAGCCCGAAGAAGCGCCACTTCGATCCGTGGCTGACGACCTGGAACGGCAAGGCTGTCCTCGTGTGGCTCGGGCACGACGGCGGCTCGCCCGATCAGAACGTCGCCATCGGCATGGCGACGAGCGCGGACGGCGTCACCTGGTCGGCGCCCGTCGACGTGCTCGACACGAAGCAGGACTGCCCCGACGCCATGCGCGGCTGCGCCGACAAGCCCATGGTGGCGACGAGCGGCAAGAAGGGCGCGCCCCTCGTCGTCTTCTACTACTCGGAGGCGACCGAGGGCCTGCGCGCGCGCGTGTCTGCCGACGGGGCGACCTTCGCCCCGAGCGTGCCGGTCGCCGAGGGCGGGTACGGCCACGTGAGCGCCGACGCGGCGGGCACGCTGCGCCTCGTCGCGGGGGCCCAGCAGCCCGGCGCGCCCGGCGACGGCCGCGTCGACCGCTTCGGCGACAAGCGCACCTTCGTCGCGCTCACCGAGAGCACGGACGGCGGCGCCTCCTGGTCGAAGCCCGAGCGTGCCTCGGCCGAGGGCGACGCCGTCCCGTTCTACTTCTCGAATCCGCAGGTGCTCTCGGACCCGCAGCGCAAGCGCGTCTACGTCCTCTACCCGACGGGCACGCCCGACGGCGCCTGGGACATCGTGCTCGCGTCGCGCCCGACGACGGGCGGCGCGTGGTCGTTCACGCGCGTGAACGACGACGCCCACTGCGCGAGCCACATGAAGCCCTCCGCCGTCCTCGATCCGGTGATGGGCGGCGTGCACATCGTGTGGACCGAGAACCGCGGGGCCATCGGCCGCGTCGTCTACGCCGCGTGCACGCCCTACGGCGACAAGGTGCGCTGCGGCAAGAACGAGCAGGTCTCGGACGACTTCGCGGCGTATTCCTTCGTGCGCCACGCGCGCACCTGGCTCGGCGAGTACGACGCCCTCGTGTTCGACAGCGCGCGGCGCGCGCTCCACGTCGTCTACACGGCGACCGCGCTCGAGGACGGCAAACCGACCGCGCGCGTCTACTGGACGACGGCGAAGACGGACTGATGCAGCGAGCCGAGGTGTGCGTCGTCGGCGGCGGGATCGCCGGGCTCGCCGTCGCGTGGGCGCTCGCCCGGCGCGGCGAGGGCGACGTGCGCCTGTTCGAGCGCGAGCCGCTCCTGGCGACGCACGCTTCGGGCCGGAACGCCGCCATCTTCCGGCAGCTCGACGCGGATCCGGTCGGGCTCGCGCTCGGCGCGGCGACGGCCCGCGGCCTCGAGACGCTGCCGACGAAGGCCCCCGCCCTCCGGCGCACGGGCGCGCTCTACCTGTCGCCCGTGCCCGTGCTCGAGGCGCTCGCCGCGACGCTCGCCGCGCACGGCGTGCGGCACGAGCTCGTCCCGCGGGCGGCGCTCGCGGGGCGGAGCGCGCTGCTCGACGGCACGGACGCCGATGGAGGGCTCATGCTCCCCGACGACGGCGTGCTCGACATCGACGCCCTCGCGACCGCGCTCGCCGAGGGGGCGCGCGCCGGGGGCGCCCGCCTCGAGCTCGGCCGCGGCGTCCGCGCGATCTGCGTGGGCGCGGGTCGCGTGCAGGGGGTCGAGCTCGACGACGGCACGCGCGTCGCGAGCCCTTCGGTCGTCCTCGCGGCGGGGGCCTGGAGCGCCGCGCTCGCCGCGGCGGCGGGCGTGCCCTTGCCGCTCGTCGCGCTCCGCCGTCACCTGGCGCAGCTCGAGCCCGAGCGTCCGGTCGCACCCGGCGGGCCCGTCGTGTGGCGCCTCGGAGAGGGCGAGACGTACCTCCGGCCCGAGTCGGGCGGCCTGCTCGCGAGCCCGTGCGACGAGGAGCCCTGGGTCCCGGGCGTCCCGCCCGCCGAGCCGGCCATTCCGCCGACGGCCCCCGAGGCCCTCGAGCGGCTCGCGCTCCTGCTCGCCCCGACGACGCCCGGCGTCGCGAGTGCGCGCGTGCGCCGGCTCTGGGCGTGCCTGCGCACCTTCGCGCCCGATCGCGGCTTCGTCCTCGGCCCCGATCCGCGCCTCACGGGCCTCCACTGGGTTGCGGGCCTCGGCGGTCGCGGCATGAGCTGTTGCCTCGGCCTCGGCGAGCTCGGCGCGGCGCTCGTGCTCGGCGAGGAGCACGCGCTCGCGGCCGCCGTCGCGCCGGGGCGCCTGCTCGGCGGCTAGGCGGCGCTGCGCGGGCGCGTCAGGCGTCCTCTTCGTCGTCGCCGAACAGCACGCCGACCTGGAGATCGATGGCGTCGAAGGGCTCGGCGCGCACGCGCTCCCCGCGCTCCGCGGCGAGGACGAGGAGATAGCCGCCCTCGGTGAAGCGGTGGACCGTGAGCGTCTCCTCCACCGGATCGATGATCCAGTAGTGAGGGATCTGGTGGTGGTGATACGCCCTGAGCTTCCTCACGGTGTCGTTGCGCACGTGGCTCGGCGAGAGGATCTCGCACACCCAGTCGGGTCGCACCGCGACGGGACCCTCGGCGGGTAGCTCGGGCAGGCGTTCCCGACGCCATCCGGCGACGTCGGGCCGGAAGATCTGATCGGGTGCGAGCGCCACCTCGGTCTCGGCCGCGAACCACCAGCCGCCCGGGCCTCCCTTGCCGCCCGGCCGCCGGTTGTAGGGTCGCAGGAGCTGACTCGTCGCGAGCTGGGTGCTCCCGTGCTTGGCGCTCGGCATCGCCTTGCGCACGAGCTCGCCGTCGAGAACCTCGTGGAACCGCTCCTGCTCCGGGATGGCGAGCAGGTCCTCGAGCGTGTGGCGCCCGGAGCGTTTCGCGGCGACGGCCATCGGGCTCAGCGTAGGCCCGGCCCCGGAGCCCCGCCAGTGCCGAGGTGAGGGCGCGGGAGTGCGCGCTCGAAGCGCTGGCACCCGGGTCGGGCTCGCGGCAGGCTCGGCCGTCGCGAGGCCGGGCAGCCACGAGGCTGGGCGCCCACGAGGCCGGGGAGAAGGAGGCGCGCATGCTGGACGAGCCGAGGATCGTCGAGACCGAGAGGCAGGAGACGGCGGTCATCCGCCTGACCGTTCCGCGGGCGGAGATCCAGAAGGTGATGGGGCCGGCCATCGCGGAGGTGCTCGGCGCGCTCGCCGCGCAGGGCGTCGCGCCCGCGGGCCCCGTCTTCTCGCACCACGTCCGGATGAGCCCGGACGTGTTCGACTTCGAGGTCGGGGTGCCGGTCGCCGCGCCCGTGAAGCCCGTCGGACGCGTGCAGGCGAGCGAGCTCGCGGCTGCGAAGGTGGCGCGGACCGTGTATCGCGGCCCGTACGAGGGCCTCGCGACGGCGTGGCCGGAGCTCACGGCCTGGATCGAGGCCGCGGGCCACCGACCGGCCGCGAACCTCTGGGAGGTGTACGCCGCGGGGCCCGAGTCGAGCCCCGACCCGGCGAGCTGGCGGACGGAGCTCAACCGGCCGCTCCTGGACTAGCGAAGGCAGGGGTAGAGTGGGGCACGATGCCTTCGCGCCCGTACGCCCGCGCCCGGCTCGCGCTCGCTCTCGCACTCGCCTGCGCGGCGAGCTCGTGCTCTCCGAAGTCTCCGCTCGTCTTCGCGTCGCCGGGCGAGCTGCTCTACGACGGGTCGCTCCCCGGGCTCGGGTGGTTGACGGGCGTCTGGGCGAGCATCGACGGCCAGACCGAGGAGCACTGGACCTTGCCGCGCGGCGGCACGATGCTCGGCGCGGGCCGGTCGGTCATCGCGGGCCGCACGCGCTTCTACGAGCACCTGCGCATCGAGCAGGCGGGCGACGCCGTCCTCTACCACGCGAGCCCGTCGGGGCAGGCCGCGACGACCTTCCGCCTCGTCGAGCGGAGCGAGCGGCGGCTCGTGTTCGAGAATCCCGAGCACCAGGACCCGAGCCGCATCATCTACGAGCGCACCGGCGAGACGAGCCACGTCGCGCGCGTCGAGGGCACGCGCGACGGCAAGCCGACGAGCGACGCCACCGAGCTCTGGCGCATCGCGCCGCCCGAGACCCTCTGCCCGTGAGCTCGGACCGAGCGGCCGCGGGCACGCGAGCTCGAGCTCGCGCCGCGCTCTCGGCACGCGTGCCTCGAGCTCCGATCAGCGCACCTCGCGTCGCGCCACCTCGGTGAGCGTCGCGCGCAGCCAGGCCTGCGCGGGGTCCTCGGCGCGGCTCCGATCCCACTTCATGCCGATCGCGACGGGCCCCGAAGGGGACACCCACTACGCCATCATCGACCTCGAGTTCGAGGAGGTCGGGGCCGCCCGCGCGTTCCTGACGATGCTCGAGGGGCTGTGGCAGCGCGTCGCCGGGACGATCGGCACGAAGCCGAGCGGGCGCATCCTCGAGACCGTCGAAGCGCACCGGCTCGACGGCCCAGGCGTCCCGCGCGCATGAGCGAGCGCGCGCCCGTCTCCGGCACCTCGGCCGAGCCGCCGCGCGCCTACTTCGGCGCGACGACGCGCCCGATGAACAGGATCTCGGCCCGGTCGTGGAGCAGGAACAGGAACGGGTGATCGGCGACGAAGGGCACGGGCTGGTCGGTCGGTGGTGCCGAGCCGGCGCGCGCCATCGACACCGCCGTCGCGGCGGCCGCCTCGGCGCCCTTCTCGTCGACCGCGACGAAGGCCTTGTGGAAGATCTGGCTCACGTAGAGCCGGTCCTCGGGCTTGGCGAAGCGGTGGATGCCCGTGAAGTCCGCCTGGCCGCCGTCGAAGGCGCTCTTCATGCCGAGCGCCTCGAAGGCGTCCTTCAGCTTCAGCGACGCGCCCGGCTCGATCTTGAACCGGGGCAAGGCGACGTCGACGCGCGGGTGCTCGAGGTCGCGCAAGAGCGGCAGGAGGCGCGCGGCGTCGAGGCTCGCTTCGAGCGCGGCGAGGCCGTCGCGCTTCTTCGGCAAGAGGATGGTCATGAGGTAGTGGGCGCTCTCGCCGAAGGGCAGCTCGAGCACGGCGAAGTCCCCGGCGTCGCGGTGGCCGAAGTGCCGGAGCGTGTGCATCGTCGGCACCGAGGTCTCGCGCGTGCCCTCGGCCCAGAAGGGCTCCGTCTTCGTGGCCTGCTCGTAGAAGGGCTCGTCCCAGGTGCCCTTGAAGTAGAGGGCGTTCGTGAGGACGAGGCGCGTGTCGCGGGTGACGGCCGGCGGAGGCAGGAGCTCCGTGATGCGGCCGACGGTCTGCGCCTCGACCCAGCCGTTGATGCGCCCGCGGCTTGCTTCGGACGCGCCGACGAAATCGAGCAGCTCGACGGGCGCGCCGAAGCCGTCGCGCGTCGAGGCGAGGAAGGGGTCCTCGACCTTGAGCGTGCGCTCGACGAACAGGCGGTTCGCGACGCGCAGCAAAGGCGCCGTGGCGTCGTCCTTCGGGGCCTGCCACGCCCAGAGCAGGCTCTGGTAGGCGCGCTCGAGCGGCCCGGGCTCGAGCGTCACGTGCAGCACGCGCTTCATCTCGCTCGCCGTGTCGCCGCGCGCCCCGAGGTAGGTCATGCCGAGGGCCAAGCCGATGCTCGCGGGCGACATCGCGAAGTTGCCGGGGCTCTCGGCGCCGAGCTTCTTGTAGAGGTCGAGACCGAGCGCGGCGTGCGACGCACCGAGCGCCGCGAGATCGGCGGCCGGCGCCGGCGTTTCGAGCTTGGCGGGCAGCGTCACCTCGGGCGGCTTCGGGGTCGCCGGATCGGAGCCCGTCGCGCTGCTGCCCGTCGCGCTGCTGCCCGTCGCGCCGCTGTCCGTTGCGGAGCCGCTCTTCGTCGCGGTGCCGCTCTTCGTCGCGGAGCCGCTCTTCGTCGCAGGCTCGCGACTGGCGGTGGTCGTCGTGGCGCGCGGCTCGTCGCACGCGGCGAGGGCGCAGAGGAGCAGGGTCGGCAGGGCGAGGTGCTTCATGCGCCCGTCATAGTCGAGGGGGCGGCGGGGGGGCAGCCGCGTGCGCGTCTTGCCGGACCTCGTCCGCGAGGACGACGTCGGCTCGGGCGCTCCGACCCCCGCGCCACGCGGCTCAGTGCCGCACCCCGAGCAGCCGCACGCCGTCGGCGGTCGGCCGCAGGTGCGCCTCGAAGGCGCGCGGGCGCGGCGTGTCGCCCGTTGCGGAGGTGATGCGCACGACGAGGTAATCGCGGCCCTCGAGCGCGCCCGCCGGGAGCGGCAGGCGGAAGGTCGGGCCGCTCGCGACGAGGACCCGCGGCGCGGCGACGGGCTCGCCCTCGTCGTCGAGGAGCTCGACCGTGTAGTGGGTGGCGCCGGGCTCGGCGAGGCCCGCGGCGAGCGCGAGATCCGCGAGCACGAGTGCCGGGCCCGCGCCTGCGCGCGCGGGCTCGAGGTTCGCGACCTCGAGCGGCGTCGTCGCGCCGTAGCCGTGGGCGAGGAGCACGCGGCGGCGCGCCGCGAGGACCTCCGCGAGCCAGGTGCTCGCGGCGGCCGGGAGCTCGGCGGCGGCGATGGCGGCGCGCAGCGTCTCGGCGGGCAGGGCGTCGAGGCGCTCGGCGGCCCAGTAGGCGTCGGAGCCGAGCAGGCGAGCGCCGGGCTCGTAGGGCGGCGAGAGCGTGAAGGCCTCGGGGGCGAGGTCCTCGCCGAGCTGCCCCACGCCGGGGTGGGGGGTCGCGGTCGAGGGCGGCGCGGGCCTCGGCGACATGCCGAGCGTGAAGAGCTTGAAGAAGAAGCCCTCGTTCGAGGAGCGGTCGGGGTTGCGCGCCTCGGCCTCGGCGGCGGCGAGGGTGTCGGCGCCGAGCGCGCCGCCGAGCTCGACGAGGAAGTGCTCGACGTGTCCGAGCGCCGGCACCCCGACGTAGGCGTCGCGCAGCATGCGGGGCAGGACGGCGTCGAGCTGCACCCAGCCGGCGAAGAGCTCGAGCGCCCGCAGCGAGCGCCGGTCGACGTGCGGCACGACGTCGTTCGGATCGTCGGGGCGCGTGCCGCGGAGCGGCGTCGGGCCGAGATCGACGCCGACGGGCCAGCGCTGCGCGGCCACGCGCACCCGCCCGCTCGCGTCGGGGGTCGGGGGCGGCTCGCCCGGCGCGAGCGTGCGGTGCGGCGGGCCGAGCAGGGCGGGCGGCACGTGGGCGATCCACGTCTCGGCGCTGCGGTAGCCGAGCGCGCAGAAGAGGCGGCTCGCGGTGACGGCGGCCGCCGAGCGCACCGCGGGGTGGTGGGGTGCGTCGAGCAGCAGCTCGTAGTCGAGGCCGCGCCGGTCGCGCACGGCGACGGCGCGGGGCGTGTCGGAGGCGACGGGCCGGCCGGTCGGGACGAGCGGCTCCTCGGGTGGACCGTCCGGCGTGCAGCCGGCGAGCGGCTCGGCGGCGCGCCCGGGCGGCGCGTACCAGCTCGAGGCGACCACCTCATCGAGCGAGCCCACGTCGGCGGCGTCGGGCGTGCGCCGCGGATCGAGCGCGCGCACGAGAGCGCGCCCCACGTAGACGTCCGCGAGGATCACCGGCACGACGCTGCGGCGGACGAGCGGGACCGAGATGGGCGCCGTGTCGGCGGCGGCGACGACGGGCGGACGGTCGGCGAAGCGCGCGGGCCGCGAGCCGCACGCGGCGAGCGCGAGCGCGAGCGCGAGCGCAGGGCAGGGGGGTCTCGGAGGTCGCGTCATCGGTCACTCCCAGTGCTGCCGGTCGCCGTGGCCGCGCGGCACCCCGAACGACAGCAGCGCGCGCGCGCCCTCGGGTCCGACCGAGAGCGACAGCTGACCGAGGCTGGTCGTCGAGCTGTAGAGGTCGAAGCCGGCGCCCGCCACGAAGCGGATCTGTCGCAGGTGCGTGAAGTCGAGGTCGCCCACCGAGGGCGCCACGATGGCGGCGTCGAGGAACAGGCGCGCGCCGAGAAAGTCGACGAGCTGCCAGGCGAAGTCGAGCGAGCCCACGGCCGACACGAGGTCGCGGTGCGTGTCGAAGCCGCGAAAATCGGTCTGCTGCGCGAGCTCGGTGAAGGGGACCGGGTCCGGGGAGAACGAGCGCTCGAGATCGAGGATGAGGCGCGGCGACAGGATGTTCGACGCGCGGTAGATCGGGATGAAGCCCGCGAGCCGCCCGCCGCCGCGCACGAGCGCGACGTCCTCGCCGCGGAGCTCGGTCACCCCGCCGAGGTAGCCCTCGAGCGACAGACCGGGCGAGGGGCGGCCGCGGGTGCGGCGCGTGTCGAGCCGGAGCGCCGCCTCCGAGTAGCTCGTCCAGGTGTCGCGCGACAGAAAGGGCGGGTCGACGAACACGCGCGACAGCTCGCGGCCCTCGTCCTCGCTGCCCTCGAGGCCCGGCTCGTCGATGATGGTGCGCCGCCCGAGGCTCGTCGAGAGGAACAGCTCGGTGAGATCGTCGAGCCGCAGGCCCGCCGCCGCGATGGCGCGCACGCGCGTCTCGCCGTAGAGCGCCACGTCGCTCACGCGCTCGGGCCGGTACACGTTGCGCGCGTCGCGCGTCGGGGTCTGGCCGACGCCGAGGTACGGAAGGCCGCTCCGCCTCTCGACGAGCCCCTCGAGCGCGAGCTGCACGGGCACGTGCTCGCGGCGCGCCCGCACGAGCACCCGCGCCTCGGCGACGAGATCGTGGATGCCGCCGAAGCCCACACGGAAGGTCGTCGCCGCGTAGTCCGCGAACGCGATCATGCGCGCCCCGACGCTCGCGCCGTGGCTCGTCTCGGCGAAGAGCGTCGGGAACGCGAACACCTCGCCCCCCGGGGTCGAGAAGATCTCGCGCACGCGCGGCACGAGGTGCTCGTTCTCGACGAGCTCGGCCGCGGCCGTCATGCCCCGGAACACGAGGTCGATGGTCTCGCGCGGCACGAACACGAGCGCGTTGGCGACCTCGCGCGCCGCGTCCCACGAGTCCTCGGCGGGGCGCTCGAGGCCGCCGACGTCGGTGGGGTCGGCGGCGTCGGCCGGCGCGGGCTCGGGTGCCGGCTCGGGTGCGGGCTCGGGCTGGGCGCGGGCGAGCGGGGTGGCCGCGAGGAGCGCGAGCGCCGCGGCGCGGGCGAGCGCGCGCGCGCTCACGGGCATGGCGCGGTGAAGTCGACGCCGCCGAAGAATTCGTCGACGAGCGCGCGCCACGCCACGCCGTTCTCGGAAGGGCCGCACTTGAAGGGCTTGCCGCCGGCGGGGTGCATGCCGAGGGCGGCACGCTGCTCCCGGTAGTAGCGGAGCGCGAGCTCGGCCCCGTACTCCATGACGCCGTTGCCCGGCGTGAAGGCGTAGTAGGTGCCGCCGCGCACGGTGGTCGAGCCGGGCGCGTAGGGCGTGAGGCACGCGTGCTCGGGCGGCCCGGTCGGGCGCTTCGTGCAGCGCGCCATGATGCCCTCGTAGATCGCCGACAGCGCCCGGGGCGACCAGTCCCCGTGCGCGGCGTCGTTGAGGTGGAAGATCTCGTGGAACAGCGTCTCGCGCACGGCGTCGCCCGACCAGTGGAGCGAGCCCGTCACGTTGTAGGCGACCTGCCAGTCGTAGGCGTAGGCCGAGGGCGTCGCCTTGCCGACCGAGCGCGTGAAGCGGTAGGCGACGCCGCGGTAGCGATAGCCGACCTTCTTGCCCGCGCGTGCCTCGAGCTTGTCGAAGAAGCGCACGAAGTCGCGGTTGGCGTCCACGATCCACTCGAGGTGCCGCAGGTGGCGGCCGACCGGCGCCTCGGGCACGAGCTCGATGGGGCCGCGCCAGCCGCCCTCCATGTGCTGCGCGGGCTCGAGCCCCACGACGCCGCCCGTGAGGGCCAAGAGCGCGTCGGCCTCGGCGCGCGTCGCGGGCGAGCCGCTCCAGGCCTTGTCGTGGAGGCAGCGGATCGCTGCGACGCGTTCGCGCTCGCCCGAGCACGCGTCCGCGCCGGCCGCGACCGCCGCGGCGTCGTCGACGAAGATGCGCGCGCGCGCTTCGGCCACCGAGAGCTCGTCGGGGGGCGTCGGCGGGGCGCCGGGGTCCGGGACCGAGCTCGCGGCGCTCGCCGCCGGCGCGGAGGGCGTGCCCGCGTCGCCCGGCGTGCTCGCCACCGCGCTCGGGCCCGTGACGGTGCTCGTACCCGTCGCGCTCGTCGCGGTCGCCGCGCCCGCGGTGCCGACCGGGGCCGACGGCGTCGTGCAGCCCGCGAGCGCAACCGCGGCGCACGAGAGCAGGGCGAGCGGCCGGCGTCGCATCACCCCGATCCCTAGCACGCGCCGGGCGCGTACGGCGCGGGCCGGGCCGTCGTCGCTGCTACGGCCGAGGGGCGGGCGCGTGCCGGCCGTTGGTGGCCGGCGCGGTGGCGTCGGTCACGGGCAGGCGCTCGACGAGATCGGCGTCGCCGGGACGGCTGCGCAGGACGAGGCGTCGCTCGCCGTCGACGTTCGCCCAGAGCTCGAGCCAGGGGCCGTCGTCGCGCCCGTCGACGGCCGGCGCGGGCGCACGCGCCAGGGTTGCGGCGTCGCCGGGGTGCGCGCCGGGCGGTGTCCGGCCCGGCGTGGCCGGCTCCGCGGTCGGTGCGGGAGCGGAGTCGGCGCGCAGCATCGCGACGGTGACGAGGGGGCCCGCCACGGCGGCCGCGGCGAGCAAGAGGCTGGCCACGAGGAAGTAGCGCGCGGGCGCACGCAGCTCGGAGCCGGTCGCCGCGGCGGCGACCGCCGTCGGCTCGAGCGGCTCGGGCGCGGGCCGCGCGGACCCGGACGCTCCGGGGGGTCGGCTCGAGCCACGGCGCGCTCCCGAGCCCCCGGTCGAGCGCCGCCAGTCGGGCTCGTGCAGCGCCGAGGACTTCGCCGTCTGGGTCAAGGGGGGTGGTGGGACGGTCCGGCAGCGCGTGGGCGCGAAGCCGTCGGAGTCCTCCGGAGCCGGCGCCTCGTCGCCGAACGCGAGCCCCTCGTCGGAGTGGGGCGGTGCGCTGCGCACGGAGAGCGAGTGCGTCGGCGTCTGCAGGCCCGCCGCCAGGGCGAGGAGCTGCGCCTTGCACGCACGGCCGTGCGGGAAGAGCTCGTCGAGCCAGTCACCCACGTCGCCGCTGCCGGCGGTGAGGCCCGCGCGGGCCGCCGCCGCCACGAGATCGCGCGCGAAGGCGCGGGCCGTCGGGTAGCGCTCCTTCGGATCGCGCGCGAGCGCGCGCAGCAGCACGTCGTCGAGCGCGGCCGGCAGCCCCGGGCGCGTGGTGGAGACCTTGGGGACGGGGTGGCGCAGCACCGCGTCGACCGACTCGATGTCCGTCTTGCGCTTGAAGAGCCGCTGGCCCGTGAAGAGCTCCCAGGCCACGACGCCGAGGCTCCACACGTCGGCCCGCCGGTCGGGCGCCGCGCCGCGCAGGACCTCGGGCTGGAGGTAAGCGGCCTTGCCCTTGACCATGCCGCTCTCGGTCTCGTGCCGCTGGCTCGCCGCGCGCAGCGTGCCGAAGTCGACCACCTTGGCCGTGCCCTCGTAGGTCACGAAGACGTTCTCGGGCGAGACGTCGCGGTGCACGACCTCGAGCTCGATCTGCTGCGCGTCGCGCAGCTCGTGCGCCGCATGCAGCCCCTCGGCCGCGTCGGCGAGGATGCGCGCCGCGACCGCCGCGTCCCGCTCGACGCTCACGGTGTCGGCGGTGCGCTGCGCCATGGCGGTCCGCACGGCGCAGAGCGTCTCGCCCGCCAGGTACTCCATGACGAGAAAGTGCGCCCCGTCCCACGAGCCGAAGTCGTAGACGGCGCACACGTTGGTGTGGCGGATCTGCGAGAGGATCTGGGCCTCGTCGAGGAACATCTCGACGAACTGCCGGTCGTCCGCGAGGTGCCCGTGGATCTGCTTGACCGCGACGAAGCGGTGCACGCCCGTGCGCCGGTCGTCGCGCCCGAGCGACACGGTGGCCATCCCGCCGGCGCCGATCTGCATGCAGAGCAGATAGGGCCCGAGGCGCTGAGGCTCTCGCATGCTGGGCCGCGCGCCGGCATCGTCGCCGCATCGCTCGTGTCGCATGTCGTGCCTCCTTTCGGTCCACTGTGTGCGCGTCGCCGGAGCGGCCGCTCCCGGGCGCGTCGCAAGACCGGTACCAGCGAGCGCCTCGGCAGACGCCGCGCGCGCGGGCCCGGCTCGCGCGCCGTCCCACGCTCCCGCAAGGCGCCTGATTCCGGGCCCGGCAACGCGGTCGCCTCTCCACGCGGGGCACGCGCCGCCTGCGCGCGCGACGGCGGCCCCTCGCGCGGTGAGCGCGAGTCCCGCGGCCTGCCGGCAAGGTTTGCGGGCGAGCGCGTGCGGCTGCGGTGCTCGTGACCACGAGCCCTACGGCGAATGCCCGCGGCCGTCGGGCAGGTCAGGACAGGAGCAGGTTGCGGAAGGGCTTGCGGCTCTTCCACCGATAGGCGCCGAAGTCGCGCACGTCGGTCGAGAGGATGTCGCCCGTGCCGAGCTCCTCGGCGAGCAGGACGAGCGACGCATCGGCGAGGTCCATCGGCAGAGCCCGGTACTTCTGCAGGAGCGCGCGCACGCGCGGCAGGTGTGCGCGCTCGAGCGCGAAGATCTCGAAGGCGCCGAGCAGGGCGCTCTCGACGAAGGCGAGCTCGGCGTCCATGCCGAGGCGCGACGCGAGCAGGTGACACGTCTCGGTCATGACCGGCCAGGTCGTGACGAAAGGTCCGCGCAGCCTGGCGAGTGCCGCCTTGGCCCGGGCGTGGTGGGTGTCGCTGCGGTTGCCGAGCGCCAGCCAGAACCCGGTGTCGGCGAGGATCACGTCTTGTGCCCGAGCGAGCGCGCGAGCTCGGCCTTGTAGGTGCGCGACAGCTCGGTCGCTCCCTCGGCGGATCCGACGAAGCCGGTGTGCGCCAGGATCTCCGCGGCCGCGCCGGGCCCGCCCTCGGCGACCGCGGCGTAGTAGCGC
Organism: Myxococcales bacterium; assembly: GCA_016212965.1. Lineage (GTDB taxonomy): Bacteria > Myxococcota_A > Polyangia > Polyangiales > Polyangiaceae > JACRDA01. The sequence continues at coordinate 19,588 of JACRDA010000478.1, forward strand.
TCGATGGACTCGAGCACGATCTCGGTCGCGGTCTTGTTCGTGCGCTTCTCGAGGTACGCGACCTTGCGGGCCACGTCCGGCGGCAGACGCGCGTTGATGCGCCGCGACGGGGGCTGTGTCATACGCTCAGTATGACGGCGACGGCACGGGGTGTAAAGCCACGGAGCCGTCACGGCGGGCGGCTGCTTGGCCCGCCCGCGCGGAGGGCGCTACCTTCCGCTACGTGATGCGCATCGTGACGGGGACGAGCGGCTTCGCGTACGCGCACTGGAAGGGGCCCTTCTATCCGGCGGACCTCGCGACGGACGCGCTGCTCGGCCATTACGCGGCGCGCCTGCCGGCGGTCGAGATCAACAACACCTTCTACCGCATGCCGCGGCGCGAGATGCTCGCCGGCTGGGCGGCAGCGACGCCGCCCGGGTTCCGCTTCGTCCTGAAGGCGAGCCAGCGCATCACGCACCACGCGCGCCTGGTCGATGCCGGCGACTCGGTGCGCTACCTCGCGGGCCAGGCCGAGGCGCTCGGGCCGAAGCTCGGCGGGCTCTTGTTCCAGCTGCCGCCCTATCTGCGCGCCGACGGCGCCGACGAGGCGCGGCTCGCAGCCTTTCTCGCGGTCCTGCCGCCGGGCGTCCCGGCCGCGATCGAGTTCCGGCACGAGAGCTGGTACACGGAGACGACCTTCGCGCTCCTGCGCGCGCACGGGGTCGCCCTCGTCACCGTCGACTGGGCCGAGGACGAGGACGCGCAGAAGGCGGCGCCGCTCCTCGCGACGGCGCGCCACGCGTACCTGCGCCTGCGGAAATCGCGCTACCGCGACGACGAGCTCGCGGGCTGGGTCGAGCGGCTGCTCCGGCTCGGCTGCGAGGAGGCGCAGATCTTCTTCAAGGACGACGACGCGGGCGAGGCGCCCGACGCGGCCGCACGCCTGCTGCGGCTCGCGGCGCGGGCGGGTGCCGAGGTGCCCGGGCCGCTCGTGCCGTTCGAG
>JACRDA010000046.1 GCA_016212965.1 Myxococcales bacterium
CGGCCACGGCGCCCCCTCGGCGGCGGCAGCGTTCCTGCGGCTCGCACGGACGCGCACCGCGGCGCCTGCGGCGCGCGACCCCCTCCCGCGCGCCTACTTCCGGAACCTGGCGCGGACGCCGGCGCCGGCGGCACCCGCTCCTGCGGCCGCGCCGGATCTCGTGCCGTTGCTCCGCGCGGCCGGGGTCGTCGAGCCGCCGCCGGGCCTGCTGCCGGCCTCGTCCGCGCCGCGGGAGCCCCTGTTCGTCACGGCGCTGCGGCGGCTCGCGGCCGCCGATCCGGAGCTCTTCGACCGGCGCGCCGAGGAGCTCGCCTACCTCGCGAACGTGCTCGCGGCGGGCTGCCCCGTCCGGGGCCGGCGCCTGCGCCCCGCCGAGGCCGTGAAGGCGGCGCTCGCGACCTGCGACCACGGGCTCCGGCTCGCCATGGGCCGCGGCACCAGGGCCGGGCAGCTCGACGCGGCCCTGCGCGTCCTGCGGGAGCAGCCCGCCGATGCGCTCTTCAGGCTGGCGTGGCCCGAGGTGCACGGCAGGGTGGAAGCCGGCGACCTCGACGCCGGCCGGCCCGCTCGCGCCGCCACTACCCGAAGGTGACGCTGCGCTCGGTGCGCCCCTCGTAGAGCTCCCAGAACCTCTGCGCGATGGCGGCGGGCTCGAGGGTGGCGTGGCCGGCGTCGAAGGCCGTGCCCTTCACCATGCCGAGCACGACGAGCTCGCCCACGTAGACGCCGTCGGCCCGGAGCTTCTCGTGGAGCAGGCCGGCGAGCTTGTGCTGGGCCGCCTTGGCCACGGCGAGGCCCATGGCACTCCACGCTACGGCCATCGCGTCGACCTGCGGGTCGTAGAAGGCGAAGCCGCCGCCCGTGACGAGCACCGCCGGGTTCTTCTGCGCCTTGAGATCGGGCAGCGCCGCCTGCACGGCCGCCACGAGGCCGGTCACGCTCACGTCGAAGCCGCGGCGGAGATCCGCGACGTCGGCCGCGACGAGGTCGCCTGCGACCGCGGCATACGCGTTCCAGTGCACGACGGTGACGGGTGCCAGGCTCGCACGGACCTCCGCGACGAGCTTCTGGACGGCCTCTGCGTCGCCGAGGTCGCAGGGAAACGCCCTGGCCGTGACGCCGTTCGCCGCGAGCGCGGCCGCGGCGGTCGCGAGCCGGTCTCCGTTGCGCGCGACGAGCGCGACGGAGAAGCCCTCGGCGCCGAACCTGCGCGCGACGGCGTCGGAGATGCCGGGACCATGCCCACACACCAGAATCGTCTTCATCGGTCGTTCCTCCAGTCGAGTGAAGAACCGAAGCTAGATCGACTCCTCACGGAACGGTAGCGCTCCGGGCACCGGCCGAGCCGCGCGCAGGCCTGCCCCCGCTCGTGCACCTGTCGTGCTATGAGCGCCCGGTCAATCGACGGGCACTCGACGTGCCCGTGAAGGAGGGGACGATCCATGAGAACTTCTCTGCTCGCGCTCTCGCTCGCAGCGACGGCCACGCTCGCTTCGTGCACCAAAAAGGAAGAGACGACGCCGACGCCCGTCGACGGCGTCACCTACTCGGGGGTCATCCGGCAGACGGTCATCAACAACCCCGTACCCGGGGTGAGCGTCTGCATCGCCAAGCCGGCGGGTGGCTGCGTGCTGTCCGACGACTACGGGCAGTTCGTGCTCCCGAACGTGCCGAAGAACCAGCACGTCGAGCTCACGGTCGCGAAGACCGGCTTCGTGAGCGGCCTCGGCCTCTTCGACGTGAAGGACGTCGACCGGAGCGACCTCGCCGTGTCGCTCGCGGACCAGGCGCTCGTGACCTCGATCTTCTCGGATGCGGGCATCACCTACGACCCGGCGATGGGCGCCGCGGGGCTCGTGCTCTCGGATCCGGCGGTCCAGCACGGCGCCTCGGGCTACGCCGCGACCCTGACGCCCGCGGCGGGCGACGGCCCCTACTACACGTCGCTCTCGGCCATCGACACCGCCGCCACGGAGACGAGCGACGTCGGCGCCGTCGTGTTCATCAATCTCCCGGACGGCGACTACACCGCCGAGGTGACCGGCCCGGGCACGTGCACGACGGATTTCGTGGTCGCGAGCGGTCCCACGAGCTGGCCGGCCGTCGTGCGGGCGGGCTTTCTCACGTACATCGTGGCGCAGTGCCCGGATGGCGCGGGCGGCGCCGGTGGTGGGGGCGGTGCCGGTGGCGGGGGTGGTGCGGGCGGCGGGGGTGGCACGGGCGGCGTCTGACTCGACTTCCGCCCTTTCGGGCGAAAGTCTCGCGGCTACGGGGATCGGACGCCAGACTTCAGGCACGGGACTCGAGCGCGTCCCCGCTCCCAGCCGCGGACTGCCCCGGCGCCTACGGCGCGCCCGGGGCCACGGACACGAAGACACGACCGGCCCGCTCGTACGTCAGAGGATGCGATGAGCCGGCTCGACGTGGCGCTCTGCAACCTCACGCTCGCCGCGATGAGCGGCCTGTCTGCGTGCGGTGGCCCGCCCGCTCCCCCGGGGGGCGCGCCCGCGAGCGCGGTGCTCGGCTCGGCCACGGACAGCGCCGCGACCGCACCGTCGGCGAGGGCGACGACGGCCGACACGACCGCGCATCCGGCGACGAGTCGGGCGGACGTCCCGCGCCCGAGCGCGGAGCCGAGCGGGTCGCCGGCCGCGCCGCCGAGCGCCCGACCGGCGGCGAGCTGCGCGCGGCCTCCCTACGTGGTGCCGCCGCCCTACCCCGAGGCGTGGATCGACGAGGCCGCCGCGTCTCCGGGGCGCGACATGGGCGCGTGGCCGACCCGGCCGATGGCGGGGCCCTTCGCGTCGCCTGACCTCGCCCGGCCCGGCTGCACCGAGGTCGCGCGCCTGCCCGCCGCGCCGCCGTTCGACGCGATCGTCCACTGCACGACCGGCGACCCGCGCCGGCCGCTCGGCCCCGACAACATCACCGAGCACGTCCTCGTCGCGCGGACGGCGCGCGGCTTCTGGTCGCACGAGCTCGTGCGCGAGCACTGGCCCCACGGCGACCCCAGCGGGGACGGAGCGCGGGTCGCCCGGGTCGCGGAGCTCGCCGCGGTCGATCGCGTCGGCGACACGGGCGCCGAGCTCACCGCCGTCACCGAGGACGGCCCACCCGACGGCTCGAAGACGCGCCGCGTGCTCGGGTGCGGCCTCGGGCCCTCGGGCGTGCCGACCTGCGCCGACGTCCGCGTCGCGGCCGGCGGGCCGTTCCACGGCGCGGGCTCGCTGCTCTACCGGCTCACGCTCGGCTGCGACGGCACGCTCGGCCTCGCCGGCTGGGAGGGCGGCGCAGGCGTGAAGCTCGTACACGGCCGCGCGACGCTCGCGTTCCCGTGACCGGCTCAGCGCCCGGCACCCGCCGCGACGCGTGCGCGCAGCGCGTCGGGCGACAGCGCGAGGACCTCGTCCGGCGCGAGCCACACCACGCCCGAGTGGGAGCGCCCACGCCCGTCGATCAGCCGGAAGGCGAGGGTGTGCTCGGGCGGCGCGCGGCGCGCGTCATCCGGGCCGCGGGCGCACAGGGCGAGCGTGAGCTCCGGGTACACCGCGGCGACGAGCTGCCGGAGCCGGTCGAGCTCGGCGCGCGTCGGCCCCCTCACTTCGCCGACGGGTCGACGACGCGACCCATGAAGACGAAGAGCCCGCTCGGGTTGTCGCGCAGGAGATACAGGAAGGGGTGGTCGGCCACGAAGCGCTGCGGTTCCTGCGGCTGGCCTGCGCGCTTCTCGCCCATCACGACGGCCGACGCCGCCGCCGCCTCGGTGCCCTTCTCGTCGACCTTCACGAAGGCCTTGTGGAACACGTCCGTGATCCTGAGCTGCTGGTCCTTCGCGGGCGGGTTGGCGATCTTGGTGAAGTCCGCCTTGTCACCGAAGGCGAGCTTCATACCCAGGTCCTGCAGGATCGGCGCCAGGGCGAGCGCCTCCGCCGGCTCGATGGTGAATTTCGGCAGGGCGACCACGACACTCTGGACCTCGAGCCCGGCCGCCCAGCCCTCGAGGCGCGCGAGCGTGAGGCCCGCCTCGAGCGCGCCGAGCCCGTCGACTGCGTCCGGCAGGACGAGCAGGAGCGACATGGCGCCGCCGCGGTAGGGCAGCTCCAGCATCTTCATCCCGTCGCGGGCGGCGAGCTTCAGGCTCGCCGTCTGGTGCATGGTGGGGACCTCGACCGTCGCGGTCTTCGAGGTCGAGAACGCCGCATCGTGGGTGCGCTCCTTTTCGAACTCGTGCTGCCACACGCCGAGGAAGTAGGTGGCGTTCACGAGCACGAGGCGCGTGAGGTCGGTCAGTCCGCCGCTCGGGATCAGGTTCTGGATGCGCTGTTCGGTGTGGTCCGCGACCCAGGTGTTGATGGTGCCGCGCGCCGCCTCGAAGCCGGTCTTGAAGTCCACGGCCTCGAGGCCCGCGCCGAACGCCCTTTTCGTCGCGTCGAGGAAGGGCTGCTCGAACGCGTACGACTTCTCGCCGAAGAGGCGGTTGGCGATCTGGAAGGTCACCTGGCGCGACGGATCCTGGAGCTCGGCGGCGAGCTTGCCCGCCCCGGTCGCGACCTCGGTGGCCGAGCCCTCGAAGTGCATCACCTTCTGCATCTCGGCGGCCGTGTCGCCCACGGCGCCGCCCCAGGTCATGGCGAGCGCCATGCTGAGGCTAGCCGGGCTCACGGCGAGGTTGCCGGGCCTGTCGCGCAGCTTGCGGTAGAGATCGACCCCGAAGGCGTTGCTGCCGGCGGCGGCCTTCTTCGCCTCGGGCGAGGAGGTCGCGGGGCCGACCGGGCTCGTGCTCGTGGCCGACGCGGTGGCCGGCGCGGGCGCGTGCGAGCCGGTGCGGCCCGATGCGGTCGAGGTCGCCGGCGTCCGCGACGTCGCGCCCGGCGTCGGCGCGGGTCGGGCCTCGCAGCCGAGCGCGAGCGCGACGACGAGACCCGCTTGCAGGAGTGTGCGCATGCTGCTCCGTCCTTTCAGTGCCTGCCCCCCCCACGCACCCCCCGGCGGGCGCAGCGCGTGGTGGCAGCGCGGGCGCGAGCATACCGGATCGAGCGCAGGCTGCGCGAGGTCGTCCGGCGCAGCGCACGGTTTCGTACTACCATGGCGGCGTAGAGCCCATCCTTGCCGCGGGCCCGGCCCTGCCCGGCCGCACCCAGGAGATGCCGATGCGACACGTTGCCTGGATTGCGATCCTCGGTCTCACGACGGCCCTCGGCCTCGGCGCGTGCAAGAGCGACATCGAGGGCGACGTGGCCGGCGAGTGCTCCGACGGCGCCGACAACGACCGCGACGGCGCCTTCGACTGCGACGACTCCGACTGCGCCGGCGCGCCGGCCTGCAAGGGCCCGCCGGGCGGCGGGGGCAGCGGGGCCGGCGGCGCGGCGAGCACGCGCGAGTGGCTCGACGTCGCCTCGGGCGGCGTGCACAGCTGCGGCATCGAGACCGACGGCACCGTCCTCTGCTGGGGCAACGACGCCGACGGTCAGAGCACGCCGCCGGCCGGCACCTTCGACGCGGCCCGCGTGAGCTTCTTCCACTCGTGCGCGCGCACGAGCGCCGGCGCCCTCGCCTGCTGGGGCTGCAAGGGCACGAAGGACTACGGCCAGTGCGACGTGCCCCTGACGCTCCTCGACGCCGACTTCTTCGACACCGGCACGTACTCGACCTGCGCGGTGAGCAGCGTCGGCACGGCCACGTGCTGGGGCTGCACCGGCGCCAACCAGGGCCAGTGCACCCCGCCCGCCGACACCTTCGACCAGATCACGGTCGGCTCGGTGCACGCCTGCGGCATCGTGGCCGGCGCGGCCGTCTGCTGGGGCAACGACGACTACGGCCAGTCGACTCCACCTGCCGACACCTTCCTCGCGCTCGACGCCGGCACCTGGCACACCTGCGGCGTCCGGGCCGACAAGAGCGTCGCGTGCTGGGGCTGCAACTCACCGGGCCCCACGCAGCCGGCCGACTTCGGCCAGTGCGACGCGCCCGCCGGCTCGTTCGACCAGGTGCAGGTGGGTGTGTACCACAGCTGCGGTCTCAAGACCGACGGCACCGTCGTCTGCTGGGGGTGCATCGGGGACCACGACGGCACCGCCACCGACGCCGGCCAGTGCACGCCACCGGCGGGCTCGTACGCGGCCATCGGCGTCGGCAAGTACCACGGCTGCGCCATGCGCGCCGACCGGACCGTCGCCTGCTGGGGCGACAACTACTTCGGCCAGCTCGACGTCCCCTGAGGGGCGCTGCGCGCTCGCGCGAAATCAGTCCTCGGGCTCGCGGGGTGGCGGGATCGCGCCGGGCTCGCGGACGTACACGACGTCGGCCTTCTTGCGGAGCTCCGCCTTGGTCTTCTCGGCGAGGCCGGCCACCCGCTCGGCGTAGACCAGGTCGACGAGCTCCGGCTTCATCTGCTCGAAGGTGACCGCGTCGCTCACCTGCCGCTTGACGAGCTTCACCAGCCAGAAGCGCCCCTTCGGTCCCACGATGACGTCGCTGACATCGCCGTCCTTCATCTTGCCGAGCGCCTCGCGCCACTGCTCGGGCACCTGGGTGAAGCGCATGACCCCGAGGTCCCAGGGCGTCTTCGAGCCCTCGGGGAGCTTCGTCGGAAAGAGCGTCGCCGCCACCTCCTCGAACGAGGCGCCGGCGTCGATCTTCTTCTTCATGTCCCGGATCTTCGCCTCGTCGTTGCGGACGAGGATCTGCATGAGCTGCAGCTGGCTCTTGAGGTCCGCGGCGCGCGCGTCGAAGTACTTCCGGAGCTCGGCGTCGTCCGCCTGGCCCTTCGCGGCGAGCTCGCGGCGCACGTAGAGTCGGGAGAGCTCCTCGCGCTGGAAGTGCACGAACGGCGCCTCGAGGAAACGGAGCTTCTTCACGTACTCGGCATCCGCATCGAGGCCGGCGCCGACGGCGGCCTGACGCGCGGCCTCGAGCTCCACGAGCTCGTCGAGCGCGGCCTTCGCCTTGTCGGCCTCGACGCCCTTGCCCGCGCCCTTGTCCTTGCGCGCGAGGACGAACTGCAGCTCGGACATGCGGATGGGCACGCCGTTCACCGTGGCGAGGACGTCGTCGCCGGACGCGGCGGACGAGCTCGGCGCCGGGCCGGCCCCGGAGGTGCTGCGTGGACCGGCCGGCGCGGTCGAGTCGCCGCACGCACCGGTCCCGCCGAGCAGGGCCAGCGCACCGAGCGCACCGAGCGCACCGAGCGCGCCGAACGCACCGAACCTCGAACGAGCTTGGGTCCTTCGCATCGCGTCCTCGTATAGTCGAGCGCCGAGCGGGAAGAGAAGCGGAGAAAGCCCCGCGGCCCCGCCCGGCCTCCCACAAAAAGACACTGCCCGACCGAGCGACGCTCGACCGGGCAGGCCCTCGGGCCCTTGCGGGCACGACGCTCGGGGGCACGCGTCAGGCGCGCCCCCGAGCCTCCGGAGCGACTACGGGTTCAGGCCACCGTGCAGCGTCTGCACGTCCGCCGTGCTGCCGCTGTCGTGGCAGATGGCGCACTGCGCCGGCGTGGCCGTCGCGAGCTGCGTACGGGTCATGCCGAAGTTGGCGCCGTTCATCTCCATGTGTCCGTCGAGCATGGCGCCGTTGTGGCAGCTGTTGCAGGCCGCGACGACGGGAGCCAGGACCACGTCGTCGTTGTTGGGCAGGCTGGCGCGCGCCGCAACGACGTCGGTGTAGGTGGCCATGGCGCCGCCGTTGTCGGTCACCTTGGTGCTGGCGAGCGCACCCGCCGGGATCGCGTCGATCGCGTAGGAGGTGCCCTTGTGGCACTTGCTGCAGTTGCTCGGATCGCCGGGGAACTTGACCTCGCTCCAGTCGAAGCCGTAGGCCGTGCCGCTGCGGATGCGGACGAACTCGTAGGCATCCCCGCGCACCGCGGAGCTGTGGATGCCGTGGATGAGGTCCTTGAAGTTGTTCGTGTCCTCGGGCCAGAGCATGGCGTTGTTGCCGAACATCGCGATGGTAGCGTCGGTGGTGACGTTGCTACCCGGCACGTAGGCGCCGAGATTGAAGGTCCTGCCGCTGCTCGTCAGGTTCGGGACGTGGCAGAGGAGGCAGACGTTCGGCGAGGTCGAGTCGGTGGTGGCGGTGAGGACGCGGTTGCCACCGTGGCCCTCGAAGATCTCGTGGCAGTCGATGCAGCCCGAGACCTCGACGACGGCGCGACGCATGGTGTCACCCGTCGCGGTCTTGACGACCGAGGACGTGTGCCGTCCCAGAGCGAGGCTCGTCTGCGTGAAGTAGCCCTGGAGGGCGACCGTGCGCATCGTCGCGCCGGCGGGGAACGGAGCGGCCGTGAGGGTGATGTTGTAGGTGCTGTCGGCCGGCACGTAGGTGAGCGCTGCCGCCGTGATCGCCACGGTCGCGGGCTGGGCCGAGGCCCGGCCGCGGTTGTTCCAGTCGACCACGTCCGCGGGGAGCACGCCGTCCTGCGGGAGGGCGTAGGCCAGGGCGAACGACGGGCCACCGGTGAAGCCGGTGGGCGGGTAGGTCGTCGCGAGGGTCGTCAGCTTGGCGCCGTCCGCGAGGATGGCGAAGTTGACGGTCGCGATGCCGGCCGCGTCGACGGTGACGCTGTTCACCTGGTACTCGAAGTTCACCGCGCCCGCGATGGTCCCTGGGCTGTTCGGCGTCAGGTTCTCGGTGAAGTGGTAGCCCTGGGTCGCCGCCGCGTTGTGGCAGAGCTGGCAGTTCGCGTTGTTGGCCTGTGCGCCACCGGTGTGGCCGGCGCCGGTCGCGAAGTTGACGGCCGTGTGGCAGCTGCCGCAGGCCTCGCGCGTCGGCAGCGTGTTCCAGAACTGACCGTCGGTGCCGTTGTGGCACTTGTTGCAGTTGCGCGTGTCCTGCGGATAGGTGACCTCGGTCCAGTCCATGCCCGGCAGCGTGCCGCCGGCCGTGTGATCGTAGGCGGAGTGGATCTGGTGGATCATCGTCCGGAGGTCGAACCCGGCCTCGGTGAAGGTGCGGATGACCCCGAGATCGTCGAAGGTGCTCGCCGGGTCCTGCGTGTGGCAGTTGCGGCAGTACTCGACCTTGTTGTAGCCGCCACCGTGACCCACGCCGCCGATGCGCGGACCGTGGCAGCTCTCGCACGCGGCCGTCGTGACGATCTCGCCGACGGGCGCCGCGACCTCGGTCGCCACCGCGCCGTCGGTCGTCGGGATCGACGTGATCTGGTAGATGGCGTTGACGCGGTTGTACGTCTCGAAGCTGCTGATGCGCATCGCGAGCTGGGTCGGGAGCGCGGGGTCGACGCCGTCGTTCGTGATGCCTTCCTGGATGGTCTCGAGGAAGGTGTACGTGTACGTGCCGAGGGACTGCGGGTCCTGCACGAAGCGGGTGTCGGCGCCGGCCGTGGAGCCGCGCTCGTAGAACTTGTCCTCGCTCCAGACCGCGTTGTCGTAGGCGTTGGCCTTCGGCAGGTACTGGTTGAACATCATGCGGACGGAAGCCATCGTGAGGTTCGTGATGGGGTTCCCGTTGTCGAACGCGGTGAACGTGACCGCGAGCGCGCCGCCGTCGTTGAACACGGAGGTGACGGCGAGGTCGATGTTCTTGAACAGCTTCGTGCTGACGTAGTCCTGGCCGTCTTGGCCGGGGACGCCGTCGGCGCCGTTCGCACCGTTCGTGCCGTTCGTGCCGTTCGTGCCGTCGGTCCCGTTGTTACCGTTCGTACCGTCGGTTCCGTCGGTTCCGTCCAGGCCGTTCGCACCGTTCAGCCCGGGGGGGCCTTCGGGGCCTTCGCAGCCCGCCAGGGCGACGGCTCCACCGAAAAGGAATGCCGTCATCAGTCTAGTCGTCGTTGTCCATGCAGGCATCGTTGCCTCCTTTGGCACCGTCGCGCTTCGTTCACCCACCAGCGTCCGAGTAGCCGACTGGGGTGGTCGCAGGTTGTTCAGTCGTGTGCGAAATAGGCGCCCGCGATCGGCGATCAAGGCTCGCTTCGACGAAAAAAGAGGCAGCGTGCCGATCTTTGCCAAGGAGACGGAATAAAACGACAATCGGGCGCGCTCTCGAGCCGCGCGGCGGCGGCGGCAGGTGCTTCTTGACGCTCGACATGTCGACCCATGACGGAACACGTCAGGGGAAGCGTCGAGCGACGCGTCCTGCACCCTGTGGAGACGCATCGCCGACCGCCGCGGCGCAGGTCGGGGGCGCGGAACGTAGGCAGCCGACCGACCACGAACCACGTCGCCGACAACGTGGGCCATGTGTGCGTTCCGTCTCCTCTGTAACTCGCCTCCGAGTACGCGGCGGCGTGTGAAGAGCACGGTGGTGCGTTCGCTGAGCCGTTGGCCGCTGCCAGAAGGAGGCAACAGGGTCTGCGGGCGCGGTGGTATGCTCGCGCCCATGCGCACGCTCGCTGTCTGCACGGGTTGCGGCCGCTACGTGGCGGCGGATGGCGGGCCCTGCCCGTTCTGCGAGGGCGTGGTGGCCCCCGCCCCGCCCCCTGCGCCGGCGGTCGGACGCCTGTCGCGCGCCGCGCTCTTCGCCGGGGCGACGGCACTCGGTGGGGCCGGCGCCGGCGCGGCGGCTTGCTCGCCGCCGAGCGCGCCGCACGATCACCAGCACGTGGAGTCCTCGGGCGCCCCCGACGCGGGCGCCGACTCGGTGCTCGTCATCGTCACCGACGCGGGCGGCGGGCAGGCGCAGCTCGACGCGGGCGGCGGGCAGGCTTCGCCCGACGCAAGCGCGGTCGTCGCCGCGGCCGATGCGGGCATCGTGCAACCGCCACCTCCGCCCGACGAGCTCATCGAGGAGGACTGGCGCCGCCGCCGGCGCAACTGCGACCGGTGCCCCTACGGGGCGCCGCCGCTGCCGCACGATCGCGTGCTCGCCTAGGAGCGGCGGTGCTCTCGATCCACGTCCTGCACGCCGAGGGCGCCGAACGGATTGCCGCCGCGGTGCGCGCGCTCGCGCCGGAGCGGCGCGTCGCCGCGTGCGCGCGCGCCGAGGAGCTCGGCGACGGGCTCGGGGACGTGGAGGTGCTGTTCGCGACCTACCCGCCCGCAGGCTCGTGGGCGGGAGCCGCGCGGCTCCGACTGGTGCAGCTCCTGAGCGCGGGGGCCGATCTGCTCCTGCCCGCGCCGGACCTGCCGCCCGGCGTCCGCGTCGCGGGGCTCGGCGACAGCTTCGCCACCGAGACGAGCGTGCACGCGCTCGCGTGCCTGCTCGCCTCGTGCCGTGCGCTGCCGACGCTGTGCCTGCGTCAGGCCGCGCGGCAGTGGCGCCCGTTCGCCTCGCCGACGCTGGCGGGCAGCACGCTCGGCGTGCTCGGGCTCGGCGCCGTCGGTGCGCGCGTCGCGCGTCTCGGCGCGGCGTTCGGCATGCACGTCCTCGGGCTGCGGCGCGAGGCGCGGCCGACGGCCGGCGTGGACGAGGTCTTCGGCCCCGAGGGGCTCGGGGAAATCCTGCGCCGCGCGGACTACCTCGTGGTGGCGCTGCCGCTCACGCCCGCGACCCGCGGCCTGCTCGACGCGCGCGCGCTCGCTCTCTTGCGCCCGAGCGCCGTGCTCGTGAACGTGGCGCGCGGGGCCCTCGTCGACGAGGCGGCGCTCGATGCCAGGCTGCGCGAGGGTCGCCTCGGGGGCGCCGCGCTCGACGCGTTCGCCGAGGAGCCGCTCCCGCCCGAGAGCGGGCTCTGGGACGCCCCGAACACCCTCGTCACGCCGCACGTGGCCGGGCTCGGCCGACGCTACGTCGAGCGCGCCGCCGCGGTGCTCGTCGACAACGTCGCGCGCCTCGAGCGGGGCGAGCCCCTGCTGCACGGCATCGACCGCGCGACCGGATACCGCGCGCGCGATTGAGGCCCGAAGGGCCGCGCGGTGGTAAGAGACGTGCGCGATGCGCAAACTGCTCCGGCGTCCCGGCCTCTGGATCGCCGTCGTCCTGCTCGGCGCGGCCATCGTCGTCGTCGTGCTCCGCGCGCGCGGGCCCGCCGTGCGCACGACGTCGGCCGTGCGCCGGGACCTCGAGCAGCACGTCATCGCGAGCGGCCGCGTCTGGGTGCCGGCGCGCGTGCAGGTGTCCGCCCAGGTGCCGGGCCTCGTCGTCGCCGTCGGAGCCGTCGTGGGTCAGCGGGTGAAGGCGGGGAGCCTGCTCGTCCAGATCGACGACGCGGAGGCGCAGGCCGCGGTCGAGCAGGCGAAGGCCGCGGTCGAGCAGGCCTCGGCGAAGGTGGAGCAGCTGCGCCGCGTCGGCTCCATCGTCGCGAACGAGGGCCTGCGCCAGGCCGAGAGCAACCTCGAGCGCGCCCTGGCCGACCTCGAGCGCACGTCGCAGCTCGCCGCCGCCGGAGCCGCGACGCCGAGTGCCCTCGACGACGCGCGGCGCGCCGTCGACATCGCGAGCGCCCAGCGCAACGCCGCCGAGGCCCAGCAGATCGCCGCCGCGCCGCGGGGCGCGGACTCGCGCATCGCGTGGACGGCCCTGCGCCAGGCCGAGGCGCAGCTCGCCGGCGCGAACGTGCGCCTCGCGCAGACCCGGCTCGTCGCGCTGCAGGACGCCACGATCCTCGAGCGCGCGGTGGAGGTCGGCGACGTGGTGCAGCCCGGTCGCACGCTCCTCGTCATGGCCGCCGAGGGCGCCGCCGAGATCGTCTTCCAGCCCGACGAGCGCAACCTTGCGCACCTGCGGCTCGGCCAGACAGCGCGCGTCTCGCCCGACGCCTTCCCGCAACAGGTCTTCGACGCGGAGCTGCACTACATCGCGCCGTCGATCGACCCGGAGCGCGGCAGCGTGGAGGTGCGGCTGCGCGTCCCCGAGGCGCCGCCGTCGCTCCGGCCGGACATGACGGTGTCGGTCGATCTCACCGTGGCGACCCGGCCGCAGGCGCTGACGCTCACGCCCGACGCCCTGCGCGGCGCGACCACGCCGACGCCCTGGGTCTTCGTGGTCGAGGCGGGGCGCGTGGTGCGCCGCGAGGTCGCGCTCGGCATCCGCGGCGACGGCGCCGTCGAGATCACCTCGGGCCTCGAGGAGAGCGACGAGGTCGTGCTCACGGACGGACGGCAGCTGCGGGCAGGCGAGCGCGTGCGCGTCGACCACGAGGTGCGTTGACATGCCCTTCGCGTGGTTCGTCGCCCTGCGCTACCTGCGCGACGCCAAGGGGCAGACGGCGCTCATCCTCGCGGCCGTCTCCGTCGGGGTCAGCGTCATCGTGTTCCTCTCGGCGCTCATCACCGGCCTGCAGGCGTCGCTCATCGAGAAGACCCTCGGCTCGCAGCCGCACGTGACCGTGCGGGTGCCGCGCGAGGCGCCGCGGGCGCTCGTGGAGCCGAGCGCCGAGACCGCAATCGCGCGCAACGTGCAGGCCACCTCGCAGCGCCTCCGCTCGATCGACCAGTGGCCGCTCGTCATGGCGGACCTCGAGCGCGTCGCCGGCGTGACGGCGGTCGCGCCGCTCGTCACCGGCGCGGGCTTCGCCCTGCGCGCCGACGCGAAGCTCCCGATCGCCGTCCGGGGCATCGACGCCGAGCGGTTCCTGTCGATCCTCGACGTCCGCCGCAGCTTGGTCGCGGGGCGCTACGACGTCGCCGGCGGCAACGTGCTCGTCGCCTCCACGCTCGCGACGGACCTCGGCGTCGCCACGGGCGACAAGATCCGCATCACGACGACCGAGGGCGTGGACGACACCGTGACCGTCGCGGGCGTCTTCACGCTCGGCAACGAGGCGGTCGACTCGACCTGGGTCCTCACCTCGCTCCGCCACGCGCAGTCCCTCTACGCGCTGCCCGGCGGGGCGACGAGCCTCGAGCTCAAGGTCGCCGACGTGTTCGAGGCGGAGCGCGTGGCGGAGGAGGCGCACGACCGCAGCGGTCTCGACGCGCAGAGCTGGATGAAGCGCAACGCCGAGCTGCTCGCGGGCCTGTCGGCCCAGAGCGGCTCGAAAGCGGTCATCCAGTTCTTCGTCGTCGTCGCCGTGGCGCTCGGCATCGCGAGCGTGCTCATCGTCTCGGTCGTCCAGAAGTCGCGCGAGATCGGCATCCTGCGCGCCGTCGGCACCGCGCCGCGCCGCGTCCTCGCGGTGTTCCTCATCCAGGGCGGCGTGCTCGGCCTGCTCGGCTCGATCGTCGGCTCGGCGTTCGGGGCCCTGTTGTCGAAGCTCTTCGAGAGCATGGCGCGCGATCCGAACGGCGCACCGAAGTTCCCCATAGAGCTCGACCTCTCGCTCTTCGCCGCGACGGCGGCGCTCGCCACCGGGGTCGGGCTGCTCGCGGCCGTCATCCCCGCCCGCCGCGCGGCGCGCCTCGATCCGGCCAGGGCCATCCGCAATGGCTGACGCGGCGGGGCGCCCGCTCCTGCGGGTCGAGGCCGCCGTGAAGGAGTACGGCGAGCGGGTGAAGACCGTCGCCCTCGCGGGCGTCACCGTGTCGCTCCGCGCCGGCGAGTTCGCCGCCCTCGTCGGCCCCTCGGGCTCCGGCAAGAGCACGCTCTTGAACCTCGTCGGCCTGCTCGACCGCCCGACGTCGGGGCGCATCTGGCTCGGGGACACCGAGACGACGGCGCTCGACGAATCGGGCCTGACGGCCGTGCGGGCGCGCATGCTCGGCTTCGTCTTCCAGTTCCACCACCTCTTGCCCGCGTTCACTGCGCTCGAGAACGTCATGCTCCCCGAGTGGGGCGACACGGGCTTCGCGAGCCAGGCCCTGCGCCGCCGCGCCGCGGAGCTGCTCCGCGCCGTCGGGCTCGCCGACCGGATGAGCTACCGCACGACCGACCTCTCGGGCGGTCAGCAGCAGCGCGTGGCGGTGGCGCGCGCGCTCGTGCGCCGGCCCCCGCTCGTGCTCGCCGACGAGCCCACCGGCAACCTCGACACCGAGTCCTCCGTGGAGGTGCTCGAGCTCATGCGCCGCTTCAACCGCGAGCTCGGCACGACCTTCCTCGTCGTCACGCACGACCCGCGCATCGCGAACGCGTGCGACCGGGTCGTCGAGCTCGTGGACGGCCGCGTGCAGAGCGACCACCAGAACGACGCGCCGCGCTGAAGGTCAGTCGTCGTTCGCGCAAGCCTCGGCCCAGCCGAGCGCGCAGGCCCGCGCCCGGTACGCCTTCTGCCGCACGAGGTCGCGCTCGACGCCCGTGCCCCAGCGGAGCTCGTTCGCCGCGCGGTCGCAGGCCTCGGCCTCACCGAGCTCGCAGCCGCGCGCGTACCAGTCGAGCGCCGCGACGTCGTCCTCGGCGACGGCGAGGCCGAGGTCGAAGTCGGCCCCCACGCGCAGGCACGCCTCGGCGTCGCCGGCCGTGCAGCGCGCCCGCCGCGCCGCGTGCTCGCGCGCGACCGACATCGACACGACGCCCATGCCGCCCGCCGCGAGCGCTGCCACGAGCGCCACGAGCGCGCCCCGGCGGCGCGAGCTCGCCTCGCGGGACCGCGCCCGCAGGAGGTCCGCGAGCGACAGGGCGTGCTCCACCGTCGGCGCCACCGCCGCGCGGAGATCGATGCCGAGGACGTTCTCGGCCTGGCAGTAGGCGCAGCCGACGACCAGGGCCTCGGTCGCGGGCAGCGGCGCGCCGCAGCGCCGGCAGCCGGGGCTCGCCCCCGGTGCGACCGGAGCGCGGGCGCCGAAGCTCGACGCCAGCAGGCGCAGCGCCCGTCGCGCCGCGAGCGCCGCGCGCGCGAGCAAGAACGCGCCGACGACCACGAGCGCGCCACCGGCGAGCATCCAGCCGACCTCGAAGCCCCCGGCGTTGCGCGGGCCCACGAGGAACACGGGCACCGCGAAGAGCACCCACGCCGCCGGGCACACGACGGCCGCGGCCGCGAGGAGCGCGTTCACCCGCCCCGCCCCCGGCTGCTCGAGCAGCCCCCGCACCGCGGCCTCGGTGGTGCGCCCGGCGTCGGCGACGGCGCGGTGCGCGCGGATCCGGGCGCGCAGCTCCTCGGGCACCGGGCTCGGATGACCGCACGACGCACAGCGGACCGTCGGCGCGTCGTCGGCCGCGAGGGGCGCGCCGCAGGTCGCGCACCCGAGCACGTCGCCGCGGACCGTCCTCGGCTGCGGCGCGTCGAGCCCGAGGCGACCGCGAATCGAGCCGAGCAGGGCGTCGAGCGACGCCTGCTCGGCCGGCAGATCGGCCTCGGCGAGCCGGAAGGTGCGGCCGGCGCGCGTCACGAGCACGAGCCGCCGGACCGGTGCGTCGTGCTCGGGCGCGAGCTCGAGCTGGCTCGCGAAGAGCGCCGAGAACACCGCGAACAGGAGGTGCGCGACGAGCTCGGC